>JAFUEE010000156.1 GCA_017464085.1 Pseudomonadota bacterium
ATGCGTGAAATTCTGAATTGGATACGTATTAATTTGTTCTCAAACGAAATTCTCGACGATTACCTCATACCTAAGATGACTGAACCTATTGTGAATCCTCAGCTTGCGCTGTTCTGAAAAGTTGTGGGACAGCAGTGGTTTAACCTCTCAAATGAGAAGGGCAGCCGTATCAATACCATCTAATATCGCAGAGGGATATTCAAGACATTCAGTTGGGGCTTACAGACAATTTTTGCTAATTTCTCTAGGATCAAAGTCAGAGCTTGAAACACAATTGCTTCTATGTAAAGAAATTGGGTATTTACATGAAAAAGATATAAACTTAGTACTTTCTCTTCTCAATGAAGTGGGAAAGATGTTAAATTCAATCATTAAAAAGTTGGAACCTTGATATGGCTAATCTACTGCCTACTGCCTATTGCCTACTGCCTTTTATGGTGTCACAAGATATAAATGTATTTCACAAAGCCATTGATGTGCTACTGGCTACATTCGACTGGAGCAAGATATCGCCCGCTATTTTTGGCTCCATGTTCCAAGGAATTATGGATCCGGAAGAAAGGCGAGAGATCGGTGCGCATTATACAAGCGAAGAGAATATCTTGAAGGTCATCAATCCGCTGTTCATGGATGACCTGTGGGCTGAGTTTGAACGTGTGAAAGCAACGCCCAAGAAGCTCGAAGCATTTCATGAAAAGATTGCAAACCTGCGCATTCTCGATCCGGCATGCGGTTGCGGCAACTTCCTGATTACAACTTATAAAGCGCTTCGCCGCCTTGAGCTTGAAATCATCAAGATGAAATACCCGTCGCGTCAGCGATTACTGGATGTTTCGCCGTTGATCAAAGTCAGCATTGACCAGTTCTATGGCATAGAGATTCTGGATTTTCCATGTGAAGTTGCGCGAACGGGCATGTGGCTGATCGAGCACTTGATGAACCGCGAAGTCGGTGAATGGTTCGGCATGGCTTATGCGGATTTGCCGCTGAAAAGAAGCGCGCATATTTATCATACAAATGCTTTGAGAGTGGACTGGCAAGAATTATTGAGGGATGATGATAAATATACCGCGGATTTACGATTTGACTATATTGTTGGTAATCCGCCGTATGTTGGTAAAAAAGAACAAAAAACTCATCAAAAAGATGATATCAGGTATGTCTTGGGCCAATCGTGGAAAAACGCAGGGAATCTTGATTATGTCACTGCTTGGTATAAAAAAGCGTTTGACATGATGGAATTTGCGCCACGTTTACGAGCGGGATTTGTTTCCACGAATTCAATTACTCAAGGAGAACAGGTGCCAGATACTTGGATGCCTCTTTTTTCGAAAGGCATGCAATTTGATTTTGCCTACAGAACTTTTAAATGGACAAATGAAGGAAGAGGAAAGGCTGCGGTTCATTGTGTAATTATTGGGTTTTCCAAAAGAGGCAATGATTTAGTCAAAGAAAAAGTGATTTACAATTCCGATGGCAAACGCATGGTTGTAAATAGAATTAATCCATATCTTGTAGATGCTGATACTATTTTTATTTCTACACGCAAAAAAGTTCTTAATAATGCACCTGTCATGAAGTATGGTAGTATGCCGATAGATAACGGAAACCTTATTATTGAAACAATAGATGATTATAATGAAATAATTAATGAAGATTCAGAAAATGCTCAGATGATGAGGAAATATATTGGAGGGGATGAACTCTTAAATAACTATCATAGATGGTGCCTTTGGTTGGTATTTCACCAGCTGTGATATCAAAATCAAAACTTATAATGAACAGGATTAAGAATAACAAAGATTATCGAATACACAGTTCTAGACTACAAACTCAAAAATTAGCATGTACACCTGGTTTGTTTGGTGAAATCAGACAGCCAGAAGGTCAGATGTTAGTCATTCCAAAGGTATCATCCGAAACAAGAGACTACCTTCCAATAGCGTTTGTTTCAGCGGACATTATTGTTAATGGAAGTGCCTTAATCATACCAGATGCCACTACATATCATTTGGGTATTCTATCATCATCCATACACATGGCTTGGATGCGAGCTGTTTGCGGACGAATGAAAAGTGATTATCAATATTCAAAAGATATTGTATATAATAACTTTCCGTGGCCAGACCTGAGTGGGAAGTGTGGCGTGGGAAGTGGAAAGATTAAAGCTAAAGAAACCCAAGAGGATTATCAAAAGCGCCTGGAAGCCAAGATTAGCCTGTGTGCCGAAGAAATACTACGAACAAGAAATTTATATTCTGACTGCTCATTGGCACAATTGTATAATCCTTTGACCATGCCCTCAGATTTGCTCAAGGCTCACAAAGCGCTCGACAAGGCTGTGATGGAGATTTATGGCTATGCTCCAGAAATGAGTGAACCAGAAATCGTAGCGGATTTGATGGTGCGGTATCAGAAGCTGGTGGAAGCGGATGGCTAGTAATCCAAAGCGGCGTATCGGCTTTGCCGATAGCCGCGCCCGATGTAAAGACGTTCGGTCGAACGTCTCTTGCGCGCCGTATGCGCAGCATGGACGCGCATCAGCGCCCCGACGGGGCGCTATCTAGGTTACCGGGGGCATCATCGATGCCCTAGGTGCCGCGCGCCGTATGCCGTCAGGCATAGGCGCGCCACATGTGCGGCCTGATCGGCAAAGCGACCAAATCAATCGTCAAAGACAGCTATGCAACGGGCAAAGTTACCGGCAACGGCGTATGGGGCTTTGGCGGCCTGATCGGCTACAGCGGCGGCACGACAGTCGACAAATGCCATGCATCCGGCGAAGTCTTTTCCTCGACAGGCTGGGAAGCTGGCGGTCTCGGCGGCCGTTTTGAAGACGGCACCATCACCAGCCGCCGCGCGTCAGGCAATGTGACCGGCACGGAGCGCGTGGGCGGCCTTGTCGGCTGGCTAGGCACCTATGATACAGAAGTGAAGCAGTCGCATGCGACAGGCAATGTCCGAGCCACAAAAGGCTCCAACGCAGGCGGCCTTGTCGGCTGGGTCCAGAATTCCATCCTCACCTCATGCAGCGCGACAGGCAATGTCGACGGCAATTCCAATGTCGGCGGCCTCGTCGGATTGATGGACAACGGCAGCATCTCCAAGAGCGAAGCATTTGGCAATGCATCCATATTGAATTCGGGCACTTCTGCCAACGGCGCAGCTGTCGGCGGCCTTGCAGGAAGCGTCAGAAATTATTCCTCCGTCATGTTCAGCATGGCAGCCGGCGATGCCAAAGGCTCAGACGGCGGCGCTCTGATCGGATATATTTCCGGAAACATTCATAATCTGCGCGAAGTATACGCCACAGGCAAAGTCTCTGGAGACCATAATATCGGCAAAATGATCGGCCGCATCGACCCGGAAAACAAGACCTCCGTGCTGTTCAAAAATTCCTATTACTGGAAAGAATCTTTAGATGGCGAAGCTCAGACGATCGGCAGCGGCACTGCCAGCGATGCATCCGTGCTCAATGCATTTACCTATATCGACAATGAAGCTTATGTCGATCAAGCCCAAAGGCTCTTCAACGCGCTTGGTGCCAACTGGAGTTCTGCCGTCTGCACGCTTCCCGGCGGCCCGAAAGCCACGGTCACCCTTCCGGTCATGAAGAATATCGACATCGCATTTTGCCAGAAGTAATGATCCCGATGCGCGCCTATGCCTGCGGCATACGGCGCGTCTGGCGCGCGGCTATTGCATACGCCGCGCGGTGTCATAATCAGTTGGGCGCGCCTATGCCTGCGGCATACGGCGCGTCTGGCGCGCGGCTATTGCATACGCCGCGCGGCATTACCTGTATTTCTGCGTTGATCGCCCCGCCTGGCGAGTTTTTATGAAACACATCGTCCCAAATCTTTAGGATACGCACCACCTTGCAAATATGATAGAAGCGTGCGGCTTCCCAGTGAGGCCGTCCCGAACGCTCTCCACGAGAGGTTTTCCATGCTTCGAATGACAGAAAAAGAGATCCTGGCCCGCGACAACATGCACATGTTTCAGTATTCGCTGAATATCGCAGGCATCAAGACGATGGATTTTGGCGTCGTCTTCCTGCTCTGTATCGCCGTGGTCATCTATCCATTTACGCACTTTGACCCGCCGATCTGGATGGCGGCGCCCGTCGTGCTTGCAGCCGGCGCGTTCATCGTCCTGTTCTTTTCTCAGAAATGGCGCAGGTTCGCCAAAAAGGCATTTGTGGCATACGATGAGGAATATCTTTTTGTGTGCAACGGCGAATCGGATGCCGCCGCCATATCCTGGGACGCGCTGACGCTTGACAATACCGGGCTGAAAGATCCGAAAGCAGGCTCCAATCTCTTGCTCACGATAGAAAACAACAAAATCCCGCTCAGGCTATATACGAGCATCGTATGCATCCGTGAATTCGAGACGATATTATATACGGTTCTTGAGCACATTCAGAAGAATGAGAAGAAAGGCTCCGCTTGACCGCTTTTGAACTCAGGCATCGGCCATAGGGGATGATTTTCAGGATCCTCGGAGATCTGCGTGCTTTCATTCGGGTTCCGCGCGCATCGAGCCCCGAACGAAGCCGTGCCGTATGCACAGCATAGGCACGGCCGCGCGGCGTATTGGCCAAAGGCCAATAGCCGGCGCCACAAATTCTAATCACTGGAAACGAGATCGTCCCGGTCGCGCGGGGAGAGCTTGTGGTTTCCGAAGTCATAGACCAATATCCCCGAAATATGTTCAAACCTGCTGTCCTGCGCGGGCGCCGGGGAGATGCGCCAGATAAAGTCATCGAGATAGATATTGCCGGAAGCAGAATCGAGGACCGGATACATGCCAAAACTGGCTTGGGAATCGTGAGCCTGAACGACCGGGCTGTCAATTCTGACGAGCACGCCTGTGAATTCTTCGGCCTTTGCCCCATTGGTCGCGATATCCGCCGCATGCATGACAACGGGCTCGACGGCAGGATTATGACTGCTCAAAACCGTCACAGCGGCGCGCGAAAGCTGGTTCATGCCACCGAAACGCGCGGGATCCGCCTGGACGCTCACTTGGTCATCGCGGCTGACGCTTGCCGACGACGCCACATAAATGCCCGTCCAGGACGCATCTTCCGCCCCGGCAGTCTGCATAAAGAAACCGTGCGCGGATACAGCCGTCACTCTCCCTTCCACGCGGATTTCCTCCCCAAGACGGCAGGAAACGCGATTGCCGCAGCCGCTGAGGATCATCTGATTTGCCTCGCGGATCGTCGTCAATTTTTCAATGGGACAGCGTTCCCCATCGGGGTTCGCGAGCATCGGGCAGGCATCGCAGGCATCGCCGAGGCCGTCCCCGTCCGCATCGGCCTGATCGGGGTTGGGCGCTCGCGGACAATTATCCCTGCCGTTCGAAATGCCGTCGCCGTCATAATCATTTTTAGGAATGACCGGGCAGGAGGCTGACGCAGCGTGACAGAGCGGCTCCGGGTCACAGATATCGCCGATCGTGTCTCCATCGAAATCGGCCTGCGCCGGCTCCATCGGGCGCACGGGATTAAACATGTCCGGGCAGTTGTCCTGATCATCGGGAATGCCGTCGTGATCGCGGTCAGGCGATGCCGGGCTGTATCGCGTCGAATCGGCGGTGTCTTCCGGACGGATACGCGCCGGCAGGCAAGTCGGCTCCCCGGGCGGCACATCACAGAAAAAGAGCGGATAATCCGCATGCGCCTGCACATCCTCAAAGCGCGCCTTCGAACCGGATGCCGCCAGATCGACGCGCATCGCCACGCCGCAAACATCCACATCCGACCCCGAAATCATCAGGTCGCGCATGCCATAGACCGGGCGGCCTTCGAGCATGACCATCAGGACATCTTTATTTTCCGCATCGATGACAGAACGATAAGGCGACACGCCCGGAGCGCCGCGATAAACCACGATATCCGCGAGTGCGCCCGTGCCGATATGGCCGAGTTCCTTTTCAATGCCAAATGCGCGCGCCGTATTGTATGTCGGCATCATCCAGAGCTGCCGGTCAGAGAAATAGCCATCCAGATAATCGCGGTTGTAGGAATCGGCGCATTTGAGCTCGCGAAGCATCGTCGCGGAGCCGGAATAAATCCAGTCCGTGCCCATGCCTATGGTCACGCCCATTCTGTCGAGCATCGGCACAGGCGTCGTATTGCCGTACAGGGAAAGGTTCGTCCGGGGCGACCAGATGAGCTTGACATCATTCCGAGCCATCTTGGCAGCTTCTTTCGGTCCTGCTGCGATGCCATGCAATATGACCAGATTATCCCTGAAGATATCATACTCCCCTGCCCCGCTCAGGCAGACGAGCTCGTTTGCGGCCTCGCGGCTGATGCCCTCCCCCAAGTGCGGCCCGAAAGGACAGCCGTCATCTGCGTTGACGACGCTCTCATGATAGGCGTAATCGCAGGAATCCGCTTTCATGGTCCCATCTGTATCGCCGAGAGGAAATGTCTGATAGACGGCCTGGACCCCAGCGATCTTTTGAGAATCGATATTGCGCGCCAGTCCGGAAATCATGCCGGAACCAAAGATGGATGTCGTTCCAGAAAGCAGCGCGCGGACCTCGACAGCCTCGTTATGCGATGTTTTCGGGCCATTGACTTTGGCATGCCCGTTGAGGCCCTTGCGCCACTCATTGCGGTGCGCATAGCGTTCATCGCCCCAGTCTGCCGGCGCTGCATTTGAGTACATCAGGTGGTCATGCCCATTGACAAATCCCGGGCTGATGACGGCCCCTGGACAGGTTATCACCGTGGCCGCGGAGAGTTCCGGATCGCACCCGACATAGGAGATGCGGCCATTTTCGATGACGACCGAGCCATTCTTATAAATTCTGTCGAGCGCAAGCACATCGCCGCGAAGGACAGTGCGCGCCCCATCGCCACTGCGCATGCAGAGATCAGACGCTTCGAGCGGCGCACATGCGACGACTTCAGGCGAGCCTGAATCCGACGGCGCTTCATCCGCAGCCGAGCGCGGCGAAGCTTCAGGCCGTGACATACAGGAGGCAAGACCAACTGCAAGCGAGAGAATACATAAAAGACGAACGGCCCTTGCTGTCATATTCACAAACCACCCAAGGTTATTCAGTGAGGATTCGAAGCATGGATTCGATATGTTTTTCTGGCGTGAACCGAGACTGCGCGACTTTCAGATTGGCATCCCCCATCGAGCGCCTGCACTCGGGATCAGCCTCCAGAGCAGCCAGGACTTCGACAATCTGTTCCGCATCGCCCGGGGAGACATACCGCACCCCGGTCTCATCGTCAGAAAAGATTTCGGGAATGCCGCCCACCCGAGTCGTGACGACCGGCAAAGATTCAAACATCGCCTCAAGGATGCTCAGCGGCTGTCCTTCATATTCAGAAGGGAGAATAAAGACATCCGCATCCTGATAAACGCGATGCTTATCCACCCCAGAGACGACGGGCAGCACAGAGACGTTTGAAAGCTCCGCAGTCCGTATGAATTCATCGATATCCACGGACTGTCCGGGGATTTTCGCGCCCACAAAAGTGAAATGAATCGGAAGCTTGCGTGCATGCGCAATCGCGGCAGCATCGAGAAGCGTCGCAAACCCTTTGGCCTTGAGGAAATTGCTCAGAAAGAGGACGTTGAATCGTTCCCGGGAGAACACACGTGGCTGCGCGCATCTGGCATGCGCAATAAAAGCCGGATCAATGCCATTATCGACAACGAAGATGCGCTTCTCCGGAAGGATGCCTTCAAACATGGCGCGAAGGGATCCGCTCAGGACGACAGCCGCCTTGAGGCGAGAGACCAGCAGACGCTCGAGCGCGCGCAAAGGCGCGGGAAGCCCGTCGAGCGCCGCGCGAAATCCAGAACCGTGCACGTGCGCCACACAGGGACGGCGGCAAACTGCCGCAGTCGCCATAAAAAACAGGTCGCGCACAAGCGCCGCCTTGCCATGCCCGAGCTGCAGATAAACCGTAAGCTCCGGAGTTCGCAGGCACAGGACCGCAAGCCTCACTTCAAGCCTGGCAAGCTGAAGGATGCGCATCCCCAACGAACAGCCGCCAATGGGTTCGGAAAGATCGAGTTCATACAAGGGGATGCCAGCTTCTCGAAGCCCGTCGCGCAGAAGCTCTGCCGCCAGGCTCTGTCCCGTGATGGGCGGCGGAAATGCCGCGATCAATGCGATTGGTTTCATAGCTCCCTGTTCAGATGCGACGAAAGCGTATGACCGACACGGAATGTGACGATATTGCGCGATGTGACATGAATCGCCTTGCCAGTCTGAGGATTTCTGCTGATCCGGTCCCGCGTCACGCGAACAGAAAATGATCCGAATCCCCTCAGTATGATCTTGTCCCCAAGAGCAAGGCTGCGCGTCATATTATTAAAGATCGAATCAACAATCAGGCGCGCCTGTTTCTGTGGAAGGTTGAACTGCGTGGAAAGTTTCTGGACGATTTCAGATTTAATCATAAACAACACCCTAATCAAATGAAATAAACAGATGGCTGTGCCGAGGCCGGCAGCAGCCGTCACAACAATACGCTCCGGGCCGCCTCATTGAACGGATCATACTGCAACGCCAGACGGATATGCTGCTCTGCCTCAGACATACAGCCGCGCCCGAGCGCGTCCTCAGCCTTTTGCGCCAGCTCGTTCGCGAGACGCACATTTGCAGCATTCCGCAGATCATAATCCGCTTTATATTTTTTATAGGCGTTCAGGCTCATCCCGCCAGGCATGCGATTCGCGCGCGATATATCCATATAGATGGCGTTGAGCACCGGATTCTGCAAAATCTTATAAACATCATTAATAATCTGATAGGCATCTCCTAATTTTTCGGAAAGCTCCGCGCTCCATGCGCCCTGCGCATCGGGATGGAGCACGCGCACAACCGTATTATATATTTTGCGCACGGCCTTCCTGTCATAGTCCGCACGGATATTGAAAAGCTGGTAGATATTTCCGTTGTCCGCCCGCTTAAAGAACGCCTCGACTTCAGCTTCGGCTTCTTCCGCCGTGCAGGACGCGAGCCTTTCAAAGGGAATGCTCAAAGGCATGGCAGCAGCCGGACGTGCCGGCGATGCGGAGGACACGGCTGACGGCCGTACTGGCGACGCGTGCGGTGCCGCCATTCCCGAAACGGCTGATGCCGTCGGGCGCACAGGCGCCACTGGCCTCACAGGCGCGCTCGCAACCTCGCGCTCAGCCGGAAGGAAAAAATTGCGGAAAGGTTCCACGATATCCGGGGAAATCGGCACATTCAAAAGGATGCCGGGACGCTGGCCGTACCCCAGCTCCATCACTTCCTTTTTGCCCATCACGCGTTCGACAACAGCGGAGAGCGTGATTTTCTTGCCCGTCTCACGAATCTCAAGGCTCAAGGCAGCCTCGCTGCCCCGGGGATACCCCTCAAATGACTCCACATAGAGCTTCTGGGACGACAGCTGGCTTCTATAAACATCCATCGCCTGCTGGCGTGTCTGAAATATGCGCTGGAACGTGATCATTCAATCCTCCGAAGAACACACACATCTCGGACGTTACCATAAAATATCACGTTCTGCAAAGCCACATTGCCGATTATTCGGACGCCGGCAGGACATCAAGCCCTCCCGGCGCGGCCGAATTACAAAGGATTACAACGACTTATTTGTAAAGGTCTGCGATGATGTCCGCATAACGTTTTTCGATCTCGCGACGCCTGATTTTCAGCGCCGGCGAAAGGAGACCGTTCTGAATCGTGAACTCATCGAGGATGACCGCGAATTTCTGCGGCTTCTCATAGCCACGGAAATCCGCGCAGGCAGCCTGAAGGTCTTTTGAAAGCGCTTTCCTGAACATCTCGTTCGATGCCAGCTCAGCATCCGAAAGCTTCTCAAGATGGTTGACCGCCCTGAATTTCTCCACGAATTCAGGCGACGGCACGAGCAGCGCGACATTATAGGGCTTGCCAGAACCGAAGATCACAGAAATGCTGATGTTCGGCACTGTATTGATCTTTTCCTCAAGCGCAGTCGGCACGACATACTTGCCATTTTCAAGCTTGTACTGTTCTTTGACACGTCCGGTAATCCAGATCACATTGTCCTCATCCACATACCCCATATCTCCGGTATGAAGCCTGCCCTGCTCATCGAGCACCTCAGCCGTCGCCTCCGGCGCGTTCAAATATTCTTTCATGACCGAGACGCCCGAGAGCACGATTTCCCCGCAGCGCTCATCGCTCTTGTCGAGCGCCTCATTGTCGTGCAGAATCTCAACCTTCACGCCGTCAAGCGGACGCCCGACGCTGCCGATCTTGCTCATGAACGCATTGTTGACCGCGACGACCGGCGAATGCTCGGTCATGCCATAGCCCTCAAAGACGAGCACGCCAAAATTGTTGAAGAAAGACGCCACCTCGGATGAGAGCGACGCGCCGCCGCTGATGCAGAAACGAAGCGAATCCCCAAATGCCGCACGCACTTTCGCGCCCACGAGCCTGTCGAGCACCGCATTACCCGCTTTTCCAAATAGCGAAAGCTTTCCGGAATTCGCGCGCGCCGCAAGCTCCTCCGCCTGACGGAACATCATCGAGGGCAGCTTCTTGCCTTCAATCTTGAGGTGAATCGTATCGTAAATCTTGTTGAAAATCTTCGGCACCGAAATCAGGATCGTAGGATTGACCTCGCGAAGGTTCTGCGCAATCGTGCGGCTAGACTCCGCAAGCCCGACGGCCGCCCCCACAGCCGGAAACACGTGTAAATCCACCGTCTTGCCGAATGCATGCGCCCAAGGCAAGAATGCAAGCGTGCGATCCTCGCAAGATATCGGGAAACGCGCCCCCGTAATCTTCGTGTTCTCGCATACCGAACGATGCGTCAGCACGACACCTCGCGGGCGGCCCGTCGTGCCGCTCGTATAAATGATGTCGCTCACATCCTCAGGGGAGACATCACCGACCTCCGTCATCTCCTGCACGCCCTCGATCAACGACATCAGCGCTTCTGAGGCGCGTTCCTTCTCGGGATGGATCACAAAAATATGCTTCAGACTCTCACACCCGATCCCCTCCACCTTCTCGCGAATCGAATCGTTCGCCACAACAGCGAGCACTGGCTTGGAATCCCCAAATATAAACTCCCAGTCCTGAAGTTTCTGGACTTCATACATCGGCACCAGAACGCCGCCAAGACCGTATGCCGCATACGCCGATGCCGCAAATTCTACCGAGTTGTTTGCGATCACCGCCAAACGGTCTCCCTTGCTCAGCCCCTGCTGTTTCAAGAGCGTGCGAAGCTTGCGCACGATCACGCCAAACTCAGAATATGTCATCCACTCGTAGGCGCCATTCCGCTTGACGCCAAAAAAAGGCCTTTCGCCATAGCGTTTCACCGAATTGCTCATCAGCTCCGCAAGCGTCGAAAATGTCATCAACTCATTCGGATCCATAAGCTTCTGAGAACGAAGTTTCTCCATGTTACTATTCATGCTGAACCATCCTGGAAAATCAAATTAAACGCCGATGCCTCGATCTGAGACATGTCAAAAAAATAGCGCGCCCCCTAATCCTACATACGCGCACATTTGCTTACTAACACACTTTGCAGATGATTTAATCCCAAAACAGACCGATATATTTTTAAATTTCGCAGGGGGAACAAGCCCCCTGCGGCGCTATCGGCTGCAAGCGCCGATACGCGCCTACCCCCAATGCGGGGCTCTGCCCCGCAACGCCCCGTGCATTCCGCCTCTCCATGCACTCGCAAGCGCAACAATCATTCCCCCCATACAAGGCCCCACTGCCTCAAACTACATCCGCGCGCAAACCGATCCCCTCCCCCAAAAAGCTCGCAATGTCCAATCACAAACTGCCCCATTGCTTTTCTTTATTGCTTTTCTTTCCGGAGGGGGTGTGGGGGAACCCCTTTCTTTTGGCACAAAAGAAAGGGGTTCCCCCACGGAAAAACCGCGCTAAAAGAGCACGCCGTGCATGCTGATCATGAGGCGCTCGAGCGCCACGAGCTCGTTTGCATTGCCCTGTATCGCGCTGTAGATATCCTGGATATTGCCCGCGACACGCGTCAGGTCTTTCATTTTTGTGCTGTCGAGCCGCCTCATCATGCGCTCGCGATAACTTCGGAGCACGATCCGGCCTGAAGGCTCGCTCTTCAATACCGCCATGTCCCGGACATATAGAGAGAGCAACTTGAGCAAATGGTTATAGATGCCGAACTTAATATCGCGGCTTTCCTTCGTGAGACGGTCGCGAATCCTGCCGGCTGTCTCGAAGGCCTGCATCACGGATGAGGTTTCAAGAATGTACGAAAACAGTTCAAGGATCTCATCCTTATAATCTCCAGAACACAGCTTCAGCGCAGTCCCGATGCTCCCGTCAGAAAGCGCCGCGACCTGCTCGGCGACATCCGGCGTCTCCCCATGAGAGACGAGATAAGCAGCCAATTCCTCCATGGGAAACGGCGCAAAGCGCACCACCTGGCACCGGCTGACGATTGTCGGAATCAGCATCTGCATCTGGGACGTGATCAGGATAAACATCGTATCTTCGGGCGGTTCCTCCAGCGTCTTCAAAAAACAGTTCGCAGCCGCTTCCTGCATCTTGTGTACGTCATGGATGATCACCACTCTCCGAGAGCCCTCGAACGGCTTGCATGTCAGGCTTTTCTGAAGCTCGCGGATGACCTCAATCCTGATTGCGGCAATTGAGCCGCCATCATACGCACGTCGTAAAAATTCTTCATCAATCTCAATAACATCCGGATGATTTTGAGAAGAAATTCTCAAACAGTTTTTGCATTTGCCGCACCGCACGAACGCTCCAGGTTCAGCCTTCTCGCAGAACATCGACTGCACAAATGCGCGCGCAACCATTGCTTTGCCAATCCCCGATGGCCCAATAAACAGCAGCGCATGGTGAAGCTTTGAAGCCCGAGCGGCATGGAGCAGCCCTGTTTTGACATGATCGTGTCCCAGAATGTCAGAAAAGATCTCGGTCATCAGAACCTCATGAAAAGGCTAGGCCCCGCAAGCGTCAGGAAAAAGCAAGGGCAAATGTCTGGTCGAACACAAACGCCAGGTTCCGAAATCCCTCGCGCTGATAGAGACCTCTCCGCGAAAGCGGCATCCAGCAAAGCCATATTCTCGGCGAACAAAGCCTAAAAAAAAGACGCTGCCGCCGGCAGCGTCTCAATATTATTTGCGTTTCTTGCGATTGTCACGCGCAAGTTTGCGCTTCTGCTTCTGTTCCTTGGTCAGCGGCTGACGCGCCATCATATTGCCCTGGAACCCTGGCGGCGTGTATCCGCGAGGCAGCCCCTGAAGCATCTGCTGAGGATCCATCGGGGGAAGCGCTGAATCGACCATCGACCCAAAGAGCTCCGAGAAGTCCATATTCGAAAGCTGACGCATCGAATTGATCTGTGCCAGGCCAGGAATCTTAGAAAGCCAGCCAGTGTTCGTGCCGAGCCGTCCCATCATATTGCGCATCAGCGTGAAGCGCTGCATCAGGTCGGCAACTTCCTTCACCGTACGCCCTGACCCTTTTGCCACGCGCACCTGACGAGAACGCGCGAACATCAGATCGGGGTTGAGACGCTCTTTTTCGCTCATCGACTGGATCATCGCCTTGATTTTCGTGATCTCGTTGTCATCCACATTCACCTTGTCGCTCATGCCAGCAAAGAAGGGCATACGCTCCATGATGCCGCGCAGCGAGCCCATCTTCTGGATCATGTTGAGCTGCTCGAGGAAATGGTGGAAATTGAATTCGCCGGAAAGCATCTCAAGCGCATCTTTCTGGGCTTTTTCCTCATCGACGACGCGCTCGAAGTCGACCATGATATCGACGATATCGCCGAAACCGAGGATACGGCTCGCGAGGCCTTCGGGGCGGAAGATCTTCAATTTATCGACCTGCTCCCCTTCGCCGATAAAGCGGATCGGCTTGCCGGTCACTTCCTTGATCGACAGCGCCGCGCCGCCGCGCGCATCGCCGTCGAGCTTGGTCATGATAAAGCCGTCCAAGTTAAGTTTTTCATTGAACTGGACTGCCGTATTCACGGCATCGCGGCCGATCATGGCATCGCAGACGAGGAAAATATTCTCGGGCTTTGTTTCATCCGCGATTTCCGAAAGCTCGCTCATCAGGATATCATCCACCGCGAGACGGCCTGCCGTATCGAAGATCACAAAATCGCAGCCATGCTTGCGCGCATAGTCTATACCTTCGCGGCAGATATCCACAGGATCCGCATCGGCGCGCGTATAAACATCCACGCCCATCGATTCGCCGAGGACCTGAAGCTGTTTTGCGGCTGCCGGGCGATAGACGTCACCTGCGACCATCACGGGCTTAGCCTTGTAGTGGTCTTTGAGCCAATAAGCGAGTTTTGCAGCAGTCGTCGTCTTGCCTGAGCCCTGGAGGCCGACGAGCATGATCTTCGTCGGGGCGGCCCCCATCTTGACGGGCTCTTCATCCACGGGTCCCATCAAAGCCTCGAGTTCTTCCTGGCAGATCTTGATAAAATGCTGCCCCGGGGTCACCTTATGGACTTTGCCCTCGGAATCTTTCACGGAAACGCGGACCTCTTCGCCAATCGCGCGTTCCTTCACGCTGTTCAGAAAGCGCTTCACCACATGATAGTTCACATCCGCTTCTAGGAGGCTCGCGCGAATCGCGCGAAGCGCTTCTTCGATATTGGATTCATTGAGCTCGCGTACGCCGCGCATGCGCTGCGTGATATCGCGAAACCCCTTGGATATCGTCTCGAACATAATCTGAGCCTTCGAAATTCAGTGATCACCAAATACACTCGTTTAGCGAGTGCAAAAACGCCGAGATATACTAGTCCACATTCTCCAATAACGTCAAGAAATACAGAAAACAGGCAGTCACTTTCGGTCTCGCGACAAAAGATCCGGCGCGTATTTGCGAACGCAAAAAGCAGCCGGAAAATCGGCGCGTATTTGCGAACGCAAATAGCGACGATAAAAAAAATCCCCGAAACGACAGGCGCTTCGGGGATCTCGACCTATCAGGCCGCCATGTTTTGCGCATGGCAGGCCGGGAAATTATCAGTCAGCGGGTTTGACCTCGACGATCGTCGGGATCGAGACCTGCTCGCTGCCGAGCATGAAATCGATATTATCCCATTTCTTGCTGACAGTGGAGCTCAGTTCAGCACTCGTCGAAGAGTTGATGTTCGTGTTGAGCTGATCTTTGAGCTTGGTCTTGCTGATTTCGCCATTCTTCATGACATGAGGCATGCCATTCTCATAATTGAACGGCGTAATCATCGTGAGGTTCGCGTTGTTGTTCGTGTTCGCGGGAACGTTGAACGTCGAGCCGGATGCATACCAGTAATAGGCATTGCGGATCGTCGTCGTCTTCGGGTTCATGCCGAAGAAGGCACCGCCGGTCTCAATCACGCTGCCGGTCTGATAGGCGTTGTTGATCAGCCAGTTCCAGCTCGCGCTGGTCGTCGCAAAGTTGAGGTTGCCGATGAAGCCGCCGATTGTCGTCGCCGCACCGGATGTACGGTTCACGCTGCCAGCCGCATAGGCATTGGCAATCGTGAGGTTGCCGCGGCGAGTGATCGTATAAGCCTGACCGGGATCCGTAGCCGTGCTCAGAGAAGTCCACTTGCAGTGATTGTTCGCATCGTAATCGATATAGGCATACTTCGTATTCGTATAGGTCTGGCTCTGCGAAGACCCTTCCGCATAACCGATGAAGCCGCCGACATTTGCAGTACCATCGACATCGCCCTGCGCGAACGCATTGCGGATCACGATATCACTGGTCGCGTTGTACCATCTCCACTGGTTGTACTTGCTGACCTTGGTGGGATCAGCTTCGCACGCGACTTCGATTTCTTTTTCGATATATTTGTTTTCGAAGTTCGTGTTCAGGTAGCCGATGAAGCCGCCGACATACTGGCCGCCAGCCACCTCGCCGCTCGCAGACGCGCGGTCGATCGTGATGCTGATTGTGCGGTTACCCGTTCCACGCTTATTGGAGTCGTTCATCGCGGCGATGCTACCGATGAAGCCGCCAACAGAGTTGCCCGTCGTTTTGACTTCGCCGGAATTGTAAACGTCCGTGATGGTCACGACGCCGTTCTGCTGGATGTTGCCGAGGAAACCGCCGACGCTGCCGCCGGTCACATTGATGTTACCCTTGTTCACGATGTTATTGAGCACAATCGGTTCGCCAGCGTTGAAGCTGTGAAGGTTACCAATCGCGCCGCCGACCGTACCAGTCGCGCCGGAGATATTGCCGCTGTTCCTGGCATTATCCATCTTGAAGTTGACCTTTCTGGTCTTGGCAGAATCTCTGTAATAGAGCTCCCCAATCACACCGCCGACGAGCGTGCCGCCCGCAGTGATATCGCCGGTATTCTCGACATTGTTGAACTCAATCGAGGTGCCGTGTCCGACAACGCCGCCGATATAGGTGCCCTTGGCATCGATCTTACCGCTATTCTTGAGATCAGTCAGGGATGTACCGATGGTCTCATTGGTAATTGTAGCAATCACACCGCCGACACTGTTGCAGTAGCTGGCGCCCTTTGCGGAGCAGTCGACCGTGATGTCCTTGGTGTTGGTGAGTTTGCTGTGGTTATAGCCACCGATGAGATAACCTGCAATACCGCCGACATAAGCGGTGCCACTGAGGTCATTCTCAATCGTAAACTCGGCATTATTCGTCAGGTTGCTCATCGCGCCTCTCTGCTGGCCAACGATACCGCCGACGACGCGCTTCGCATCAATCTTACCTGCTGAAGTCATGTCTTTGAGCTCGATCTGCGAGTTGCCGACAATGCCGCCGACATAGCTGCGCCCCTTGACCGACGATTCCGCGCTAACTTCCGCGTTCGTAATGGATGCAGGCTTATTGGCATCAGCATAAGTCGCATTGATCACAGCCTGCCCGGCGATGCCGCCGACATACTGATTGCCTTCGACCGAACCGTCAAACTTGAGATCGGAGAGGTTACTATCAATCGCGCGGCCGACAATACCGCCCGTGCTGTCGCGCACTGTATAGCTCGATTTCACGCTGCCCTTGAAGCTGGCATTTTTGAGGATGCCGTTTTCTGCGCCGCTGGTGCTGTTGTATTTTTCAATCAAGCCGACGACGCCACCGACATCATACGCGACATCAGCCGTCACACTACCAATAACTTCGACATTTTCAAGCGAGCTGCTGACTGTCAGGATACCAGCCACGCCGCCAATATAGCGGTGACCGCTTGTCGATTTATTGATGATATCGCCTTCGAACTTGACATCGCTGATCTTCGTCGACGCCGCACGGCCGACGATACCGCCTTCGTAGTGACCGCCAGTCGTCACTGTGCCCTTGGCATCGATATTGGTGATTGTGGAGCCTGTCGCTTCGCCGACGAGCAGAGCGACGCGCTCATACGTGCCAGAATCCGTAACATCAAAGTCAAGCTTGACATTGTCGATACGGGCATTCGTGATTGAGCGGAACAGACCGCAATAGGTTTGCGCGCAATTGAGGCTGCCTCGGCCGCCTTCGCCATCGGTGAACTTGATCGTCTTGCCATCGGAGACGAATTTGCCCTTATAGCCGTTGATACCGACCCAATCCACTTCCCCGGACGGGAACATGTCATAGAGGTCGATATCTTCCATAAGCGCATAGACCGTGTTAGCGCTGTTCGTGACCTTGCTGCCATTGATGTCGTTTCGGAAATTAATGAGTTCCTGAGCGTTCGTGATCATGCTGGCGCAATAATCCTTGCCGTCGATCGCCACACGGACCTTATTGCACTGCTTCTTGTTGTTGCACATATTGTCGTATGCGAACAGATACTTGTTGTCCGGGCACTCGTCGAGGCAATCGATGACGCCGTCACCATCGGAATCGGCATCTTCCATCTCGCAACCGCAGAAACCAGGGGCTTTGCCCTTCTTGCCTTCGGCAACACCTTCTTCTTCGCCACAGAGCTTGGGCTCTTCGCTGAGACATTTCGGGAAGCCGTTATCGGCGAGTTCATCGGAAACACCGCAGCCGCAAACGCCGGGGAGAAGCTTGTCTTTGTCGTTCGGGCAGAGGTCAGTCTTTGTGCCGGCAGAGCCGACACTGATGCACTGGGGCAGACGGGTCAGCGGGTTGATCGTGTCGGGATAACCGCAGCCGCAGACGCCCGGCGTGACTTTGCTCGGGTCATTCGGGCAGAGATCCTTGATCGTCGCATCCGTGAGGCATTTGGGATTGCCGTTCGCATCGAGGTCATCCGCAATGCCGCAGCCGCAGATGCCGGGAAGGGTCTTATTGGGATCATCCGGGCAGAGATCGTCGATTTCCTTGCAGTCTTCAATGCCGTTGTTGTTGAGATCCTGATCGGGAATGCCGCAGCCGCAGACGCCCGGAGCAGTCTTGTTCTCATCGCTCGGGCAGACATCGGCCATCGCCAGGCTGACGCACTCGTTCTTTTCGGCATCGCAGGTCATCTTGTCGCCGCAGGGCTCGGTCGTCCAGACGCCATCGACGCATTTCTTGAGGCCGGATCCGTCGCAGACCGCCGGGTCGCTCTCATTGCACTTCGGATCCACGCATGCAGCCGCGCCATCCTCACCGACTTCGCAGACCTGAGCACCGCAGGAAGCGCTGTGAACAATATTGTCTACGCAGGAAGTGATCGTGCCATCATCATTACAGGCCGGCTTGTAATCGTCGCCGCACTTGACTTCGCCTTCGCCGAGATCGACGCAGCCGCCATCACGGCAGATCTGCTTCTCCCCACAGACAGTATTCTTGTCAAAGCTGTTATCCACGCACTTCACGACCGTGTCGCCTTCGCAATAGGCGGTCATGTCATTCTCGCAGTCGTGCTGGAGCTCTTCCTGAATGCAGGCGCCTTCCTTGCAGATCATGTTTTCAGTCGCGCAGTCAGAGAGCACATACACGTTGTTCTCGCACTTCTTGACCGATGTCCCGTCACAGGTCGGTGCTTCATCATTTTCGCACTCTTTGTCATCGGGTTCGATCACAGTCGCATCCTTGCATGCGCCGTCTTCGCAGGTCTTATCCCCGCAGTCTTCCAGCTGATATTCGCCGCCGACACAGGATTTGACAGAATTGCCATCGCACACGGCAGCCTCAGAGCTGTCGCATTCCGCCTTTTTTTCCTGGCATGCGCCATTCTCGCAGAAAAGATCGCCGCAGTCTTCCGTCACATAGACGCCTTCCTTGCAATATTTGACCATGTTGCCCGCGCACTCGGCAGGATCATCGTCGCTGCACTGCACGTCGCCAGCATCCTTGCACACGCCGGCGTCGCAGAGCTGATCGCCGCAAGGCGTCAGCTGATAGGTGCCGTTCACGCATTTCTTGACAGAGTTGCCATCACATGAAGCCGCTTCACCGACATTGCATGCGTCACTGCCGGCAACGCACTTGTTCGTAGCCGCATCACAAATCTGCCCTTCCGCGCAAATTTCTCCGCCGCATGTCACGCCCTGCGGTTTCTCTTCGTCCTTGCTGTCACCGCAAGCGACAAAACTGGTAGCTGCGGCTGCCAAAACCGCACAATAAAGTGGATTACGCTTCTTCATTCTAACTCCTGGAATGGAAAGTTCACAAAGCCACCTTTCCCAGCACATAGGCCAAGGGACCTGCGGCACACGCAATGCCCTCTAGCACGGCAAATAAGAAAAATCAAATTTCCCTAGAAAATTCGCGCCTTTCCCTGATATAGTATCACCTTTTTGACACCCAATAAATCACATTTGACACAAACCCATCCCAACCCAAAGACATGGCTTCATTTATTGCACACATACACACACAATTGCCCATTTACCCCCCATCTCCCAGGCGCCATTCCATAGCCTTTCCCAGCCACATGGCAAGACGCGCATCCACAAGCGCATCACAGGCCGCGCCTGCGCCCATTTAAAATTTATTTTTTCGCTTGACAAGGCGCCTCAAAATACGCATATTGCTTCCCGTTCGCCGCGAGGCGTGACGATTGATGCGGGATGGAGCAGTCCGGTAGCTCGTCGGGCTCATAACCCGAAGGTCATAGGTTCGAATCCTATTCCCGCTATTTTCTTTGAAAGGATGCTGTGCTTATTGGTGCGGGATGGAGCAGTCCGGTAGCTCGTCGGGCTCATAACCCGAAGGTCATAGGTTCGAATCCTATTCCCGCTATTTCATTCAAGCATCCTGATGCGGGATGGAGCAGTCCGGTAGCTCGTCGGGCTCATAACCCGAAGGTCATAGGTTCGAATCCTATTCCCGCTATTAAAAAGGCAGGCTTTTCAGTCTGCCTTTTTTTATTCCCTCTCCGGCAATCGCGGCCATCTGGCCACCATTGCCCTCACGAAATACAAAAAAAATTAAAAATCATGTGATTCATGGCGTTCCTGAGTATATATTATCAGATGCGAGTCTTCGCATCTCAGGAACTTTTGGAGTCACATCATGCACCAGAAAACAATCGTATGCCTGCTCGCAGCCACATGCTGCGCGGGCCTTTTGTCGTCATGCGACAATGGAGAGAAACAGCTCCCGGCCGAATTGGTCATGAAAAGTCATGCCATGGTGAACGGAACGAAGGACACAAGCGCCGCACACAATGCCGTCGTCGGCCTCTATCAGAAAGGCAGCGGCTATTCCTGCAGCGGCGACATGCTCTTCTGCACAGGCACGCTCATCCATCCGCAATGGGTGCTCACAGCTGCCCACTGCGTCACAGACACGAACAGCTGGTCCGGCGCAGTCACCCCCGGCTCATGCAACCGATACATCAAGATCGGCATCGGAAACACCGAAAGCGCCGTCGCCGGCAATCTCTACGATATCGCTGGCACAAGCTACATCTATTATCACAGCAATTACGGCGACAAACAGCTCGACTCGAACTATGGCACGATCGACTCAGACATCGCCCTCATCAAGCTCAAGGAACCCATCCCATCCTCCGTCGCCAAGCCGATCCTCCCGCATCCCAAATGGCTCGCGCTCAACAGCTCGGACATGACGACAAAGATGGAGTTCTCGGGCTTCGGGTACAGCGACAAAGGCACCGCCGGCACAAAGCTCAAATTTACAGGCGATATCACCAAATACTGCGGCCCGCAGAACAAATCTGACTCGACATCCGGCTGCCGCGAAGGCACCGTCACCGTCACCGGCTGCCATCCATCTCCGGAATACTGCAGCTACTACGGACATGCCTATGGGGAAAAAGAATATGTCCTCATGCCGTATGGCAGCATCTATTATTCCCAGGCCGACGGCGGCCCCTGCCAGGGCGATTCCGGCGGCCCCGCATTCTTCACCAAAGGCGGCGTCGAATACGTCTCCGGCATCACGAGCTACGGCGACAGGATCTGCGCCGTCTACGGCATCTCCACGGCAGTACAGGACTACTACGACTGGATCATCTCCAAGGCCCCCGAGGTCGCCGCTCAGTACGTCGAGATCTGCGACAACGGCGTCGATGACGACGGCGACGGCAAAGCCGATTCCGCCGACAGCGACTGCAAGGCCCAGCCCTATTGCGGCGACGGCATCGTCAATAATTCCGAAAAATGCGACGGAAACACCTTCCTCAACAATGCCGTCAAATGCGCCTCATGGAGCAATGACTACATCTCCGGAAACGTCTCCTGCAACGCCGACTGCACCATCAATTATAAAGCCTGCGCCAAAGCGCCCGTCTGCGGCGACGGCAAAGTCGACTCCGGCGAACAGTGCGACAAGGCCGCATTCCTCGACAACAAGAAGAACTGCGCGGCATGGGACAGCAGCTATATCTCTGGAAAGGTCTCGTGCAAGAGCGACTGCACAGTCGATTACAGCGCATGCGTGAAATATGTCGCGCCCCCCGCTGAGATCTGCGGCAACCACATCGATGATGACGGCGACGGCCTCATCGACTGCGACGATTCCGACTGCTCGTCCGACAAGTCATGCCAGACCCCAAAGACAACCTGCGGCAACGGCGTGCTTGATGCCGACAACGGGGAAGACTGCGACGGCAGCCACTTCCTCCTCAACGTCGACACCTGCAGCGGCTGGAACCAGAACTATGTCTCCGGAAAAGTCTCCTGCAACGCCGACTGCACCATCAATTACGGCGCGTGCATCCTCAAGTCCGCTGAAGTCTGCGACAACAACATCGATGACGACGGCGACGGCGACATCGACTGCGTCGATCTCGACTGCATCCTCTCGTCCGCCTGCGTCCAGCCGCATTCGAATGTCGAGATCTGCGACAACAACATCGACGACGACAACAACGGGCTCGCGGACTGCAAAGACCCCGCATGCGTCTCAGCCTCAAACTGCAAGACCGACGTGACATACGAGATCTGCGGCAACAATATCGACGACGACGGAAACGGACTCAAGGACTGCGACGATCCGGCATGCCAGAACACGCCGTCATGCGCCGCCCCATCCGCTGAAATCTGCAACAATAACATCGATGACGACGGAAACGGACTCGCGGACTGCAAAGATCCCGCATGCTTCACCGATCCCGCCTGCAAAAAATCCGAAATCTGCGGCAACAACATCGATGACGACGGAAACGGGCTCGCGGACTGCAAAGACCCCGCATGCGCGATGCACGACACATGCAGCAATCAAGCCCCGGTCGAGATCTGCAACGACAAGATCGACAATGACGGCGACGGCGCGACCGACTGCCAGGATGTCGACTGCCGGAACGATTACGCCTGCATCATAAGCGGCGAAAATATCTGCGCAAATCAGAAAGACGACAACGGCGACGGCCTCATCGACTGCCAAGACCCCGTCTGCAAGAACGACATCGCATGCAAATCCTTCAGCGAGCTGATCGAAGGCAACTGCCAGGCTTCCCCGCTCCGCCGTTCCGGCGCGCCGCTCTCGGCCCTCTTCCTCGGCCTCTTCGGCCTGGGCGCCCTGCTCCGCAGACGACGCGAAAACTGATACCAGATGCGGCATACGCCGCACGGGGCGCTGCCTCGCACGCGCCCCCTGCCGGGCTATCCTTGCGGATACGCCCGGCCCTGCCCCCTACCCCGCGTGCCCGCTTTCACAATCCAGGATATAGAGCATCCACTCGCGCTCTTTTTCGCGCATCACCTTCTCCTCTTCCGGCTCCGCATGGTCATGCCCCAGCAGATGGAGCGTGGAATGTATCACCAGGAACGTCAGCTCGTCCAGAAGCGACCAGTCCTCTTTCAGAGGCAGCGCGCCGAGCTCGCACAGCCTGTCCTTGTGCCGGCATGTCTCCACATAGCGCATCGCCGTGTCGAGGCTGATCACGACATCACCGAGCGGCAGCTGCGCCGCGACCTCCGGATCCTCGTCCTCTCGCATCGGGAAGCTCAGCACATCCGTCGCCTCATCCACATCGCGCCATTCCTTGTTGAGGGCTCGGATCTCGTCGTCCGTCGTCAGGACGACGTCCACCTCGGACTCCCCTTCCCCGATGTGCGCATACAGACGGTCGATGCGTGCGGAGAGCGCGCGCATCGGCACGTCATATTCCGTCTCGTTCACGATAGAATGGAGACCTTCGATCTCCTGCGGTTCTTTTTCTTCCATGGATCATCCTTATATGCAGATCGTTTAATCCTGCCGTGTCCATAGCGCGTCTCAGGCGCTCAGGGCACGAACACTTCCACCTGATAGAGCCTCGGCCCGTCAGCCGCGCGGATATACTGGCGCGCATACTGCCCTGTGAGCTCGATGGCATTGCCCTGGCGCGCAGTGAGCTTGGATAGGCTGAGCACGACAGAGGCCTTTGATGAGGTCCCGGCATCGGCGGCCATGCTCATCTGATACTGGAGTATATTCGTTCCCTTGACGAGATACTGAGTGATATCAAACGACGTCTGAGACTCGCTCTGCATCAGCGTCTTGACGAATTTCCCGTTGATATAGACATCGATGTTGTACCCGAGAAGCCCCGGGGAATCGAAGAACGCGACGAGATATGTCGGCTTTGAGGGCTCCGGGAGCGCGACCAGCCCGTCAGAGGCATCAGAAAACGTCGTTTTCGGCTGTATGACGCGGTTTCCTGCGGCCTGCGCCTGATAAGCTGCCTGAGCATCCGGCCTCAGGGCGGGGTTCTGGCCGTATGCCGGCGCGCCGTTCATGCCATAAGCTGGGGCATTTTGACCATAGGCAGGCTGCCTCTGAGGGGCGGCCTGAGCCCCAGCCTGATTTGCCTGATGACTTTTTTCAAAATTCATGAGATGATACTGCGGGGCTGTGATAATGACATTCCCCATGGCATCAAGCTGCACTGAGACGTTAGAGAATGACTGGTTGGCAACACCAGTGATATCGACACCATTGAAATAAACATTGGGCGCAGCCATCGCGGCCGCAGGAGCGGCAAGGCTGGCGAGCGCAAGCATAAGGGCGAGTTTTTTCATAGGACACCTCCAAATAAGAAATCCCCTTAAAACATGCATAGCGTACCATGAAAAACGTCTGCTTTCAAAAAAGCGCATCAAAATAGAAAAGCGTTGTTAAAACCTGCCCATCGTGGTATAGAATTTGCTGGAATAGCCGTTTGGTTTTTGTTCACTGACTTCTCTTAAGGAGGAAGATTATGGCTGAGTCTCATCGTAGTATTGATCCGTTAGTTAGTTATGCGTTTATAGTCGAGATCGGCGGAACAGCAGTCGCTCGCTTCAGCGGCGTGGATGGTCTGGGCTATGAAGTCGAGATGATAGAATATCGCGACAGCGAAACGCCGAATCTCCCGAGGTTCCGCCAGGGCCGCCGCAAAGCAGGCCGTGTGACCCTGAAACGCGGCGTTCTCGTCGGGGAGAACAACGACCTCATGGCATGGATCCGTGAAATTGAAAAAGGCGTGGTCAGCCAGCGCAATATTTCGATCACGATCGGCAATTACGGCAAGGATAAGGGTATCAGCGAACCTAAAGCCCCGCATACCTGGGTCCTCAGAGGCTGTGCGCCGACCAAATGGTCTATGGGCAACCTCGATGGCAATTCCAACAGCCCGCTGATCGAATCCCTTGAGCTCGTCGTCTCCGAAGTTTCCGTGGAGAAATAAGCTCGCAAGCACATGCACTTCGCAATCCCCCAGGCACTCGCTTGGGGGATTTTTTCGGTCGGGGAGATTTTTCCCAAACCTGAGGTCGGATGACCCCATGCTGATGCAGCACATGCCCAACGGCCCTTCAGGTCACTTGCCAATCATCCGCTTGATGAACGCCAGAAGGCTTTCTGCTGCCATAGCCCCAGGCAACATCTTTGCGTATGCGGATGACACGTCAGCCTCAGCGGCAGGCACCGGCAGCACTGCGGCGTATCCGCGCATGCGGATAGCCGCAGACGCGGCGCGTACGAAGAAGCGCCGCACACAAATCCAGATTCCAAACCAACGCCCTTGAAAACTTGTCTCTGTTGGCGTATGAGACCACATTTGTGCCATCACGGCACACAAGATTAACTATTATGTTCGAGGAATAAAAATGACGGTACGTGTTCGTTTTGCGCCATCACCGACTGGCTTTATGCACCTTGGAAATGCCCGCACGGCTCTTTTCAACTGGCTTTTCGCGCGCCATCACGGCGGAGAGTTCATCCTCAGAATCGAGGACACAGACAGGGAAAGGCATACGGAAGCGGCAGTCCAGGTGATCTATGACAGCCTGAAATGGATGGGTCTGAACTGGGACGGTCCGGTGCTTCGCCAGTCCGAACGCCTCAATATCTATCATGAAGTCGCAGAAAAATTGATCGCCGAAGGCAAAGCCTACCGCTGCAACTGCACGCGCGAAGAGCTTGAGGCCAAGAAAGAAGCCATGAAAGAGGCGACTAACCATGCCTGCTATGACGGCACTTGCCGCGAGAAAAATCTCGGCCCCGACTGCGGCCCCCATGTCGTGCGCTTCAAAATGCCCAAAGAAGGCGAATCCACATTCGAAGACCTCATTCAGGGCACGATCACCAAGAGCTACAAGGATCTGGACGATTTCATCATGGTGCGCTCCGACGGCATGCCCACCTACCAGTTTGCGGTCGTCGTCGATGACCTCGCGCTGGCCATCACGCATGTCATTCGCGGTGCCGACCACATCGACAACACGCACTGCCAGATCGCGCTCTATCGCGCGCTCGGCAAAGAGCCCCCGAGATTCGGGCACGCGCCGCGCATCGACGGCCTTTCAAAGCGCAAAGGCAGCCCCTCTGTCGAATACTACCGCGAGGCGCTCGGGCTGCTGCCCGAAGGCCTCAACAACTATATCGCGCGTCTGGGCTGGTCTCACGGCGATGACGAGATCTTCACCATGGACGAGCTCGTCAAGGCGTTCGACATCTGCGACGTGAACCGCTCTAACGGTGAATTTGACGAAGAAAAACTCAAATGGGTCAATGAACAGCAGCTCCGCATCGTCCCGATCGAAGAAATCGCCGATCACACGATCCCCAGGTTCGAAAAAGCCGGCGTCAAGGTCGAGAAAGGCGAATGGCTTTACAAGCTCCTCGAGATGATGCGCAAACGCGCGCATAACCTCAACGAAATCGTCAGCGACAGCCTCTTCATCTGGAACGCGCCCGAAAAATATGACGAAGCAAGCGTAGCAAAACACTGGAACGCAGACTCTCCGGCGCTGCTCAACGCACTCGCGGACGAAATCCAGGTCGTGCCCGAATGGACCGAAGCCGCCATCGAAGCCGCTTTCACCAAGATCGCTGCCGATCGCGGGCTCAAGATGGGCAAAGTCGCGCAGCCTGCGCGCACGGCGATTGTCGGCATCGCACAGTCTCCTGGCATCTACGAAGTCGTCTGGTTCGTCGGAAAAGATGAGACAATCCGAAGGCTCCGCAGCGCCGCACAGAAAGCCGCTTCCCTCAGCTGATTCCACAAATTCCGGACGCTCAGGCGTCCGGTTCTGCAGCGCTGACTGACTGTTTCCGTGCCACACGCACGGCCATTTTTCAAAGTAAGTCGTCAGCCAGCGCAATGCCCAATCTTTCATCGCGAATGTTTTTTGATATTTTTCACCGGCCATCGTCCGGTATTCGCATTTCAGGTTTAGTGTGAGCAAAGCAAAAACTTACCCGCGTGTCGTCACCGCGATACACGCAACGTTTGTGACGCGCCGAAACGCGCCGTCCGACGGATTTTTATTACTCTGGGGGCCGGAAGACCCGAACACATTTGACTGGTCCTGGAACCTTCGGAAACTCGGACTCGGCGACATCCCGGAATCACACCTTCAGCCGGCGCAGACGCGACTGATCCTGCCGGCGCGAGACGGCCGCTACCGCATCGACAACGTCTCCGGACGCGCCCTCAACATGGCTGACGCGCTCAAAATACTCGCGACAGCCGCCATAGACCAGCCTGAGAACGCGCAGCAGGTCAAGCGCCGACGCCCATGCCCCTCGCTCATCGCCTGGAGCCGCGCGGCCAAGTTCGCGCTCGAGCTCATCGCCAGGCAGTGCTATGCCCCCATGCTCAAGACAAACGGACACGAGCTCTACGCCGTATGGCAGGCTGCCATCGAAGGCTCCCTGGATATCGGAAAGCTCAGGCAGATCGCAGCATCGATGCCGACTTGCGCGCATGCGCTCTACAGCATACCGAGCAGCCGATGGGACAGGCAGTATCGCGGAACCCCCAAAAAAAGACGCCCCACAATGATGTGGCACCCCGAAGCGCTCACGCGCGCTTTCCTCGATGCCGCAATCGATGCTTTCATACGAAACCTCATGGCTGACCCGGATACGCTCGCGCGTATCGCCCCCATACGACAGGCCCTGGCCTCACTCCCGAAGCCGCACATATCGCGCACGTTCGAAGAAGTCCTGCGCGAAGACTACGCGCTCGATTTCTCCACGCTCCAGGCTTACGCAAAGCGAATCGTCGAACAGTCCGTCTATGCCCCGTCTGATGACGCAAATGCAGCCGCACCGTCAGACGAAAATGACGATGACCCGAACGAATGCACTGACGAAACAGAGGACGACGATATCGATGATGTGGACGACGATATCGATGATGAGGATTCTCGCGACATTCCGGTCGGACGGGACGCGGCATGCACCACGATTTCCCCGGAACGCCAGGAAATGATGTATGCATCCGAGCTCAAGCATCTCCTTCCCATGAAGGAATACGTCTATCCGACGCTCCTGCCCTTTGAAAAACTCGCGCGCTGGGAAGCGCGATGGTTCGAGGCGCTCATCTGCGAAAAATCAGCCTCGCGCATCGAATATCACCTCCAGGACCCCGACCTGGTCGAATCCCTCCAGGCCTGGCTCTCCCCCGTGCACGAAAGCACCGACCTTCTCGATGTCGATATGCAGACAGGCCTCTGGCTCGAAGCCCCTACGCCGGAAACACATGATCTCTGGTTCCTGCGCTATATGCTCGTGTCAAAAGACGATCCTTCACTTGTCGTCCCCGCTGGCACCGTGTTTTCCATCGGCACAGACAGGCTCAGAATCGACCAGCATATCTTCGAAAATCCTCAAGAACGCCTGCTCACAGACCTCGGCAAAGCCGCGCAATACTTCGAGCCGATGCACAAAAGTCTCGAGCAGTCGAAACCTGAAGGCGTTTTCCTGACCGTCCAGGAGGCGTGGACATTCATCTCGCAGGCCAATCCGCGCCTCTATTCTGATGGCTTCGACATTCGACTGCCAGAACAGCTCGTGAGCCAGGGAGACAGAAAGCTCCGCGCACAGCTCCGCATCTTCGACCCATCCTCGGACGATCTCGCTAAAGCAAAGTTCGGCCTCAGCGACCTCGCAAGCTTCCGATGGGAAGCCGCGCTCGGTGACGACGTCATTTCCGCCGAAGAGTTCAAGTCCATCGTCGCGCTCAAGCTCCCGCTCGTCAACTGGCACGGCGCCTGGGTGCTCGTAGACCCTGTCCAGCTCAGGGATATCGAAAATATCCTGACCTCAAACGACACAAGCGGCACAATGACGCGCTTTGATGCCATGAGCCGCGCACTCACTGGCGTCGCCACGCCAAACAGCCCGGATGACAAAGTCGCTGTCGTCGTCGAAGGAAAGCTCGCAAGCGTGCTCGAAAAACTCACCCAGGAAGACATCGCTGACATGACGCTCAAGGCGCCGGACACCTTTGTCGGAACCCTGCGCCCCTATCAGGAACGCGGCGTCGCCTGGCTTTCCTATCAACAGCGCCTCGGGCTCGGCTGCTGCCTGGCGGACGATATGGGTCTCGGCAAAACCATACAGCTCATCTGCCACATCCTCAATCACGCCAAACGCCACCCGGAAGACAGGCAGGGCTCCCTGCTCATCTGCCCGATGAGCGTCGTCGGAAACTGGAAGCGAGAATTCGCCAGGTTTGCGCCCTCTGTGAACGTCATCGTACATCACGGCCACGACCGAACGCAGTCTCTCGAAGAGCTTCAAAAACAGCTCTCCACACCCAATTCCGTCGTGCTCACGACTTACGGCCTGATCACGCGCTCGGACTTCCTGTTCATGCACAAATGGTCGCTCGTCGTCCTCGATGAGGCTCAGGCCATCAAAAATGCCTCCACCAAGCGCTCCAGCATCGTCCGCGAACTTCAGACCGACTTCCGCATCGCGCTCACCGGCACGCCGATCGAAAACAGGCTCGCGGAACTCTGGTCAATCCTCGATTTCCTCAACCCCGGACTGCTCGGCACAAATGCAAAATTCCAGCGGCTCTACGGCGTGCCCATCGAAAAGAATAACGACAAAGAAGCACGGGAACGCCTCAGATCGCTCGTCTCCCCTTTCATACTCAGGCGCGTCAAGTCAGATCCGAATATCATCCAAGACCTGCCAGACAAAATGGAGAACAAGGTCTACTGCACCCTTACTCGGGAACAGGCGACGCTCTATCAGGCGCTCGTCGACAGCACCATGCAGAAAATCGAGCACGCCACAGGCATTTCGCGCCATGGAAAAGTCCTCGCACTGCTCACTCACCTCAAACAGATCGTCGATCATCCGGCGATTTATCAGAAATCCTCTGCCCTGACAGCAGAACGCTCAGGAAAAGTCCAGCGCCTGATTGAAATGCTCGAAACAATCATCGAGAATGGAGAGCGCGCCCTCGTGTTCACGCAGTACAAGGAAATGGGCGACGTGCTCGTCGAGATCCTCCAGAAAGAACTCGACATCCCAAGCGTCCCCTTCCTGCACGGCAGCCTCAGCGCCACACAGCGAGACGCGCTTGTCTCTGATTTTCAGTCCGAACACGGCGCGCCAGTCTTCATCCTCTCGCTCAAAGCGGGCGGCACTGGACTCAATCTCACCGCTGCCACGCACGTCTTCCATTTCGACCGCTGGTGGAACCCTGCCGTCGAAGATCAGGCCACTGACCGCGCCTACCGCATCGGACAGGAAAAAAATGTCCAAGTCCACAAATTCCTCACTCTCGGAACGCTTGAAGAAAAAATCGACGCCATGCTCGAAGAGAAAAAATCACTCTCCGATTCCATCGTCGACGCTTCCGGTGCCTGGATCACCCAGTTCGACACCGACGGCCTCCGTGAACTATTCACCCTTAGCTCGGATGCAATGATCGATGAAGCCGACTGATCCCCTCAACCCACTGGACTCGCTTTCCCCCGCACCCGCCGAAACTCCGGTCTTTTCCAAACTTCGCAGGGTCGTTGATATGTCGGCGATCAATCCGCCGAGAACAAAACAGAGAACCGCTCAGGGTTCCGCAAACAAATCCACAAAAAGGACAGCCAAACCCAAGGATCAAGCTGCGGATGCCACCGCTGCACCAAATGCGCCTGCCACACAGACCGCAACGCCAGAAGCCAGACATGCCGCGCCCGTCGTCATCAAAACGAGCACAGCCAAACGTGTCAAAGCGACATTTGAAGCCAAAACCACAAGACTCACCGCGCCAGCACCAGTCATGCCTGCGCAGCCCCAAAACACTCAGCCCGAAACCACGCCTGACGCATCCGACACTGCTCAGGCCGCTGATAAAACCACATCCAAAATTCGCCTCAAACACTCTGCCGTCGTACGGCTCGCGGACAAAAAAAACAAAAAAGACAAGGCCATCAAAGCCCCCAAAATACTGGCCAGGCAGCTCAAAGCAGAAGCCGATATCAAACTCCAGCACGAAACCTGCAAGCTTGCGGAAAACATCGACGAAATGCTCCTGCTCCAGTCCTGGCACGCCAAACAATGGACTGAAAGCCTCGTCAAGCTCATCCCGACACTCCCTGAAATGCTCCCCCAGGCAATGCCTTACGTCAGAGCCAGATTCGTCAACAATGTCTGCATCGCCTCCGGCCGCCTCGAAGCCACAGTCATCGACCAGATCACCTCTATTTCCCTGAGAATATTCACTTCCGGGCAATGGCGATCCGTCATTCAGGCGCTCTCCGAACGCGCAATCTTCACCACCTCGCTGCTCAATGGCGAGCTTCCCGAAGGCATCGTCGAAATATTCAAACAGGCCAGCCTCTCGCTCTTCCCATCAAAACTCAAGGACTTCTCATTCTCCTGCGACTGCGGCGCGACAGACATGCCCTGCGAACACGCCTGCGCCCTGCTCATCACCTTCGCCTCCGAGCTCGAACATGACCCCTTCAATATCCTCATGCTCCGGGGCATGGCACGCGACGCGCTCCTGGCCGAACTTAGGGATGCACGCTCCGACCAGATCCTGGATGACGCCTCCAAGCGACACTACAACTACGAGCTCCCCGCTCAAACCGTGAACTTCAACGAATACTTCGCAATGCCCAAACAGGCACAGGAGCTCACATTCAACATTCAGGCCGTGCAAAATACGATGCTCATGCGGCTCGGCAATCCCTCCCAATGGCACGCCCCCTTCACAGTCGCCGACATCATCAACCCCATCATCGACCTCGCATCCCTCGAAGCTGAAAAACTCGCGACCCAGCCACCCTACGAAATCCCCATCCCGCAGGATGAGCTCCCCAAAAAAGCGCCCGTGCACCAGCCTCAGCCCGCTGTCACGAACAGGGCGCCTAAGCCGAGCGCCAAAAATCCAAAATTTCAGATGCCAGACCTCAGCTTCATGCGTTCAGATCTCCCTGAAGACATCCTCGGCACGCTCGCGGATGACCCTGTCTCCACCGCCGAAGACATCATCCGATGGCTCAAGACCAGAGGCGCATCCGACATCCGCACGCTCGCGAGACGCACGCGCCTTCAAAAACCCATCATCGAAGCATTCCTCAACGCTTTCTGCAAAGCCGGACTCACAAAATCGGAAGGCGAAGACGATAAGACAAGGTACTGCGCTATTTTTTAATAAGTACTTGCGCTTGAAATGCCATTATCGTAACAATAATTGCCCGTTTTTTCGGATCCGTCAGGCGACTGGAAATGACCGACGGATAAGCTCGAATCCCCAAGGTAGATAAACATGGAAGTAAAAGAAATCAAACGCATGCACATCTCAGAACTGCTCGAAAAAGCCGCCGAGATGAACATCGACAACGCCACAAACCTCAGCCGCCAGGAACTCGTCTATGAGCTGCTTCAGGCAGAGGCCAAACTCACTGGGGAGATATGGGACGAAGGCGTCCTCGAAACACTCCCGGAAGGCTTCGGTTTTCTGCGCTCCCTCGACAACAACTATCTTCCAAGCCCCGATGACATCTATGTCTCCCCGGCGCAAATCAAACGCTTCAACCTCCATACCGGCGACACCGTCTATGGCAGAATCAGACCGCCGCACGAGAACGAAAAATTCTTCGCGCTCCTCCAGATCCACAAGATCAATTACGAAGATCCTGAAAAATCGCGCGAGAAAATCATCTTTGACAACCTCACGCCGCTCTATCCGCAGGAACGCCTCGTCCTCGAGCACGATCCCATCAACTATTCCACGCGCGTCCTCGACATGCTCACGCCAATCGGCAAAGGACAGCGCGCGCTCATCGTCGCGCCGCCCCGCACAGGCAAAACTTACCTCCTCCAGAACATCGCGAACGCCATCAGCGAAAATCACCCCGAAGTCACGCTCATCGTCCTCCTCATCGACGAACGCCCCGAAGAAGTCACCGACATGATGCGCTCCGTCCAGGGCGAGGTCATCTCCTCGACATTCGACGAACAGGCTTCGCGCCATGTCCAGGTCGCTGAAATGGTCATCGAAAAAGCAAAACGACTCGTCGAATACAAACATGATGTCGTCATCCTCCTCGACTCCATCACGAGACTCGCGCGCGCCTACAACACCGTCGTCCCTGCCTCCGGCAAAATCCTCTCCGGCGGCGTCGATTCAAACGCGCTCCACAAACCCAAACGCTTCTTTGGCGCCGCCCGCAACATCGAAGACGGCGGCTCGCTCACCATCATCTCCACTGCCCTAGTCGACACCGGCTCACGCATGGACGAAGTCATCTTCGAAGAATTCAAAGGCACCGGCAACTGCGAACTCCATCTCGACCGAAAACTCATGGAACGCCGCACCTTCCCCTGCTTCGACATCGCAAAATCCGGCACTCGAAAAGAAGAACTCCTCCTCGACCCGCTCACGCTCAACCGCGTCTGGATCCTTCGACAGATCATCCAGAACCTCAACGGCGTCGATGCCATGCAGTTCCTACTCGACAAGCTCTCGCAGACCAAAACAAACGCCGAATTCCTCTCCTCCATGCAGATGTGATCTTTCTTGAACGCTCCCCTATCGGCCAACGGCCGATACGGCTCGCTAAAGGCGCTATGGCTTTGCCATACGCGCCTTTTTTCGTTTTTGCCTCCCCAAAAGGCACATCAAAAAATCAGAAATCCAATTGCAGGCAAGCCCGCCATTTGATAGACTACAAAATGGTATATAGTGCATACTTATACCTTGATTTCGTTACACAATTCGCAAGGATTGCGGCCAAATACAAGTGGTAGATTCCGGACTCAGGAGGAAACTATGAATTATAAACGCTATCTGATCTCAGCACTCGCAATGGCAGCCGCTGCCGCAGGCACAGCAGGTCATGCACCGGCCGCATACGCAGACTCGCTCAGCGCTTCCGAAGGACTTTCTCCAATCGTATTCATCTTGTTGGATACCTCCGGATGTATGAACGAACTTTTTGAAACTGCAAACGACCAGGTCAAAAATAACACCCGACTCACCAAAGCCCTGGGCGAGCTCGTCGGCACCTCCAAAAACCTCACCACAGTCAACGGCAAGCCCCACCTCGTCCGCGCCGAAGATCCCAACGACCTCTTCTATCTGCCATACGCCAAATGGACTTGCAGCGGCTCCACATGCAGCTACCAAAAAGCCCTCAAGGCCATCAAAGGCCAGACTGAACTCGCCAAACCAAATTTCTCAACCTCAAGCTCGACAAGCCCGTCCGATTCCCGCTATGAAACCGCCTACAACTCAGACGGCATCATCCAGACCTACGCCAAGCTGATCAAATTCGGCTTCGCAGGCTTCGGCGTCGGCACCACCGGTTCGAGCGCCGCCAAAGACTCCCCGATCAAACTCGCTGCTCAGTCCGCCGGCGGTAACGTCGAAGGTGTCCTCCGCTTCACCACCATCTGGGGTGAGGATTATCAAAGCACATCGGATATTGATACGCATTTATGGCTATATAATTATCCCACTGAATACATTGATGGCCAAAGAGTAACTAACAACCATTTATATTATGCAAATAAATGTTCTGTCGGAAGTTGCATTTATAAAACAGTAAATGGACATAGCGCATGTACTGGCGTAGACGGTTGCTTAGATGTTGATAATACATATCCATATGGAAATAGCTACTCAGTTAAACTTTATCCTAACCAAACCAAATGTCCTACTTATTATGGTTCTAGTAGTTATTATTATCAACCATGTGAAGTTGGCGTTGAAAACATTGCGTTTGTCAGCACAAAATATATGAAACCAGGACAAACATTCAATTATCAAGTTTACACTTGGTATGTAAGAAATTCAGAAAAAGGCTGGCGTGTTGAAGTTGCCTATCCAAATGATGAAGGTTGTACAGCTTCAACCATATATACATATAATCCGTCATCTCCAATTGGGAGTTCAGGTACTTATTATGATACAGCAACCGTAACATACCAAGGCAATAACCACTTTACAATTGCTAAAAAAGCGTCTGTCACAAGCACCGTTACTGAAGACGACTATGGCAAACCAAACTATATTTATGGCTACGGTACCAATCGCTATTCGCTTACAAACGAAAACGGCATCACCTACGGTCGCGACCTCACAGCCTATAAATATAAAAAATCAGATGACTGCACATTCGATATGGGCATGTGGAGCAGCAACCCTCTGGCAGCCGCGCCGCTCGTCTATCCGACCGTCTCAGACAAAGAAGAGATGATCGAGCAGAGCAACAACGCGCTCATCACCACTGTCCGCAGCTATCAGGCAACCTCCGCCACGCCCATCGGCGAATCTCTCGCCGATCTCTACTTCATGTTCGGCGGCGACGATATCTCCAAGACCGACCAAGGCCTCATCAAACAAAAGATGTCTGGCGGCCAGATCGCCAACGACGACTACTATGCCTGCCGCTCCAAAGCCGTCATCCTCATCTCCGACGGCGACCCCAACGGCTCCGGTCTGCACGGCACAGACGACGAAAACGAAAATCTCCACGGCCATTCCAAACAAGTCTGGTGGGATGCCTACCATCTCTTCAAAGCCGGCATCAAAGTCTATGTCGTCGGCTATGCCGAATTCGACGATGCCGCCCTCCAAAAAGTCACCGAAGAAAACTCTGTCGCCGCGACGCTCAACAAAACTGCATGGAAAGGCGGCACCTGCCGCAACCCCAAGACAAACGAAATCATCAACCCCAACAGCGAGTCTGACTATCAGGCATTTATTAATGATAACACGCTGACCTATAAAGAGAAGATCTGCTTCTATAACGCTGCCGACAACACTGCCCTTCGCGCCGCAGTCGTCAACGCTCTCTCCGCAATGCTCCAGGGCGTCTATTCCAAGACAAAAGTCGCCACGACCACTGCGGTCGGCTATAAAAACAATTATAAAGTCAAAACAGAAAACAATAAAAAGCAGATCGAATTCCGAAACGGTTATTACAGCCTCTATTCCGGCTACAGCGTCTCGCTCGCCCCAATCCGCAAGTCGCGCCTCGAACGCCAGGCCATCATCTGCGACCACGAATCTGGCGAATTCTTCAACGATACCGAGCAGTATCTCGACATTGCCCATCGTCTCAAATGCCGTTTGTCCTCGTGCGACGTGTGGCGCGCTGCAACCGAAGATGAAGCACTCAATTCTGGTGGCACCATGATCGCAGGCATGAACTATAAGTTCAACGACGCAAGCACGCGCAAACGCGCCGGTTTCGATACCGATCCCGCCACCTGTGCGCCGCTCTCCACCCTCATGGATAACGCCGCCAACGTGACCAACACCTGCGTCGACAAGCGCTACATCTTTGCCGCCGATTATAAGGCAAAGGGCAACCGCAACGCGATCAGCACATTCCCGCGCTCGGCAAACGAACTCAACAAGAATTTCTCGACGAATGCCACGTCGTTCCTCACGGTCGATCCGATCAACAGCACCAATTTCGGCACAATCCCGCAATACAACTCCGCCAGCAATCTCAACTATTTCGTCACTCAGGCTGGCTCGACATGCAATACCGAAATGAACCGTTCGATCACCGAGCTCTACGGCAAGCCCAATTACATCCTCAGCCCGTATGAATGCGTCAACAACATGGACTGCGGCATGGAGGGCAACGACCTGCGCCTCTGCGACCTCGGCCGCTGCATCAGCGCAAGTCAATATAAATCGCGTATCGACAAGCTGTGTACCAACAATGCCGGTCTCAGCAGCGACGAAATCTGCATCAACGGCATGCGCCGCAAAAAATACACCAACTGCACGACGCACGCGCAATGCGGCGATGGCAAAGTCTGCCATGCCGGTCAATGCGCTTCAGGCACCGTCACTTCGTGTGACCTGCGCCAGTTCATCGCCTCCATGCCGTTGGGCGCCATCGAATATGCCACACCCACCCCGATCAACCCGCCCACGCGCGCATACAGAAGCTACGACTACCGCAAGTTCAGCCAGAAATACTGGCAGCGCGACACCATGCTGATGGCCGGTGCAAACGACGGCCTGCTTCACGCCTTCATCCTGGGCGACAACACCAACCCCGAAGCCCTCAAAAATAAAGTCACCACAGGTGCTGCAAACGACTACACGGGCACGACATCCGCCGATGGCACGACAATCTATAAAATCACAGACATGCCGGGCTATAAAGCGACCATTGATGCCTCAAACAAAGAGGGCGACGAACTCTGGGCCTATATGCCCAAGCACATGCTCATCAAGGCAAGCAAACTTACCGAATTCGGCCAGCAGACGATGCTCAACACCGCGCCAGTCTCCGCCGAAGTCAAGCTCCCCGGTTTCACGATCAACAATGACTCCTGGCGCTCCGTCGTCGTCGGCGGCTTCCGCGATGGCGCGCGCGGCTACTACGCCATCGACGTCACCGACCCAGGGCATCCCATCGTCCTCTGGGAAATCGACCCCTTCTTCCGCGCAGACAGCACTGCAAGTAATGAAGATATCAGAAAGGTTACCGACAAGACCTGGACGCTTCAAGGTGCCGTCAGCAACTTTAAGACAAACATCGAGAAAGAACCGTTCTATCTCATGGGCATGAGCTATGCTCAGCCCGTCATCACCAACATGCTTATCGGCAACCAGGTCGAGCCTGTCGCCATCCTCACGGGCGGCGAATCTACCGCAGAGACAAACACCGACAGCGATGCCATCGGCAAATCTCTCTATATCGTCCGCCTCTTCCCCAAAACGCCTTCAGACCTGCTCGTCAAAGCCTTCTACTTCGACAACCGCATCACCGGCACTCCCGCTGTCTATCCCAATAACTTCAACTCCGTCGCTCAAAACATCTATGTCGGCGACAACAAGGGCAAGCTCTATCGCATTGTCGTCAGCGATTCCAACACCTCCAAATGGGGTTCCGTCAGCAAATACACATCTAACGGCATGACCATCGAGCTCCCGGCCTTCGACCCCAGACAGGAATTTTTCGGAAAACCCTACACCGACACGACATCTGGCTATGATTTCTCAAAAATCTCGTTTGCCCCTGCCGTCGCGCTCTATACCGAAACTGGTGCCAAACCCGTCATTCAGCTTGCATTCGGCACCGGTACGAATGACAACTTCAACGTCATGAACACCGACCGCCATTACTTCGCTTCATTCATCGATGTGCCCAAATCCGATGGCACGTATGAGCTCAACTACAACGCTTCCACCTATCAGTTCATGCCGACACTGATCGTTCTCAATTCTCCAGAAAACCTCCAATCGCAGTCAGGCAAAATCACCGTCTATCGCAACTCGGTACCTTACAAAAACTCTAACGTCGCCCTTCCGGCACGTCAAAAACTCACAGGCGCGCCGATCATTCACAACTTCGCGTCCTATTTCCCGAGCTTTATCGCCGATGCCGACAGCAATACGCAATGCCCGACAGGCGGTGCCGCCATCTGGAAAATCTTGACCAGCTCATCTGTAACTGGCAAGCAGCGACACAACACGCTCTCAACGGGCATCCAGGCCAACGGCATGACCACAGATCCCTTCGCCAACTCCCCCTACATCCAGTTCAAATCAGGCACCAAAATCTATGGTCTCGAAATCACGAACCAGATGTTCTGCACAGGCAAAAATAAAAACTCTGTGCTCGCACCGCAGCTCGTCGCGCAGTCAGGCGTCGAAACAAACGATGATTTCTCAACGACTTCCACAAAGCGAAGCGTCCGCGATGACGCGCTCAGCGAAGTCGCCGCAGTCGCCATCAACCTCGAAGCCATCGAGCCTCAGGTCAATGTCTATTCCTGGGCGAGTGTTTATGAATAAAATTCCATATTGGGGATAACTTATCCCAAATTTCGAATTTTCTGTGATAAAAAGCCTCAGGCCTCCCTGAGGCTTTTTTGTTTGTTCACCACCACAAGGCCGCATCAACCTCAAGCAGTTTCGCATCACGATGCGAAAACATGAGCTTGGTCATGCAAGATTACTGTTCAACCGGAGTTCACGCTCCCACTTACCATAAGGATATTTCCGTGGAACCTGAAGAAAAAAACAACACAGGAGACGGGCTTGAGGCGAAGCAAAACGAAGCGAAACCTCAAAAACTCTCCGTCGGACAAGCCATTCTCAAAGGGTTAGAGGAAACGCTCGACACATTCAAAGCATTCCTGCATGCCCCGCGTGAGATTCTCGGCATCAATCTGATCAATATCTTCGAAGGCATGGCCTATTTTGGTATCCTGACATACCTCATGCTCTTCATGACCAAAAACGTCGAGCTCTCCGACGTGCATGCCTCATGGGTCGTCAGCGGCTTCCTGATGCTCATCACGCTCTCACAGCTTTTCCTCGGCGGCGTTTCCGACAAAGTCGGCCCCAAGAAAATGCTCGGCATCACGATCATCATCCTGCTCATTTCGCGCATCATCCTTGGCAGTTCCGAACTCCTCTTTGCTTCATCCGGGACAGGCGTCGGCTCGATCTTCTTCTTTGTCGTATGCGGCTCCCTGCTCTGCGCTGCCCTGGCATACGGCGTATTCAATCCGGCCATCTATTCGCTCACGCGCATGTACTCCGACAAAAAGACATCCGCCGTGTCCTATGCCATGCTCTATGCAGGCATGAACCTCGGCGCCTTCATCATCGGTCTGCTCCTGCCCATCATCCGAAGGGCGGCAGGCGATCAGACAGATGACGCCGGCAAAGTCATTTCACAAGGCCTTCTGCCCGGCACAAACGGCATTTCCGGCGCCATGATCTTCATTGCCGGCATCATGGTCATCGTCCTGATCTTATATGTCGTCTTCATCGCGCGTTCCAAAACAAAGCCGTTCATGGATCCCAAAGAGGAGAGCGAAGACAAGCCAAAGTCCAACGTGCATCTCTCTCTGCTCGACCGCATCAAGGCTCATCCGCTGGCAGACCTCAAGTTCGATTTCTTCATCTTTATCCTCATTCCGGTCCAGACGCTCTTTGCCTATCAGAATATCCTGATCCCCAGCTATCTTGAACGCTGCTATACAGAATTTCCTACGATTTCTGGCAATTACGAGACATTCAGCAATCTCAACCCGCTGATCGTCTTCATCAGCGCACCGGTCATCGCCGCACTCACCGCCAAGCAACCCGTCTACAAAATGATGATCATCGGCACGACTGTCATGGCCATCCCGACATTCCTGCTCTGTCTCGGCACGACACCGGCTACTTTCCTCACATTCATCCTCATCGGATCCATCGGAGAGTCGATGTGGCAGCCGCGTTTCCTCCAGCATGTCACGCAAATCGCACCGAAAGAGAAAATCGGCGCCTATGTCGGCATTGCAAACCTGCCCTGGTTCATGACCAAATTCATCGTCGGACTCTATGTCGGTTTCTTTATGGAGCGCTTCATTCCCGATCTCGCCAAACATCCCGAAGCGACACAGATGCCCGAGACCATGTGGCTCATCTTCGCATGCATCGCCATGATTTCCCCGGTCGCGCTCTTCCTCGCGCGCAAATGGATGAATCCCAACGGCGACAAGCCTTCCGACGAAGTCCCCAGCGCCGACGAGCTTTGAACTTTTCTTTTGAGGGCAGGGGGAAGCCGCCCCCTGCGCGTCTATTTCGCGGCTTTTGCCGCGAAATACGCCGCTACCCCCTCATCGATCACATCCAAAACCTGAAGTTTTGGCACTCAAATAAACCCGATCGTTCCAAACAGTCTTTTTTGCAAAAAAATGCATCGTGCATGTCACAAATTTTTTTCGATGGCACCATTAGGTATGCAGAATGTCCTGCCATCCACATGCACGAGGCCACATGAACGCAAAGCTCCTCTCGCTCAAACTCGACATCATATTCAAGATCTTCTTCATCCGGCATCCAGATCTGCTCAAATCGTTCGTCTCCGCCCTGCTCGACATTCCTCGCGATCATATCTATAAATTTTCCATCACAAATCCAGAACTGCCGCCAGAAAGCGCAACAGCAAAAGAGATCCGTTTTGACATCGCTCTCCTGATCAACGCCTATGCTGTCGATATTGAACTTCAAGTTAAAAACTACCAGGATTTCAAAGAGAGAGAACTTTTTTACTGGTCCAAACTTTTCACATCCATGCTGAAATCAGGTGAAAAATACGGTATGCTCAAGGCCACGATTGCGGTCGGCATCCTTGATTTCATGCAGTACCCTGCATATCCCGACTATCAGATTGACATCGTGACCGTCATCAAAGACACAAATATCCGCTACAGCTCCAAAATGCTCATCCGATTTTTCGAGCTGCCAAAACTCTCCTTAAAGGATGATGATTTATCCAAACGCGACTTGAAATATTTATGGCTATGCCTCTTCAAGGCAAAAAGCATAGAGGACTTGAATATGCTAAGAGAAACGCAACAACCAGATATCGTCACTGCCTGCAACACGCTTCAGGAACTCAGCGAAGACCAAGAGCTTTATGAACAATTGTCAAGAGAAATCGCTCTGCACGATATGGCTTCTATCACATCTGATGCCTATGAAAACGGCTATAAGCTTGGCTCTGAAAACGTACTAAATAAGCTGCGAAAGCTCGGCTTTTCGGATCAGCTGATTGACGAAATCATGCGCATGCCCGAGTAAGTACATCAATTTTTTTCAAAACTTCAAAGGTCTCCCCAAGAGCCGCATCCACAACCGTTACACTGAGCCGAACATAACAAATACACAAATGGGCGTTTTTCACAAAAAGTGGCAACGCCCATTTGCGAACGCCTCAAATGCAGCCCTCGTTCATTTGAATGATTCCAAGATCAAGCATCTTATGAATAAAAGCATGCAAATCGTCTTGAAGCATGGTGCGGTCTGCACCATCAAAGCGAGCCTCGGCTTCATCCAGAATCTCTGCTTCTGATCTGCACTCAGAAATTTTCTTCAAAAAAAAGCCACCGCTCGAATTAATTGAATAATAGGCATTGTTGCGCAGATCAAGCACGATGAGCTTGTTGTCTACGTCCTGCAGATCGACATCCGGGGAAAGTTTATATTGAGTCATACGTCAAAACACCAGGAGATGCATGGGGGAGCGGCGTATTTGCGCATCATGCGCAAATAGCCGCGCGGGGGCCTGCCCCCGCAAAAAAAAAGGCGCTGTATCGGCCAAAGGCCGAAAAGCGCCGACCAAAACAATCCGATCAATGGGGATAATAGAGCGCCGCCGTCTCGGGATCATAGACCATCAGCGTCGAATTCGCTGAGGAATGGATATAATTATATCGCGTATCTCCCGTCGAGAACCGGTTGAAATCGAACCCCTCTCGGACGGATTTGTAAGCTGTCAGCGAGATATACAGCCGGCTGGAATGATCTTCCGCCCAATGATAGACGCCCTTCGGAAATTCAAACGACGTCGCAGTCCCTGGGAGATAGGCCTGGTTCACGAGGACCATCCCTGAAGAGCGGTAATCGCGCATGACAAGCGAATAGAAATCGACATTCTGCGGATGTTCGATCGTCCAAGAAATCACGCCCTGCGCGAGCACGTCGTCGTAGGGTTTCGTGATGAAGACGGGAATCGGCGCCGCCGGCCCGACTTCCAGAGGCGTTTCCGATGGAAGCGTGTCATACTCATAAAAGACCGTCGCCGGATACCCCATGTTCGTATAGGCGCCGACTGAATAGGCAAAATGCGCGTCTGCAATCGTGTCGCGAAGCGGCGGCATATTGGTGATGACGACGAGATCCGTCTTCGACTGCCCGGACATAAAGCCGCCGATATACCCTTCATCCCCGAAGTCGAGATACGCAGAACCCGATACGACGTTCGGCCCAGAATGGAGCGGCGGATCGAGCAGCTTGACGCTCTGCGTCTGATTGAGCGGTATCGGGCATTCCAGATGATTCACGATGTCCACGCCGTCATACACAAACTGATGCCGTTTGACGCCGATATATCGCGGCAAGAGCTCCCCGGTCACCTTGTTGTAGAGACCGCATACAAGCGCAAGCGCCACATCGCCTTTGCGCGCCTGCACCTTGTATTCCGCGCCTTCTTCCGTGAGCAGATAGACATCATCCTGCTGATAATAAGGCGCATACGGGCTCAGCGTTGACTGCATGACAACACCTGCCTTGACGAGATTCGGATCAGAAATCAGTTCCTCTTTGCCAAAGCTGCCGACAGTGCCCCGGAAATATGCCGGTTTCGGCGTGTATTCGATCGTCACGTCAATCGGATTGATCATATCGCCATCCGAAGGCGGCGGAGGTGGCGGCGGATCCTCGGAATCACTCGCATCATTCGCATGCCAGTCCTCGAGAAAAAGCGTGATGACTGAAGCATTGATCGGCTGAAGCGTATTGCATGAATGTTCTGGCGCGCATGCCGTCACGATCTGCGCCCCCTGAAGATCATCCAGGAAAAAGGACACGCGTCCATTGGCATCCGTCGTGCCGGTCACTGCCGTATCGAGGCTGCCCCCGACATAGACTGTCGCATGCTCGATCGGGACTGCCGTATCGACTGTGAGCACGGTCACATGAAGCTGCCCGCTGATCACTCCGCCTGATGCGCTCGTGTTGATGCCGGTCGGATCAAAGTAAGAGATTGCTGTCTCCGCACAGACATTGCCATCTGCGCCACGAATTTCGAGCTTCGCTTCGCCCTTGTCATGCGCCGGCGCAACAAACGTCATCGTATTGGCCGCATCGATCGTAACATCCGTAATCTGCTCCCCATCAAGCCAGAGCGTCATGCCCGCACCGAACCCGCTCCCGAAGACGTGCATGACCGTGCCGCCCAGAATAACCGACTGATCCGGAGAGACGCCGGTCACCGCCACTGGGGAGTCATACGAAAACATGACATCAGAGCGCTTATCCGCACGTCCTTGAACGACCCTGATTGGAACCTCCCCATTGCCTGCAGGCACCTCGACCTCTGCAAGCCCCTCTGACACGACTCGGACATGCGAAGCCTCATGACCACCAAAGAAAACGCGAAGCGCATCGCCAAATCCGGAACCGGCAAGCGAAACAACGCTGCCGGCAGCGCCATGCGCAGGCTCGACTGAAGCCACCTCCGGGACGACGATGTATTCATATACATCTTTCAGCGTCATCTCCCCGGAAGACACATCCACGCGCCCTGCAGTTCCTGGAGGCGCTGTGACGAGACATGCCGTCTCCGTGCACGACTTGACCTGCGCCCTGGATGCGCCAAAGCTGATGTTCATGCGGTCTGACATCCCGATGCCCGATATCCGCACCTCATTGCCCCCCTTGACAGATCCCAGATCAGGGCTGACAGAAAACAGCTTCTGCCCTGCACCTGCCGCATAATAGTGAAGCGCCTGCTCAAGACGGTACTGGCGATGACCATCATACACAAGGATATCATAGCTTCCGGCGGGCAGCTCGGGCGCATCAAACGTCACTGTTTCTGCACTGACAAATTCCGGAGAGATGACGGCCTGCCCGATGCGCAAATGCACGTCTTCGGAAAATCCGCTCCCGACAAGCTTCACACGGGGGCGCTTCCCAACCTGGATAGCCGCAGGCTCGGCGTATGCCGGTTCAAGACGCGGCAGCACGCGAATCACATCCTCAACCACGGCATGGCTGCTTCCATTCGCGACATAAAGCGTAGTCTCCCCAGGCGTTTCGAGCACGAGATTGCCAACCATGCGCGTTTCGGAAGCCAAGGTCAGATCCGTCATGCCGATGCTCCCGGCACCATCGGAAAAATAAACGCTTGTATGCGCATCAAACCCGTTGCCCGAAAGCGTAATCTCGGAAAGCTCCCCGGCAACCACGACATCTGGAGACACCGCCTTGATCCCGACATTCTCAGTATAGCAGAAGGCGTCTTTCAAGCTCAGCCGTTCCTCCCCCTGCGTCCACACGAGATCGACACACCCGATTTTTCCTGGCGGCACGACCGCGCGCACGACATTCGAATTGACGTAGGTCTGCGATGGCGCACGAATGCTTCCGAACTGCGCGATTCCACCCGGCTCCAATGCCGTGCCGTGCACGCGGACCTCGTAACCGCCGCGCACATCCCCGGATGCAGGGGAGACAAGTTCCACGCCCAGGACTTCCGGGGTCACCACTGCACCGCCGCCGCCACCGCCCTGACTGCCTGGATCTTCAGGAAAGCCAGGTTCCGGTCCCGGTATCACTCCGCCTGAACCGCCCGGACGCTGCGACTCCCCGCCAGGATTCTGCGGGTCTTCCGGATCCGTCGGCTGCGATGGATGTTCAGGCTCAGGCTCTTCCTCAAATTTGAACACATCATTCACATCAGGCATACAGCCGAACACCGACATGCTCATGAACGCCACACACAAGGCCAGCGTATATTTCGCGTTTTTTTTGCGCATATTTGGAACTCTCCAGACAAAACACAAGACCGGCATCAGCCGTCCAGCTTTTATAACCAAATCGGCCGATAAAATCGACAGAAAGCCCACATATTTCCCCGCTTTGGCAAACCGGATGACATCAAGCGCCTAACGCCCCTGATAACCACTCTATATCAGGCGCTGCGCCACCAACATGGATATGAAATGTGCGAAGCAAAACCTGGGTACGCTATGCTTCAGAAAACGCCTATAGGGCTGAATAATGACTGCCCTCAAGATAATTCAAAAAAATTATTGACAATTTCTCCCCAATTCGGCATAAGCGCCTCCGTCTTGAGCGTTCTGGAATGCTCAGATATGGCTAGGTAGCTCAGTTGGTTAGAGCAGACGGCTCATACCCGTCAGGTCGGTGGTTCGAGTCCACTCCTAGCTACTCATCAAAGGCGGTCATCGTGTTGGCCGCCTTTTTTTTATCCCCCCCGTTCAAGCCGGCAATCCAGCGGACTCCTGATGCACCAAAAGATCCTGCTCAGATGCGTTTTTTTTGCGATCGCGATGCTCTGCCCGCTCTCAGCCAGTGCGCAGTCCATCGCATTGGGCGTCGGCTTCGGCATCCCCCTCATGGACTACTTTACCGGGCAGACTGGCCGCGAATACCGCGTCACACCTGAACCCGGATACTATCCCGTTCTGCAGACCCTCGAAAATACATTCTCTGGCAACCTCAGCGTCAGCCTGCTGCTCAATTTTGATCTTCCCGTACAGATCGAAGCGCGCTTCGACCTGGCAAGCATGGACTGGGCGAAAAGCCGCGTCACACATGTCTCGTGCAAACCTGTCGATGTCGTCAACGGTTCGTTCAGCGATGCCGCTACACAATACATCGCGCTCGGCGACGTCGAGGATACTTGCCTCAACCGAGCCACCTACGAAGCAGAAACTGACCTGTCCTCTGAAGAACGCGCCTCGCTGCGCTTCTTCCACATCTCCGGCGGCGCGCGATATCCTTTCTACAAAATTGAAAAATTCCAGCTCTATGCAAGCGCTCACCTCGGCCTCACGATCGCAACGACGTTCAACGATGGGCCTTGGTTCGGCGGAAACATCGATGCGCTTGTCGGCTTGATGTACAAAATGACAGAATATTTATGGCTGGAATTAAACATCAAGCTGGCTTTTCTCGTCACTCAGCCTCCTCAGGACAGCCAGACGCGCATCAATCATGAAACGCAGACAGGCGGGAACATCTTCACTTCACTCGTTCAGCCCGATGCCTATATCGATTTCCAGCTCGCGCTCCGATTCGATTTCAGCAATCTATGACATCCATTCTCACCATAGGCAATTTTGACGGGCTCCATATCGGGCACCGCGAACTCATCTCGACCACAATCTCGCTCGCGAGAAGCTGGGCGGCGCGCGCGGTGGCAATCACTTTTACACCGCATCCTCGACAATTCTTTCATCCCACAGAACATTTCTTCATACACCCCAAGGAAATTCGCGAACAAATCCTCGATTCCCTCGGCCTTGATGAAGTCCTATACCTTCCCTTTGGAGATATTCGGCGCCTCACGCCGCAAGAATTTTTCGACAACATCCTGCTTCCGCTCGATCCTGCCGCAATCGTCCTCGGGGAAAATTTCAACTTCGGCGCGCACAAAGCTGGCAACATCACGCTGCTCCGGGAAATGTGCGCGCGCAAGGACATCGCGCTCCATTCCCTCAATATGGCGCGCTGGAACGGAGGCCCCGTCAGCTCGACACGCATACGATCTGCCATTCAGACCGGACACGTCGATGACGCCGCCGCCATGCTCGGCACCCCCTACACGCTCTATGGCATCGTCGAACACGGCGCAAACAGAGGACACACGCTGGGCTTCGCAACCGCAAACATACACACGCCTGAACAGGTCATGCCAGCCGTCGGCGCTTACGCCTCGCATGTCCGCATCGAAAATGCACCCGAACGACTGCCCGCAATGACCGCAGTCACTCAGACTCCCACATTCCATAACGTCCAGACCGTCGTCGAAACGCATATCCTCGACTTCTCTGCAGACATCTACGGCAAACATCTCCAAGTTCAGTTCGACGCTTTCCTGCGACCTGAAACAGCCTTCCCTTCGCGTGACGCGCTCGTCAAACAGCTCCGCGATGACTGCCTGTCCGTCCGGAAGCTCAACGGCATCTGAGCGCAGCAACTCTCCGCGCACGGATACCGCCCAAACTCGAGAACGAACCTACGACAATCCCAAATCACGACCTCGCGCCACACATCCCACATAAAAAAACTCACATGTCGCCAGATCCCTTTATAAAAAACCTCAAACAGTTCGTCCTCTCACTTCTCGGCCGATGGCTCTATCAAGGATGGCAAAACGGCTGGATACGCTTCGACAACGACATGGCTGCTGGATGGCCTGAAGAACTCAGCGCGAGATTCAAGGCGCTCAGCCAAAACATGGTCATGCACAGCGATACACTCCAAGACCAGGTCATACAATGGCAAGGCCCGAATTTCACACGCTTCTGGAGCCAGGTCATTGCTCTCAGCATGCAAGACGATGCCCTTGCATGCCGATGGGCCGCACTCGATGAGATGCTGCTGCTTTCCCCCGAAGAAATCTCGCTGCTCGCACTACTCACGCTCACCTATCAGGACTGGCCAATGCTCCGCGCCCTGCGCTTTGCCATGTCCGAAAAAAATCCAGGACAGCCGCGCTGGGGCTTCGTCACGCACTTCCTTTCAGACAGTACCGACACTGCCATGACAGAACATGTCCTGGCTCCTGCTCAGAGCGTACTCTTCAGATCGGGCATCATTCAATACGACCCGTCCGTCCCAATCGCCGCCTCTGAACTCCGCATCATCCCCAACGCAGTCCGATATCTCCTCGATCCTGACTGCACTGACATGGCGCATCTCCCTCCGGCCCCGTATAAGACACTGGCTGATCCCATCCGAATGCTCATCAAGCGTATCCCCGATAAACCAGTACCTGAACACCTCGTCGTGATGGGCGCGACAGGCTCCGGAAAAATCTATATCTCGCAATGCATTGCGTCCCGGCTGCGGTTTCACGGCATCCGAACTCTCGATCTCATGCCGGAAACAACTCTGGAACACGCCATGCTCGCCATAAGGCAAGCCGTTGCCATGGCCGTCCTCAGGCATGATATCCTCGTGCTCAAAAATGTCACGCGATGGGGGGACAGATGGGGAGACGGCATCTATCAGCTCATGCAATTATTTGAAAATACTGCATGCACCGTCGTATGGACTGTCACAGCCGACATTCCGGCATTCCTCCACGTACAGCCAGAAAACATCCTCCGCATCCCCTTGCCGAACCGAACACAGCGCGAAGCGCTTTGGAAAGACCTCATCGGAAACGCCCTCTCCGACAACTGGATCTCCCAGCTCGCAGGACAATTCCTGCTCACTCACGGGCAAATGGCTTCCGTTTATAAAGCCGCCCTGACATACCCTCATGATGATGAAGAAAAATTATATATAAATATCTCCTCGCAGGCTCGCGCAATCAGTCAGGAAGGCATCGGAAGCCTGGCGACCCCAGAACCCGCACGCGTCACCATGGATCAGCTCATCGTCTCCACTGAATGCGAAACAGCCCTCCAGGATCTGCTCATGTATGCCAGACACCGACGCGATCTCGCTAAAAATTGGGGGTTTGAACGCTCAATGCCCTATGGCCTCGGGCTCGCGGCGCTCTTCTGCGGCCCTCCAGGCACCGGAAAAACTTATGGCGCGCAGGTCATCGCCACTGAACTGCAACTCGAACTCTACCGCGTCGATCTCTCACAACTCGTCTCTAAATATATCGGCGAAACAGAAAAACACCTCGCTGAGCTGTTCAATGCAGCCGAACAAGGCGAAATCCTGCTGCTGTTTGATGAAGCCGATTCTGTCTTTAGCAAAAGAACTGAAGTCAAATCGAGCGTTGACCGGTACGCAAACCTCGAAGTCAACTACCTCCTCCAGCGACTCGAACGCTTCAGCGGCGTCAGTGTCCTGACTTCCAACTTCGAATCAGGCATCGACGAAGCATTTATGCGCCGTATCCGTTTCCGCGTCCCATTCGACCTCCCTGATAAACGATCTCGCCTTATCCTCTGGAACAAATTCCTCTCCAAGTCAATTCCACGCGCCGACGACGTCGACCTCGAATTTTTAGCCGATATATTCGAACTCTCAGGCGGACACATCAAGGAGGCGGTCCTGCGCGCTGCCTCCATCGCATACGGCTCCCCACAAAAAATAGTCACTCAAGACCTCCTGCTCCGCTCCGCCGAACTCGAATATAGAAAACTCGGAAAACTCGTCCCCACCTATGTCTCCCCAGATCCAAACGACATACAGTGGTAACCTTTTACGCCGGGCTATCGTGCCGATACGCCCGGCCGCTCAGCCTATCGCCTGCGGCGATACGGCCTCGCGCTCTTTCCGCGCCCCTTGCATCTCAGAGAAAATGGGATAGCGCAAGGCGCTATGACCATTTCATAGTCGTTGAACACAGACTCCTTTTAATCAAGCTCTGTTCAACAGGCGTGGATATGGCAAATAAATGCATCATCAGCAATCGAACATCGAACAACGACAGTCTCTCTGCATAAAAACTATATCTTTGGCTCTGTTCAACAGGCGTGGATATGACTCCCAAATGCCATGTATTAACAGCAATCGAGCATCGATAGCCTCTCCGCATAAAATCGATTGCCTTTATCATGCGCACCACTGCCTACTTCCTATTGCCTACTGCCTTGTATTTCATATCCACAGACATTGAAGACAGCCTAAAATTTAAAATCTCACAAAATTCTTGACTCCATGTGCATAAATGATTATTCATATGCACGCTGACAACAATGGTGGTGTCAGCACATCAGTCCTGGTTGCTTCAAAGTCATAGGAATGGCTTGACCTTAGGAAGGTCAGTTCGTAACCTCCTGATCAGATAAGAAGGATAGCGGCACTATGAATCTTTTCCAGATATTCTTAACCTTGCAAAATCACGAGGAATTAAATTTTTCGCGCTTATGCGTATGCTCGCTGTTATCGTGCAGTTACAGATCTTCGGGCCTCTCAGCCTGACAGTTCCTGCATCCCGATCAGCATCTCAATAGACTCATGCGCGACGATAAACTCATATACGCGCCATAGCCGCTGTATATCCGCGTCACCATAAGCAATGTAATCCCAAGCAACCGCTGGCTACAATCCCCACTTGTCCTCCCCCAAAACGTCACAGCTGCCCCCGAATGGCCTGTTCACATTTATATATTTAAAGGTGTTCTTATGAATTCTGATCTCGTTCAGCTTGCCGAAAAACTGATGCGCCACATTCAAAACAGGCTCTTCATGCAATACCGCTTCCTTGAACCGGCCATCTACAAACTCACTCTCAAAGAATGCGACGCCACGCCCGCACGCTTCGGCACAGACGGCGACATCTTGCTATATGACCCGCTCGACTGGCTCAAACGCTTTCAGAATGATTCTGTTCTGGAAATCAGGCGGTATCTACACACAATCTTTCACTGCATATTCCTGCACCCATTCTTCTCTCCGCAAAGCGATGAGACGCTCTGGGAAATCTCATGCGATATCGCTGTCGAAGCAGCGATTCTTTTACAACTCAATACTTTCGCGCTCCCCTGCGACATACAGAAAAAATCTGTCATCAATAAAATTCAAACCAATGTGCCGCTGCTCACTGTACAGGAAATATATAAATATATCAAAAAAACACCAATCGATCTGAATAGCCTCAAACGCCTCTTTGGACTCGACACGCACCTATGGATGCCCAAAGAAAAAGAGAAATTTCTCCCACATACAGACGATCATGATCACACAGATATGAATGGGGATTTTCAAATAGAACATCATATAGAAACCACCGACGCCCCCATGGATGTTGAACTCATACACACAGATATCCAACATGTTGAAGCAGCCCGCGGACAGGATGATGCAGATTGGGAAGTCGAAGACGCTGCCTCCTTCATGGCCCTCTCAAAAGCCAAAACACCCCAGCTACCCTCCCCCTCTCAACAATGCCTCAATGCCTGGAAAGAAGCCGCACGCGCAATCCAAGTCGATATGAAATCATTCCACTCTCAAGGCTCTTCCCCGGGGATGATTGAAAAAACTCTCGATTATCTCACGCGCGATGAAATGGATTATACAGAATTCCTGCAGCAGTTTGCCGTCATGGAAGAAAAAATGATGATTAATCCCGATGAATTCGATTATATGTATTACATGTACGGACTCAGATTGCCCGGTCACAAAAAACTCCTGATCGAACCGCTGGAATACCGCGACACCAAACTGATCAGAGAATTTATCATTGCCATCGATTCTTCTGGATCATGTGCCGGCAATCTCGTAAAAAAATTCCTCAACAAAACATACAGCATTCTCAAGTCGACAGAGATGTTCACATCTGCCGTCAATATTCACATCATCCAATCCGATGCACGAATTCAGGACGATACCGTCATTCATTCGCTTGAAGAAATCGAACATTATGCGAACAATTTCAAGGTTAAAGGGTGCGGAGGCACAGACTTCAGGCCAGTTTTCGAACACGTTGAAAAGCTTCGCTCTGATGGCGAATTCAAAAACTTATGCGGCTTGATCTATTTCACAGACGGTTTTGGAACATTTCCCGAAAAGCCTACCGACTACAAAACAGCATTTGTCTTTCTTGACAAATATTCAAATTTTGATGTGCCCGAATGGGCATTTAAAGCCATCTGGACAGAGGAGAATTAGCATGAACATTCAGGAAGCCAAAAACGAAATTAAAAACACGATCCGTCTCTATCTCGAAAAAGATGAGAACGGCGAATATCGCGTTCCTGTCGTCCGCCAAAGACCGGTATTCCTCATCGGCGCACCCGGTATCGGCAAGACAGCCATCATGGAACAGATCGCCGCCGAAATGGACATCGCAATCGTAAGCTATTCCATGACTCACCACACACGCCAGAGCGCCATCGGCCTGCCATATCTCGCAGACAAGGATTATGCAGGACACAGGTGCACTGTCTCCGAATACACGACGAGCGAAATCATCGCCTCCATTTATGAAATCATGGAACGCTCAGGCAAAAGAGAAGGCATCCTCTTCCTCGATGAAATCAACTGTGTCTCCGAAACACTCGCCCCATCCATGCTTCTCTTCCTTCAATACAAGCGATTCGGAAACGAACATGTCCCGCAGGGCTGGGTTGTCGTCACAGCCGGCAATCCCCCGCAGTTCAACAAATCTGTCAAAGAATTCGATATCGTCACACTCGACCGGCTGAAATATATGGCCGTCGAGGAAAACTACCAAGTCTGGAAGCAATACGCCTCATCTGCCGGCATCCATCCCGCTGTGCTCGCTTATCTCGATATGAACCCTGATCATTTCTATATGATCAAGACGACCGTAACAGGCAAACAATACATCACTGCACGCGGCTGGGAAGATCTCTCCACGACACTCAGAGGCTATGAGCGCAACCAGATTGCCGTCTCTTCCACGCTCATCATGGAATATATCACAGTCCCAGATGTCGCCAGAAAGTTCTCTGTCTATTACGACCTATTCAAAAAATATAGAACAGATTATGATATCCCGAACATTCTTTTAGGCAAGCACAGCCAAGCGCTCATAAAAAAAGCAGCAGGCTCAACCTTCGATGAGCATCTTTCAATCATCGCCATGCTCAAAGATGCCCTCTGCGAAACTTTCTGCATCGACATGCACGAAGAAGACATGCTTCAAAAAAGTGTCAAAATTCTCAGAAGCATCAAAAGAAGCACCACAGATCAAACAATCGCGGAATGCCTACATAACAGCATCCTCTCGCTCCAAGAAGAGCTCAGCCGCAAAACCGCCGCAGGCTGCCTCGAACGGGACGAAAAATTCATCCTCAAGGGCTCGATACTGCTTCTTTCCGAATACCTCGAACTTGCGAACGACACCGAAAAACAAAAATTCAAAGCCCTTCAGGAAGCATTCGCAAAGCGCGTCGAAAAACACAACAACTCAATCAAACATAGCAGCACTGAACTAAAAAATGTCTTCGGTTTCATCCGAAAATGCTGGAAAGAAGGACAAGAAATGGTCCTGTTCGTCAGCGAACTCACGATGAACCGCTATTCCAGCTCATTCATCGCCAAATGGGGTTCAGATGATTACTATCAATACAACCACGAGCTGCTCGTCTACGACCAGGATCAGAAACTCAAAAACGAGATATCCGACCTGCTCAAAGCGCTCTAATCTGCCCCCCATGTCCCCATTTCCCTTTTGGCTGACTTTTATAGTGAGGGGGATGTCTCCCCCTGCGCGGCTATTTGCAGCCAAGCCGGCACACCAGCTTGGCTGCAAATACGCCGCTACCCCCTCTTCGCACATCCCGACACGTACCAGGTCATCAACCAAATTAGTCACCTCTCTCGATTTATAATTCCCAATCAACATATTATGGAGCAGAGCTATGATTCAACCTGACGAAATCACAGAGCTCGATCTGAGCGTATCCAAATACAGACTCCGCACCCCTGCAGGGAACTGCGTCATCTATCCGAACGTACGAAAAATCTATATTCCCCCAAAATTTGATATCGAACAATATAACAATCTAGACAACCTCATGTTTCCTAACCTCGAAGAAATCGTCATTGATCCTCAAAACAAAGTGCTGAAAAGCAACGGACCGCTTTTATACGCCTATGATAAACTGCGCTTTGTCTTCTCTGCCGGCAATCAAGACACGCTCACACTTCCTGAAGAGCCGATTACTGAAATCGGTTATCAGGCGCTCAAGCATACCAGATGCTCACATATCATTTGCAACTCCCCAACAATCAATCTGCATCCCTCAGCGCTTGAAGACGCTTTCTGGACAAAAACAGACAAGGAATTCTTTATCCTCAATGACATACTGTATCGCGCAAAATATACAGGCAACACACTCTATATCCCTGACGGCATTAAGCATATCTATGACCGCGCGTTCGATCTTTTTCCCGATCATTCACTCATACATACCATCAACGCCCCAATCCCGCTCTCCTATATGTCAAATAATATATCTTATATTCTCAAGCACCCTGCATTCCATATAAAAAAATATATCATCCGCAGCGCGCCAAACATCAACATGGACACGCTCTACCTGATGAGCGAACTCCAGCATATTGAAGTACTTGATCAAGAAAATACAAGCAATTATAAATCAGTCAATGGCATTCTGTATACCAAAGACCTCTCTGCACTCGTCGCCTATCCCTGTGCAAAAAAGCAAAGAATCATTCAACTTCCAGAAGGCACACAACATATTCAATGCGAAGCATTCATGTCTCCAATCAACAAAAAGATTAAACTCATTCTCCCCAGATCACTTAAAACAATCAGCGAACACGCATTTATTGGTACAAATGTCACAGATCTGACCGTTCATTACAATCCAGAAATTGACCTTTTCGAAATGCTCAACACGCTGCCCAGAAATCTTCACGTCGTCAAACAAGATGGAACAACAACGCATTATGAATTCAAATCGCGTACAAGAAATCTATGGGAAAAAATATCACAGCTCTGGAATACAAAACAATTTACGCAAGATAATATTGCGTATGAAAAATTTAACATATTATCCAACAGAGATACCAAGATGGAAATAGCCCAGAAGAGATGCTGCCTGCCCAATGCACATCCAGGATATCTCGAATATTTGAAGAAAAACGCGCTCGCATTCTGCTGTGATATGCTCAAAGCGAATAATAGTGAGGGCATTGTCACTTTTCTCAACACCTATGCACAATATATCTCCACAAATACCCTTCTGAAACTGTTTAAATCATCCCAAACCCAAGAAAACGCAACGGTCACAGCTTATCTACTCTCTCATCTACATCAAAGAGTACCAGCGCCCGAACCTTCCCTGAAGCTCTAATGCCGTTACTACTCAGCCGGGAGTGCCATATTCAGCCATCGCAGGCTCTGTTCGCGTCATTCGAGAATAGAGCCAGGCCAGGCACTTGAAATCAAAGCCAGAAACTTAAATATCATCTAACCTTTCAGTTGACGATGTAACCCAGTGATTGTATAATTGGCCTGTACGCGTCAGGGATATCTGGACACGTCGTGGGTGAGGAAATGACGATGTATTTTTCAGAACACAATGAAAAAAAAACTCATATAAACCATTACAGCGGACTGCTTGAAGTGACGGGCGAAGGCTCTCTCCGACGTGAGGACACCGAGTTATGGCATGAAACAAGCAAAAGCTGGGAGAAAGCGCACGACACGCTCAGCGAGACCGAAGGAATAGCTGCGCTTGGGGAGGGTTATCTCGATGCGCTTGCACATATAGACTGCCTTATCCTTAGCCAAACAGTTGAGTCCGTCGCCGCCTCGCCCGAACTTCTGAAGCAGTGACATAATAGAAAGGGGCGGATTTGCGGCGAATACGACACCTTGATACCAAAGGAGAAACCATGTTTATCGTCAATTATAAAGATCTCAGACTGTCCTTTAACGAATTTCACGATATTTCGGACAAAGATATGCCTCAATACGGGGAATTCTGCCTGCTTGAGCTGAAGAACGGTGACTACACGGCTGGAAGCTGGCATCCGTCGGGGAACGGTCGAGGAGCATCAGGCATGTTCATCCGCGGAACTGCCGACTCGATAAACTCGGAAGAGATTGAAAGATGGCACTCTCTCGAACGCTATGACCTGACCGAAAACCTTAAAGAAGAAGGTGTCAACTGGATAAACCTCGGACCGAAAACAGAAGGCTGCCGCGGTGTTCAATTTAAAAATTTCAAATCGTTTGCCGACAAAAAAAAACCGAAAAACGAACAGTACTGTCTCCTTATTATGAAGGATGGAAGTCTGGCGGCAGGCAGGTGGAACAAGTGGCGGCACGAAGCCGGCGGAGCCTTTATTTATGCGCCGGCGCTATCAAGCCACAGCTCGGATAAGGTCTGGGCGTGGACGCCGCTCAGTATCGATCAGGACTTCGCGATGGAGATAGAACGGGAGAATGAGAAAAAACGCGAAAAGAAGCTGAACAAGACGCCTTCGACAGATCCGGAGATGTTCAAATACGGGACGGATATTGACGTATATTACGAAAAAGCGCTGGAAAAACTGCGCGAGAAGTTCACCTGGGCCACTCTGCCGATGATGAAGAAACGCACTCCGGTCTGGCAGATCGCACCGCTTCACGGAAAATACGTTTTCGGTCAGATCAGCAAGAACTATTATGACGATTCGGATATCGTGACCCCATGGACAGAGGGCACCACTGCGGACGAGTTCATCGATTTCCTGTTCAAATATACGCGCGATACAGTTGAACACTCAAATCCGGAAGAGAAATTCAAGTTCGGCACAGACATAAATGTATATCTCGAAAAGGCTTTCAATAACGTTAAAAAGGATTATCGATGGCTTGATAAAAAGATGCTCGGAAAGACCTGGCGATATGATATACGGAAAGTTGACGGAGACCTTGAATTTGTCAGAAAATATTGGAACGAAAGTAAGTATTCGGTGTTCGACGTTGAAAGCGCTGAACGATTTATAGAATGTGTGGAGAGCGACTATCAGAGCATGGCGCTTCAGGCAAATGAGATCGTGGATAGCTATGAGCCTCCATTCGGGCACATCAGTCTGTACGGTTGGAATCTTGAGCGCTATGTTTTCTACAAGCTGAAGTCAGGCGACTACAAAGTGAGCGTTACTGCAGGAGACCGTACGACCGGCGGCAGCAGAGACTTTTTCATAACCCCGTACTGCTTCGAAGCAAAGACCTACGAGGAATTTCTGGATCGATATCTGGAAATCGTTCCGGGCTACTCGTTTGGTCTGGGAAAAGAAGATCTTCTTCCAAACAAAGACTTGAAAAACTTCCTCGGATATTGAGAAGATGGCGTATCAAAATTACAGACGGCGCATGACTGCACAGAATCGCGATTTGGGTTGAAAACGAAATGGACAGAGCCGAAGAAAAAACGATATTCGATAAAGCAACGGAAAAACTCGACCTTTACGTCCCTTCACTATTGAAATACGATCTGGCAGACGATGCAAAAGCGTTTCTTGCACCGGGCGGTGAGTACGTCAGATTTGCCGTAAAGGAGTTTATGAAAGAGCTGCTCGGCGAGCTGATAAAGCCAGTAGGAAACTGGACGAAGGATCCTTATTATATCGACATGAACCCGATTTACGAGACGGTAACAAAGGAACTTGCAGAGCATTTTGAAGTCAAACACGGGCTCGAAGGATATATTTTTTCAGAGTTCGTATATGTGAAGATTAACGATATTCTGTCTTTCATGCTTTTAAGGGGACATCACGCATTCTCAATTGTCGGGATACGTGTCGATGGGTTCTGGGATGACGACGAAAGGTATTGGATGGGTACCGTCGCCGAAGAAACAGACGACGAACTGCTCGCGCTTCAGGCGAACGGCGATTGTGAGGTATCATCCGCATACTTCTTCCCCGATCAGACGCCGGAATTTTGTCGCGTCGCCGAATACGTGTACGAAAACATCGACCGCTTCACACAGATGGCGGAGAACAAGGCGCAGGAGCAGAGAGAAATATATAATTTGTAAATTGAGCAAACAACTGGAAGCCTCATGGAAACGGCAGAAAAGTATATCGACTGCAAAAAGAGGATGTAATCCTCAATGTCCCGGATCACCTTTGGGGCGAATGGTTTGAGCACGCATCAGAAAAGGACAAGACGGACGAAACCTTCATGAAAAAGATTGTTCTACGCCGCGGAGAGTGCCTCAGATTCGCACCTGACTCGCTAAAATCTGACCCACACACAGTCCTAAAAGAAGATCGCCGAACTGCATGCTGCGGAGCTGAGAAATAAATTCGGTCTGTGAAGCCGAATTCTGTCTGGATGCTAACGAAGGCTTCTGTTTTCCAGACAAAATCAATTTATCGGGTTAAGAGTATGATTTATCATCATAGCGTATTGGCTAATATGAGAAGAGTGATCTTCATATCGCTCACCAAAAGAATGAGAAAAAATGAGTTCAAGCTATACCATTAAAAAGAATAAGCTTTTTATACATGACTTCAAAGACAGGTTTGATTATTGGACCAGCCAGGAATGGCGAGAACAGATCACAACGCTTGTCATAGATGACGGTGTTTCTGAGATCCCGAACGGAGCATTTGAATATTTCAAGCGCCTGGAGGAAGTCCATCTGCCTTCTTCACTCAAAAGAATCGGTGATTCCGCCTTCTCACAGTGCGAATCATTGACAAAGATACATCTTCCGAATGGACTGGAGAGCCTAGGCAATTATGTTTTTCAGGACACACCGGGCGTGAGGGAATTAAACCTCCCGGCTTCTTTGACTGGGCTCGGAGAGCAGGCGCTCTATATCGGCAGCGGAAGTCATCTACACGCCATTCGGACAGCAGCCGATAATCCTGCCTATACATCCGTAGACGGCGTTCTCTTCAGCAAGGACATGACAAGGCTCATCAAATATCCCTCTGCAAAGCGCATGGCGGAATATCAGGTGCCCGAGACTGTAACTGAGATTGCAGGAGACGCATTTGCCCATACGAACTATCTTCACAGGGTAGCGCTTCCGAAATCACTCCGGATTCTTGGAAGTGGGGTCTTCAGCTTCTGTAATCATATTGAGGAACTTGTAATACCAGAGACTGTGGAAGGAATCCCGTCCTATGCCTTTTTCTGCTGTGAAAACATGGAGCGACTGACGCTCCCGTCACGGATAAAGTATCTGGGTTATGAGTCGATCTGCAACTGTTCTCGCTTAAAAGCGTTGATCCTTCCGCCCGGCTTTACCCAGCTGGATTATGCTGCTGTTGGCGGTAATGCAAAGCTGAAAGAACTGGTTATTCCGGAGGGCGTGTCCGAACTGAACAACAGTGCGCTAATCGATAATATAAATCTTTGCCGAATCGTTCTTCCGTCTTCGCTGACAGCCATCTGGGATCATGCTTTTCAACGCTGCTGCAGTCTAAAGGAGATCGAAATCCCGGAAAACGTGGAATACATTGATGATGAAGCCTTTCTCGGCTGCACAGGCGTGCGCAGGATCATCATACGTTCAAAGCACATCAAGGATGATCATTGGCTTCCTGACGAACTGAAGGAAAAAGTTAAGATCGAATATTATACTTGAGATTAAGATCTTAACCTATTTCGGTTCTCGTTAGCGCGGCTATTTGCCGTTGGCAAATACGCCGCCGCCCGAACGCCGCTATCACTCTCGTGATACGCGGCGTTTATACTTTTTTTATTCCACCACCGCTATATCTTCCACCAATTGTTCTCAAAATTTACCCCCCACTTTGACGATCTTCTTGTCTCCGGCCTATGCGCACGCGCATACGGCCTCCGCCACTCGCCTATGTACTCGCCCGCTAAGAGACGTTTCACGAAACGTCTCTACACGGTCTGCGTGCATACGGCTCGTGAATCCTTCATCCTTCACAATTATCATTACAACCATCATTTTCATTATAAATATCGTCTTCTCCTCTATCTTCTTTTTAACGGCTCCTTCTCTGCGATATCTTCTACTTTTGTTCCTGTAAACATATCTTCGCTGTTTTCTGGTACAACCCAGGATTTAGGATAATAACTAAACTTTGATGCGCCATTAAACATCTCGTCCATATCTGTGACCTTTGACACATTCCACTTTTCCAGCGGCTGGTTGAAAGAGCTAGCACCATAAAACATCCGGAACATATCTGCGACCTTTGACACATCCCACTTTTCCAGCGGCTGATTGAAGGAGGAGGCTTCAAAAAACATCCAGCTCATATCTGTGACATTTGACACATCCCACTTTTCCAGCGGCTGATTGAAGGGGGAGGCATAAGCAAACATCCAGCTCATATCTGTGACATTTGACACATCCCACTTTTCCAGCGGCTGATTGAAGGAGGAGGCATAAGCAAACATATATGACATATCTGTGACGTTTGATACATTCCACTTTTCCAGCGGCTGATTGAATGATTTGGCAGCCCAAAACATGCCGCTCATATTTGTGACCTTTGACACATCCCACTTTTCCAGCGGCTGATTGAAAGATTCTGCACCAAAAAACATGTCGATCATATTTGTGACCTTTGATACATTCCACTTTTCAAGCGGCTGATTGAAGGATTCGGCGCCACTAAACATGTATGACATATTCTTGACATGACTCAGATCTGGGACTTCATCAGGTATGATTTCCAACTTACGGCAATCTGCTGCGAATGCATACATACTTTTCCACGAGATATCTCCCCAACTGTCAATAGATTTCAACGCCACACTGCTATCATCCTTGCCTGACGATAAATCACATCTAAAATCTTTATCTTTGTCATTGGGCGTGCAGGCGTCTTCATCATTTGGATGGCGAGCACATAAATATAAACCAGGTATCTCGCCACGTACTGAGATTTGATGTGTTCCTGTATTCGGCTTGTATATACATGCATGATTATCCGATAAACCAGTAAATTCGTATTCTCCATCACTCTCACAATCTAAATCATACAATATAGTTTGTTTTCCATCTAATTTATTCATTGAAATGATAATCTTAACATCTTCATCATTTGATTTTTTATCAATATCCGTCTCATCATCTGACTCTTCATCAATATCCGTTGTAATCGTAAATTTAAACGGTTTTCTGTTCAAAGAATCATTGTTTTGCACAGTAACATCAGCCTCTGTCGATTGTTTTTCAGGTAAATTCCGCTTCCTTGTACAACCATAAGAAAAAGCTACCACTAAAATAATCCATCCAATAAAAAGACTTCGCTTCATGATACTAACCTCCTCTATTTACTTATGAATTCTAACCAATCACCCACCGTTCGATCGTTCTCTTATCATTCTCAAAATTCACGCCGACTTTGACGATCTTCTTATCTCCGGCTTCATACTGAATGGCATAGCCCTTATCATTGATTTGTTTCAATGCTTCTTCAGCAGTGCCGTCGAGCTTGAATTCAAATAAATAAATTGTATCCTCAGTTTCGATGAGTGCATCACAACGGCCGGCAGCACTGCATTGTTCTGTGCGCACAGAATATTCAGATGCCAGTGTAAAAATGAGATAAAATATGGTCTTATAATGATCTTCATCCTGTTTTTCGGCATTGTATGGAATCGAACTGAAGAATGAACGTAAAAGCGTCATGGCCGCATCGATATCGTGGTTGCGAATCGCACGCAGTGTTTTTTGTATATAAGAATTATTCTCTGTGGCCGATTTGGATGTATAATAGGGTGCAAGACCTTTAATAAAACTTACGCGTACTTCTTCATTGGGAAATCCCAGAATATAATCATAGCCATCAAATTTCTTAATCGTGACATACCCACTTTGATACAACACAGGAATTGGTGTTTCGGCATGTTCCACGGGTACATAAAAATCCATCTCACTCGCAGCAAATCCTTCCAGAGCTTCTGGACGCAATGTATATTGACTTAATACTTTTGTCAGATGCGTCGGAGTTCCAGTCGAAAACCAATAATTATATAATTCTTTGTCAGCCAGGCAATTCAATAAACTGAATGGATTGTAAATATCTGGGCAATTTTTAGTAAAATGATAACCATCATATTTGCGTTTGATACGCAATAAAGCTGTATTCACCGTGACATTCATCGCTTTGGCCAGATTCTCGACTTCGGGTGCAAGCTGTGTGACAATTTCATCCCGCGTAAAACCACAAATCGCCGCATACTCATTATCCATCGTAATCGTCTTCAGGTTATTGAGTTCGCTGAATATACTCAATTGGCTGAATTTGCTGATGCCTGTGATAAATACAAACTGCAGTTTGCTGTCCAGATCCTTGATGGGACTGTAAAAATCGCGCAACTGTTGACGAACAGATGCCATGAGTTTTTCGTCATGCATGGTATCCAAAATCGGCGCGTCGTATTCATCGAACAGTAGCACGACTTTTTGGCCGGTTTGCGCATGCGCACGAAGCACCAAATTTTTCATTCGTATTCCGTACTGATTTTTCGCCGTACCATCCCTGGTTCCATAGATCTCCTCATAGTCAGTCAAAATGCTGTCCAGCAGATACCCAACATCTTCAACTGAAGCTATCCGCTTTAAGCTCAGCGAAAAATGCAGCACAGGATACTGAACCCAGTCTTTTTCGAGCTGTTCAATCGCCAGTCCTTCAAAAAGATCCTTGCGCCCTTCAAAATACGACCGCAGTGTCGATACGAGCAAAGATTTGCCAAACCGTCGAGGACGCGAAAGAAAAACGTAGTTATTGTTTTTTACAAGACGGTAAACTAATTCCGTTTTATCGACATAAACCGCACTGCGCTCTCGAAGCTTTTCAAATGTCTGAATTCCGATCGGAAAAAAACGTTCATCCATGGTGCGCCTCCGTCATCTTGACAGTGGAGCATGCCCCACTGCTTATCCGACTGCACCATAACTCCAAAAATCATCAATGGCGAGTTTTTGTCTGGCGAAAGCGATCGAAGGGAGCAGGGCTCCCTGAAGCGATACGAATATTTTGATGTCAATGGACAAAGCCGCGCTCATTGCACCCAATTGTCCCACGTATCGGTACGCCAGCGCTTAAAGGTGAGCTCCCTTTCGTTGAAACTAAGGAAAGGGAGCAGCTCAAAACAATCAGATTCTGAAATCGCGCTCCCCATTTTCAATCATGACGAGATGTTTTTCGACAAATGATTTGATTTTTGGATTGGGAATTTTCTGAATCTCTTTGGCAATCAAATCTTCCCCGATGAGTTTCGTCACCGGAGAAGCGTAATCCATCAGATATTCTTTAAGCGTCATGATCGCATTCGGATGACAGCAGTTGAGGATCTGATTTGACTTGCACAGAGCCATGAAGCGGTCACCGGTGCGCCCTTCGCGATAACAAGCCGTGCAGAAACTTGGCAGACAGCCGAGCTTCATGAGCCAGCAGATCACCTCGTCGAGCGTGCGCTGATCAGAGACATCGAACTGTGCAGACGAATCATCGCGTTCCTCTTCGCAATAGCCGCCAACGCTTGTGCGCGAAGCGCCGCTGATCTGCGAGATTCCGAGCTCGAGCGCCCGTGCGCGGACTTCGGGCGATTCGCGCGTCGAAATAATCATCCCCGTATAGGGCACCGCCACGCGCGCACATGCAATGATCTTACAGAAGATATCATCGCTGATGCCATTGTCGAACGCATTGGGATCGATATCATCGGCGTGCTTGACACGCGGAAAGCTGATCGTGTGCGGCCCGACGCCATGCACGGCCTCGAGATGTTCCGCATGCATCAAAAGCGCTGCAAATTCATACCGATAGAGCTCAAGCCCGAAGAGCACGCCCAAACCGACATCATCGATGCCGCCTTCCATCGCGCGGTCCATCGCTTCCGTGTGGTAGCAGTAATTATGTTTCGGCCCCGTCGGATGCAGCTTTTCATAAGACTCTTTATGATAAGTCTCCTGGAAAAGGATATAGGTACCGATGCCAGCTTCCTTGAGCTTTCTATAATTTTCTACCGTTGTCGCGGCGATATTGACATTGACACGGCGAATCGCGCCATTCTTGTGATGAATGCCATAAATCGTCTTGATGCTCTCCAGCACATATTCAATCGGATTGTTGACCGGATCTTCGCCAGTTTCGAGCGCAAGGCGCTTGTGCCCCATATCCTGGAGCGCGATCACTTCCTTCTCGATTTCCTCCTGCGTCAGCTTTTTGCGAGCAATATGCTTATTCTTGTAATGATACGGGCAATAGACACAGCCGTTCACGCAGTAATTCGACAGATAAAGCGGCGCAAACATCACGATGCGGTTTCCATAGTAGGCATCCTTGATCTCGCGCGCGAGCGCGAAAATCTGCGCGTTGACCTCTGGATCATCGCAGGCCAGCAACAGAGATGCCTCACGATGCGAAAGCCCCTTGTGCAAGCGCGCTTTGTCCATGACGCGCTTGATTTCTTCTGCGTCATCTTTGTGCGCGTCCGCCCACGCGAGCGAATCGAGCACTTCCTGATGGTCTATAAATTCTTCCGCCTTCAGCGATTTGGGATCGTACATATCTTTGTTCCTTTCGAGTCAGGATAAGCTTCCTCGTTAGAGAAATAAAAGCAGTATAAAAATATACTGCGCCCAACGGGTTGCGCCCTCTATACCATTTCATAAAAACATGGAAGTCATAAATTGCACTTCGCGTCCGCACGCTTCCGGGCCCGCACAAAAAAAGCCGGCACGTATCGGCATTCAAGCCGATAGGGCCGGCCAACGCTCCCCGTATGCGACGCATAGGGGAGCGCAAAAATGCCGCCTAGGACCGCGTATTTGCATAGGCAGTCTTGACAGTGATCCCGGGAAGGCGGCCGATTTTCCCCGAAAGCGCATTGATGACTTCGGGCGGCGCATCCACGGCAAGGCTGACGATATTGATCTTTTTCTGGCGATAGGGAATGCCCATCCTGCCCAATATGATGTCTCGATATTCGTGAACGATGGCATTGAGCGCTTCCACAGAATCCATGTTCTCGACGATGATTCCGAGCACGGCCACGCGCGTATCTTCAGACATGGCTCACACCAGGCGAAGGCCGACAGCATCCCGGCCGGCCGAGTAAACTTTCACAGGGAAACCGATTCCATGCGCTTCAAACAGCTTTTTGAGCTCAAGCGCATCCGCATCGCCGAGAAGCGCAATCACGTCGTCCATGCCGCCAAACACTGCTGGCTCGCTGATCCTCACGACCGAAAGCTTGTGAGCTTCAAGCGCAAGACTCCAGGCACGGCACCAGCCATCCATATCCTCGTCAGGCTCCGGACGGTATGACACCGCATCGATATTGATCCTGCGGCCGCGCATCAGCCCCTCAAGGCACGTCAGAAATTCCCAATACGAACTATTTTTCAGCACGCGCGCGCAGCAATGATAGATGCCGGGATGATATCGATAGGGGGTGATCTCGACCTCAAGCTGCCGAAGCATCTCGTGCGCAAAAGCCGAAGACGTCGCATCCGAAACGCCATTCAGAATAGAAATTTCGGGCGAAGCCATCCGGGCAAGCTGTCCGTCAAGCGCTTCAAGCGCTGCCCCCGAGCCGCCGATCAGATCCATGACACGGCCGGCCGCATACGCCTTCAGGTCTGCCGGCGCGATGCTCCCGTCCGAAATGCTCTGCATGATCCCAACGCAAAGCCGCACGACATGGAACGAACTATACAGCTCCCCCCCAGACAAGAGGCCTGCAAGTTTCAGAGCAAATTCGCTCATTTCCGCATAATCCGACACCGCCTTGAGATTCCACGGCACATTCGAAAGGATGAAATTCTGAAGCGTCCTCGAAAAACTCGCCACATAAGGCGACCGGCCGAAGGCAAACGCCCCCCCGTCCATGAACGGATTCGTGTCCGACTCGATCCGGACGATATCGCCCGCATCATTCTTTTCAAAATAACAGAACTTTTCCAAATTTCTCGGAGATACCTCATCAAAAAACTGAGACCCTGCCGTTTCGGGCGTTCCGCCATAATGCACGACCTGCAAAGCCGCACAGCCGCGAAACAGGCGCGACGGCATGTGTCTGAGCCCGGCTGGAAGCGCGATCTCCCGGAGGCTCCTGCATCTGCTGAACGCGCCGTTCTCGATATGCGCCACAGATTCCGGCAGCTCGAGCGTTTCAAGCGAGATGCACCCCGCGAAAGCCTCTTCTGCAATCAGCGCAAGATTTTTTGGAAAAACAATCTCTTTGAGGCTGATACATGACTGGAACGCCCTGGCCTCGATCGCCGTCACCGACTCCGGCAGGACGACCTTGCACATCGAATCGACATCCTCGAACGCCCCGGGACCGATAGTCTCAACGCCATCCGGCACTACAACGACCTTCTTTTTGCCTGTATAGCGAATGAGCAGGCTGCCGAGGCAGTCGAAATCCGGACCAGTGTCTCCGAGCGGCAGCGCCTCCCCGGCCGCGCCAAAAAACGCATCCAGCGCCCTGAGCGCCGCTTCATCCACAGCGCCCTCCCCGGCCGCATCACGCGCATCCTCATCCATCTGAATATCCAGCGCATCCGCCGCATCCGCAGCTGTGATCTGCCGGCGCGTGCTGTGTTTGCCTTTGGCGCGCTTGTCCTTGTCGCCCTGAACCTTGAACTCGATATGGTAGTTGAGCGGCCCGAGCTTCCCTTCCGCCGCTCTCCCCGAACCGTTCTCCTCCGCCGCGCGGCTCGCTTGCTCCACCGATTCCTGGATCTTTTTGCCAAGCGCATTCAGAAGCGAACCGAGTATCTTCCCAAATTCTGAAGGTCCATGATCTGCCATAATCGTCCTCCTTATCGCAGCCGCAACACGGCGCACACATGCAGTCACGCCGAAACCATTATCACAAGCCGCAACCTGCCGCCATAGCGATTTGTTCGGCGAAAATTCAGCTACATAATATTATGTTGCATTTGCGTTTGACAGATTATAGCAAATCAATAAAATTGTCGCGAGGCACGGATGCGTTTCGTGCTCTGCTGGTTAACAATTTTTTGGGGGCAGGGGGAAGACTCCCCCTTCGCGGCTATTCGCTCCGCGAATACGCCGCTACCCCCTCGACCTATTGCAATTCCGCCACACTACAATTCAAGAGCCGGTCCTATGAAAAAGATCATCAAACTAGCCTTATTCGGAATGCTTTCATTACCAGTATGCTGCAGTCAGGCCTTCGCGGACAGCTGCGATAAGATCGGCACAAATGCGACCTGGAGCCAGAACCTCAAGCTGGCAAACGATGCCCTCAACGCCAAAGACTACAACAAGGCGCTCGAAATCTCACGCGAACTCTATGAAATCTGCCCACGCGCGCCATATCTCAATTTCATCATCGGCAAATCCCTCATGGAGACCGGTGAGCGCACCAAAGGCGTCATGTACTTGCAGAAAGCGAGCGACTACACCTCGCAGTTTGTCGTCGACCCTGAGCTGCAGCGCGTCATCTGGTACGAGCGCTACGAAGCCGAACACCCCGAGCGCAAAGAATCCGCACTCAATTCTCTCAACGATATGAACAAACAGCTCCAGGAAGAAAATGCCAAAATCCTTCAGGAAAACATCGACCTCAAGGACAAAGACCAGCTCAAGAATAACATCGTCATGTGGACTGGCGTCGGCATCGGCGGGGCGGGCATTCTGATGACGATTCTGGGCGGCGTTCTGGGATTTCAGAAACATGCTTATGATATGGGAACCCCTACTGATGAATATATAAATAATCACCCTGATACTGAAAAGGAAAAGTTAGAAGCCTATCGTATCAAAAACTCTTATGTCACAGGTTGGGCAATGTTCGGCGCGGGTCTGGCCATGATGGCCGCAGGCGGCGCCATGACAGGCATTGGCGCTTATTATTATATCAAAAATAAAAAAGACAAAAGCCCGATCGATTTCAGCATGAGCCCGACAAGCATTGATTTGAAGTTCACATTTTAAGGAGAGGTGACGCCATGAAGAGAACATTTACGATTTTATTTTCATTGTGCGCCTTGTCTCTGCTCAACGGCTGCGATGATTATTTGACGTTTGTGATTGAAGAGCCGAGCGAAGAGGTTATTATTGAAGTTGAGTGTAATTATGAGAAAGAAATTAGATATGCCCCCAATTCAAATGGCTTTTGCGAAAAACAAGTGTGTCAAGACAACAAATGGACAACTCAAGATAGTTGCGGCAACGTCTCCTGCAAAACAGAACAACTGAATGTTAATGGACTTACTGTTGAGACACTTCAATGTGGGGAGTGCATCAGCGGAACGACGGAATATGATATATTCGAGCAATGCCAGAAGCGCACATGCACAAACGGCAAATGGTCTGCCTACTCGAATGAACCCGATGTCAGCAAATGCGGTACATGCAATGACGGAGAGTCGAAATACCAAAATGAATTAGAAGATAACAAGCTGATATGCAAAAAATACGATTGCATACAAGGGAAATATCAAGCAGACAACAGTTTTAAAAACATCTGTCAAAACTCATGCAACAACTTATCGAATGGCTGTGGCGCATGCATCAACGATTATGCGAGAGCCAGAGAAAATGACAAGAATATATGCATCACTGAAATATGCAAAAATGGCGCTTGGAAAGAAGAAGACAACACTTGCACAGCTTCGTGCACTTCAATCTCTGCAGAAAACGGCGAGCCACAAGATAATTTGACTGAAACGTGCGGAGAATGTATAAACAATCAAGTTTATTATAAAAATGATGAAGACAATATCTGCAAAAAATACAGCTGCCAATCTGGCAAATTGACCCTCGAAGATTTTGAGTGCGAGCATTCATGCGATACAAATAAGGCTAATTCATCAGAAAGTGGATGTGGTGTTTGCAAGAATGGCGATGTTCGCTTTGATAATGATGAACATGGAATATGCAAACGCAGCATTTGCAAAGACGGAAACTGGACAGTCGATAATTTCTATAACTGCACCAAGTCATGCTTAAACGAAGACAATTCAGAAGATCAATCTGATCAGTGCGGTCAATGTGTGAATAGTCAAGCGGAATTCGTTAATGATGAAGATAATATATGCTACAAACAAGAATGCAATAAAGGCATATTTATTGAGAGTACTGATTTCGTATGTTCCAACTCGTGTTCAGAAACAGGATGCGGCGACTGTATAAATGATAATCAAAGATGTAATGGTAATACTATTGAAACTTGCGTAGATGGAAAATTTCAAAAAACCAAAACCTGTGATAATGAATGTATAGAAAATGAATTCTCAGCGTCATGTAAAGCTGCATGTGATCAAGATGGCGTGAAATGTTATAACTCCAATAATATTGGCATTCTTTCGACATGTAATAACGGCGATGCTTCAGAGGCCACATGTCCAGGCAATGTCTTATGTAAATCAGAAACCGAATGCGGTGAATGTCAGTATGGGGAGTCGTTCTGCGAAAATTCACAGATCAAAACATGCATGAATGGAAAATGGTCAATAGAACCGTGCCCTGACAACAAATCTTGCAGCAACAGCAATCAATGTGGCGAATGCCAAGATGGGCAAGAAAAATACAGTGATTTACCTAACCAAAATTGTCAAAAATATCGCTGCATTCAAGGCAGATGGGAAAGCCAAGAACTGTGTAAAAATAATGTCTCTTGCACAGACAATGGCTGTGGTTCATGCACCAATTATACGTTCAGCACTGATGATAAAGATTTACAGACATGCATTAATGGTAAAAGAGAATCTAATGGAGAATGCTTAAGACCACCATTCACAAGTGAGCGTTTTATCTATTTAGGAGAGTACATTGCGTGTAACTATCATAAAATTTTGGGTATTTCATCAAATGAAAACGACAAAGTCAACTGCTACAACAAAAAAGAAGGCGACAAACACATCGGTTTCAATCGCAGCAATAACACCCCCTGCAACGAAAATACGCCCGTCTCCTGCCATGTCATCGGCGTGAACCAAACCGCATGCGGCGAATGTCTGGAGCTCGACACCAGATGCGACGGTCAGACCCCGCAGACCTGCATCAACGGCAAATGGACGACAGACCTGCCCGAATGGCATACAGCCGACAGATGCAAAAATAACTGATATCCACTAAGTATTTGAATTTCCCCATTGGAGATAACGCTATGAATAAGTTACTTCCATTCGTGATCGTCGCTTTGTGTTCTGCATGTTCACTGACTGACATCAAGCAGGTCATGGAATGCACTCAGGAAGGGGAAACGAGATATACTTCGGGGGAAGATGGGTATTGTGTCAAGCAGGCATGCATCGATGACGCGTGGACGACGCAGGAGAGTTGCGGCGAAGTCTCATGCACCAAAGAACTGCAAGATATCGATGGGCATTCAGTCGAGACATATCAATGCGGAGAATGCATCAGCGGGTCGGTTGAATATACCGTCCTTGATGAGTGCCTCAAACGCACATGCACAAACGGCAGATGGTCTGCCTATTCGGCCGAGCCGGATGTCAGCAAATGCGGCACATGCAATGATGGGGATTTGCGATACCAAAATCAGCTCATGAGTGAACAGAAACTGATCTGCCAAAAATTTAAATGCCTCGAAGGCAAATATCAAATTGACCAAAGCTTTAGTGATGAATGCCAAAACTCATGCAATCAGTTATCAAACGGATGCGGCGAATGTATTAACGGATATGTCCGTGTCCGAGAGGATGATCAGCATAAATGCATCACTGAAACCTGTAAAAATGGCGTTTGGAATGAAAATAATCAGTCCTGCAATGCTTCCTGTACATCAACCACGCCTGAGGGCGGCATACAGACAGACGAACTGACTGAAACTTGTGGGGAATGCATCAATAATCAATTTTATTATCAAAATGATGAAAACAATATTTGCCAAAAATACAGCTGCCAATCAGGCAAACTGTCCCTCGAAGCTTATGAATGTGAACATTCATGCGATACAAATAAAGCCGATACACCTGATGGCGCCTGTGGCGTTTGCGTAAACGGTGATCAGCGTTGCCAGAACGGCACTGACCTTGAAACCTGCGTAAACGGTCAGTTTCAGAAGATGCTGCAATGCCCAACTGAATGCAAACAAACTGGCAACAAAGCCCAGTGCCAAGCCACGTGTAGTAATGAGGGTGAAATGAAATGCTCCAATGTCAATCACATCGGTATCTTCTCAGAATGCAAAAATGGTGTGGTGAATGATTCGCCATGTCTGGGTAATGTCTTATGCAAATCGAACACCGAATGCGGTGAATGCAAGCATGGCGAAACGCTTTGTGAAAACTCAACCGAGAAAAGCTGTGTGGACGGAGAATGGATATCAAATCCATGCCCCAATGGAAACTCATGCAGTGGCAACCAGTGCGGCGAATGCAAAAATGAAAGTATCACTTATGGTGATTTGCCAACGCTCCAATGCCAGGCATATAAGTGTTTAAATGGTGTCTGGAATGCGGCATCGATCTGCGCGAATAATTATTCATGCACACACACAGATAACAGCACGACAACATGTGGTTCATGTATTAATTATACATTTAGCACAAGCGAGAAAACATTATTCACATGTCTTAATGGCAAGCTAGAATCTAACGAAACATGCAAAAAGCCATCCTTCAATAGCGGCGAACGTTTTGTCCATCTGGGTGAATATATTGCGTGCAAGTATTCTACGATTGCCGGCTTGTCTGCAAACAGCAATGATAGGATAGATTGCTACAACCAGTATGAAAATGGCAAACATATCGGTCATCTGCGCGAAGACGACAAACCCTGCAATTCAAATACGCCCGTCTCCTGCCACGTCGTGGGTGTCAATCAGACCGAATGCGGCGAATGCCTGGAGCTCGACACCAGATGCGTAGATGCCACCCCGCAGACCTGCATCAACGGCAAATGGACGCCAGACCTGCCCGAATGGCATACAGCCGACAGATGCAATAATTACTGAGCTGCCCTTGCGGCAGATCTCCCCAAAACGCACGCCCCATCGCCTTTCTTTCGGAGGCGGGGGAACCGCTTTCTTTTGGCAAAAAGAAAGCGGTTCCCCCACAAAATCCCAAAAATCGCTTTGCGTATCGGGCATTAGCCCGATAGCAAAGCGCAACAGGCGGCGTATCGGGCATTGGCCCGATAGCCGCCCACACAAATGTTCTGAAAAAATGGATATGTTACAATTTAAGAATAACCCGTAACCTGGTTTTGCGGTAGAATGTAGCTGTCCGGATGCTCAATGTTGCATCGGACACGCAAATGGTTAGATAATGTTTGAGCGATATTAAAGGATGCAAAGTGTACAGAGTTTCCACCTCACTGAGATGTATTTTGCTCACGGCCTGTCTCGCGTGTCTGCCAGCCGGCGCATGGGCGAATGAGTGTGACAACCTCGAAACACATGACGAATGGAACGGCATGATGGCCGAACTGCTCCGCCACCTGATGGAACAGAACTATGACGAGGCGCTTGAGGACGCCAAGGTGCTGTTCCCGATATGCAAGGATTCGCCCGCGCTGAACTATTACACAGGCCTGGCATTCCGAGGAAAAGGGGAGGAAAACCGGGCCATTCAGTATTTTCAGATCGCAAGCGCAAACACCTCTCTGTTTGAAGTCGACAAGAATTTGTCGCGCCGCATCTGGTACACGCTCTATGAGACCGAATATCCCGAACGCACGAAAGAGGCACTCGACAAGCACCTTGAACTGGAAGACGCTCAGGCCCAAGAAATCGACCGACTGAAAGCCGAACTCAGGAACCGCGGACAAGCCCTTTCCATCGAAAAAAACAAAGAATATCTCGCCTATGAACGCATGATGTGGACTGGCGCAGGCATCGGCTTGTCCGGGATTGCCCTGGCCTTTGCGGGTTCTGTCATGGCTTTTGCGGGCGGAAAATCACCCGTCAATCAGAACGCGACGGACACGCGGCTTCACTATGATATCGCGCCGCTCTATCCTGCGGGATATGCCATGCTGGGCGTCGGCATCGGCGCGACAATTGCCGGCGCGATCGTCACAGGCATTGCCGGATATAAATATATGCAGCTTCGCCCTGAAACAGACGCCCCAGAAACAGACATCGCTTTTGACATCGGACCGTCCAACTTGAACGTGCAGATCACATTTTGAGGCTCGCTATGCATAGAAAACCTATCATAATCGCATCTTTTATGGCGGTTCTGGCAATGGCCTGCGACGGCTTTGATGTCAACGTGTCCGAATTTGAAACACTCTGTCTGGCAAGCGGCGGCGCACTCAAGACCGGTGCAAGCGGATTTGCAGATGACGCGATGTACAACCAGTGCTTCTGCGGCATCAAACAAGACACCCCATGCCCTCAGGGCGTCGTGTGTGCCAATGGCGGCCTGAGATGCGCTTCCTCCGGACCAAGGCTCAGCGATACATGCCAGACCTCGCAGAATATCTGCACCAATGACGAATCCGATGTCGCTCAAGCCGGCAAGATGATGACGTGCAAAAATAGCCTATGGTCTTACAGCGAAGAATGCGTGGTCGATGACAAACCTGTCTCTTGCAATATGTCCGGAACAGCGTGCGGCTCCTGCCTCAATGACACCGTCGTCTGCAAAGATGAAAAAACACTTTCCCGATGCATCCTCGGCGCATCTTATGACGAAACATGCACTTGGGGTTGCAAAACTGTCGATGGCGTCGGAAAATGCGAAGAAAAAGTCGGCGATTCATGCGACGGCGAAGAGACGGCATGCGAAAACGTAGACGGCGGAATCGGCATGCTCCAAATATGCTCTCACGGCTTATGGTCAATCGAGTCTTGCCAAAATGCCTCATGCAAAGGGCAAGCATGCGGCGAATGCATCAATGGCGCTTCAGTCTGCGAAAATGACGCCGTCATCAAATGCGAAAATGGATCCTGGGGGCGCCCGACGCTCTGCCCCGATGGCTGCGAAGCTTCCGGCAAATACTGCAAAACATGCAAGTCGGGGCAATACAAATGCATAAACAGCGGCACTGATATCGGCATTCTCGAAACCTGCGAGGACGGCAACTGGATCGAACAGCCCGACCTCAATCCTCAGCAGTTCTCTTGCAAAAGCACATATCCAGACAAAGATATCAGCAATATCCTCGGCGAATGTAAGAACTTTTCCACGCGCTGCTGGTGTACCCAAGAGACTTGCAGCAGCGAAGAGCCCAGCAATATCCTTCAGATCTGCAATGCAGGCCGCTGGACCAGGCTCACGAGCTGCGACACATGCTCCGACAGCAACGGCAAAGCCGTTTGCGCCCAAGCCCACGGCAACAGCGAATGTCAGGAATTTGAGTTCAGATGCAACAACGCTCAGCGACAGCAATGCCAAAATGATGTCTGGACAGACATTGAAACTTGCCCAGCCGGATGTGATCCAGCTTCCGCACAGTGCAACCCCACTTGCGAAGCAGGCACGATGCGCACCAGCATATATCAGATGTCATCACTCAGAATTGAAACATGTTCAGACAACAACTGGATTGAAGTCGTGAGCTGCCCGCTCAAAGAGGCCGCAACGATGACATGCAGTTGTACCGAGCCTGTTTGCTTTCCGATTTCCGGCAATCAAGGAATTCTCATCCCCTGCCAAGGCAACAGGTTTCTGCTCACTCCAATCCCATGCTTGAAAGGCTGTCAGTCAAAAACGGAATGCAAGCAGTAACACCAGGCTCTGTTCTACAATCGTGGATATAGCAAAAAAATGCATGTATCCCCAGCTGTCGCAATCGAGCAGCGACAGTCTCTCCGCATAAAAGCTATGGCCTTGATCATGCTCACTATTGCCTACTGACAGCTGACAACTGCCTACTGCCTACTGCCTATTGCCTACTGCCTACTGCCTAATAACTAAAAAATAGTTTGACAGCACAGAACGATATGCATAAAAGACACAACGGTTTGCCGGGGTGGCGAAATGGTAGACGCAGGAGACTTAAAATCTTCTGTCCCCTGTGGACGTGCGGGTTCAAGTCCCGCCCTCGGCACGCAGACATGATTGGAAGCCGCTTGAGCGGCTTTTTTTTTACCTGCATCCATGCGGCAAACATGCTTCGCGCCTCATGCGCAGCCTTTCTGCCATCCGAACATCTCGCCCTTTCATCCAGCCATACGGTTGAACTGCACATCATTATATAAGCGGCCAGGTCATGAATTTTTCCCTTGATTCCCTCAATCCCCCTCAACGCGATGCCGTCACTTATGACGGGGCCAAGCACTGCCTGATCCTTGCTGGCGCTGGAAGCGGAAAGACCCGCGTGCTGACACACCGGATTGCCTGGCTGATTTCACAGGGCATCGCGCCTGCCGCCATCCTGGCGATCACGTTCACCAACAAAGCCGCCCGCGAGATGCGCGAACGCGCCATGGCGCTCATCCCCGAAGAGGATCACGCAGGCCTGCAGCTCTCGACATTCCACGCCTTCGGCGCGCGTTTCCTCAGGCAATACGCCGCTTATGCAGGATTGGAATCCTCCTTTTCAATCTATGCCGAAACAGAGCAGAAGACGCTGATCAAATCCATCATGACACAAGCCGGCATCCTCGGATCAAACACCGAGCTCTCTGAGTCCGAAACACAAAAGCAGAAAGCCGCAGTCTCCGACTACCTCAACACCATCATGTCCTGGAAAGAAGCCGGCAAAAGCGTCGAGCAGGCCCAGACTGATGCCAAATCGCGCGAAGCCCAATATATGGCTGATGTGTACGAGAATTACGAAAAACAGCTCGTCGCGAACAATGCCGTGGACTTTTGCGGCCTCCTGCTCTGGCCGCGCTTCATCCTCCAGAACTATGAAAATGTCCGCAGCCGCATCCAGGCCCGATACCGCCACATTCTTGTCGACGAATTTCAGGACACCAACGGCGTGCAGCTCCAGCTGCTCCGCCTGCTCTGCGGCCCCAATGCTCAGCTCACGGTCGTCGGCGACGACGACCAGTCGATCTACACATGGCGAGGCGCAGACCCCACTGCCATCCTCGAATTCAAAGACCGTTTCGGCGCATGCGATGTCTTCAAGCTCGAACAGAACTACCGCTCGACAAAGCCCATCCTGACCTGCGCCGGAAACCTGATCGCCTGCAACACCGCACGCACTGAAAAACGCCTCTGGACAAACACAGAAGGCGGCGAAAAAGTTCATGTCATCTCCTACGATTCAGACTGGGACGAAGCCGCTGATGTCATTTCACAGATGATCTCACGACATAATGCCGCGCGCGTCTCCTGGGAAAAATTCGCAATCCTCTACCGAAAGAACAGCCAGTCTGTCAGCTTTGAGCGCGAATGCACCCACAACGCCATCCCCTACCAGATCATCGGCGCCACAGGCTTTTACGACCGCGAAGAAATCGTCGACCTCATCGCCTACCTCAAAGTCCTCGTCAATCCCGCAGACACCATCGCTCTGCGACGCATCATCAACAAGCCGAACCGAGGCATCGGTGAAAAAACATGCGACAAACTCATCGAACTGATGGAGCAAAAGACGAAATCGTTCGGCCTCAGCCCGACACAGTGCCTGATCAGCCTTCTGGAAGACATCGCTGCCGCCCGCGTCAAAATCCCCAGAGCCGGCGCAAAACTCGCTGCCGGATGCCAGTCACTCCTCGCGCTCTTTTCGCGCGTCGAAAACTGGCGCTCGCGCCCCCCGCGCGAAACCCTCCTCGATATCCTCGATGAGACGAACTTCATGACTCACCTGAAAAAAGCCACGCTCAAAAAAGGACAGGATTTCGCCGAAGCAGAAGACCGTATCCACAGTCTCATTCAGGAACTCGATGCGCATCAGGCAAAAAGCCCGAACGATCTCCCGGGCTTCCTCGAAGACATGACGCTCATCCGACCGGAATCCGACGACACCAAGCGCGCCGTCAATCTCATGACCATACACAGCGCAAAAGGCCTCGAATTCGATGTCGTCTATATCGTCGGCGTTTCCGACGGCATGCTCCCACTGCGCAGAAGCGGCGAATGCAACCTCGAAGAAGAACGACGCCTCATGTACGTCGCCATGACGCGCGCACGAAAAGTGCTCACGATCACTTATGCCGAAAAAACGCATACCTACGGCCAGCTCAACTGTCAGGAACCGAGCATGTTCATTGACGAGATGCAGCGTCCGGAAGATGCAGAAACCATCGACCACTGTCACATCGACGCCCCGAACGATTACATTCGACGCACCCCGCAGCTCGCTTGGTCCTCGATCGCGAAAAAAGCCGCTCAAAATCAGCTGAACGCCCGAAACGCGCGCGACTTTGAAAACGAAGTCGGCGGCGGCTATGCCCGGCCTCCCAAAGCCAAAAAACTCCCCTCTGATTTCGAGCCCGACACCGCTTACGAAGAAGAATCTCACGACATCTACGAAGACATCCGCTCTCAAAACGCGCCGCCAAAACGCGCACTCCCCCCTGCACCGACCGGCAAAGCCTTCACCTGGAAAGATCCGCAGAAAGCCGACTCTCCTGCCGTCCTCGGCGTCTCTGCCGAAGTCCGGAAAATCGGCAACAGCGCCGTCTCCGCGACCTCCAAAAACGGCAAAAAACTCGTCTGCGGCTCCCGCGTCACGCATTCCATCCATGGCGTCGGCACCGTCCTCAAACTCGAACCTTCCGGCAACGATTACAAGGCAACCGTCCAGTTCCTGCAGGCAGGCGTCCGCACAATCATCGCGCGCTTCCTCTGGGCCATCTGATCTTTTTTTGTGGCGCGGCTATCGCTTCGCGATACGCCGCACAAGAGCCGGGCTATCGCTTCCGCGATACGCCCGGCTTTTTTTATGTCTCGCGACCAAACGCAATCGACTGCCCACATAGCGTTTTCATCCCTCACAGAGTTACACCCCAAAATACACCAGCGGCGCAAACTCCGCTCGAACACCCACGACTGCCTTATCACCTTAATAAAATGCATTGACAGGACACGCCCCTTATCCCTAGATTAACGA
>JAFUEE010000157.1 GCA_017464085.1 Pseudomonadota bacterium
AGGGATTACATTGCGTATTATAGGACTAAACGCGTTCAAGCACGTTTAGCATATCGAACACCACAAGAAGTTTTGCTTGAATACCAAGCAGCCCTAACGTAAGCTAGTAATTACTGTCTACTAAAACAGGGATACCTCAATTTATGGAGAGGGGGCTGGGGGGAGAGGTCAACAAAGAGGTCATCCGCGTTCCCATCGTCATCGCGCCCTTCGCCTACGAAACCACGCAACGAAACAGCTCCCTCGACGTCAATCGCGAGGAGTTTGGCAACGGTCGTCGCAAATGCTCCGCCTTTGCCTATACGCAGGATTATCTCAATGCGCACGACGAATCATTGTGGGGAATCGTCACGAACGGCAAAAACCTGCGCATTCTGAGGAATAACAACAGTCTTACGACATCGGCCTATATCGAAATCGATTTCGAACAGATATTTGAATACAACAAATACGACGAATTTCGCATTGCCTGGCTGTTGCTTCATGCTTCGATGTTTGGCAGCGAAGGCACGCCCGTCGCCGAATGTGCGCTCGAAAACATGCGCAAAGCGGGCATCGAAAACGGATCGCGCATCGCCGACCGCCTGCGCATCGGTGTCAAACAGGCACTGCTCGCCCTGGGCAACGGCTTTTTGCGCACAAATCCTGCCCTTCGACAGCAAATCCAAAACCGCGAACTTTACGCACAGACCTACTACAATGAACTCCTGCGCATCGTCTATCGCCTGATTTTCCTCATCACCGTCGAAGAACGCGAGCTCCTTCACCCCAAAGACGCAACCAAAACGGCACGCGAGCGCTATCTCGAAGGTTACAGCTTTTCGCGCATACGCAACCGAACGATTCGGCGTACCGCACACGACCGCTACACCGATTTGTGGGAAGCCATGCAAATCACTTTTGAAGGCCTCGCAAACGGTCAAAAGGAACTCGGCCTGCCCGCGCTTGGCGGTCTGTTCGATCTGACACAATGCCCACACATCCATGGGCTAAAACTCCGCAACGACGACTTTCTCGAAGCCGCCCACAATCTCCTCTGGCTGGCCGACGAAACGCATCTCGTCCGCATCAACTGGCGCGACATGGGCCCAGAAGAATTCGGCTCCGTCTACGAAGGCCTGCTCGAAATCACCCCAGCCCTCTCGCCCGCCGGCGACCACTTCTCGTTCATCGAGTTTACCGAACAGTCCGGAGGCAAAGGCAAGGGCTCCGAACGCAAATCCACTGGGAGCTACTACACCCCCGATTCCCTCGTGCAGGTCATCCTCAACCATACGCTCCTACCGCTCATCGACCGCACGATTGCGCAAAATCAAAAGGATCCCGTCAAGGCCCTGCTTTCGCTGACCATCGTCGATCCTGCCTGCGGCTCTGGTCACTTCCTGCTTTCGGCAGCCCGAAGACTCGCCAACAAAGTCGCTGAACTGCGTTGCCCCCTCGATACGCCAACGCCCGAAGACCGCCAGCGCGCACACCGCGACGTCATCAAAAACTGCATCTACGGCGTCGATATCAACCCCATGGCCGTCGAACTCTGCCGCGTCTCCCTCTGGCTCGAAACAATCAAGCCTGGGGAGCCGCTATCATTTCTCGATTCGCACATCCAGTGCGGGAATTCGTTGCTCGGTGCAACGTCAGAACTCATACAAAACGGCATTCCCGATGATGCATGGCTTGTAGCCGAAGGCGATGAATCCAAAAGCGCCGCCTCACTTAAAAAGCGCAACAAAAACGAGCGCGAGCTTTACCAAACTCAATTTAAAATGTTTAAGGAACATGCGCTCGAATCCAGCCAAATCGTTGCAGTCACTGCACAGGAAATTGACGATGCGGCCGAAAATACACTCGAAGAGGTGCAAACCAAAAAAACGCGCTACCAAAAACTGCTCGAATCGCCCGCATATCGTCGCGAATGCGCCATCGCTGACGCATGGTGCGCTGCCTTCCTGTGGAACAAAACCAAGGATTATTCTGCAATTGCCCCTACGCACGCTCTCTTTGAAAGAATCAAAGACGCTTCCGATCCACTCGATCCTAATACGCCGCTTGGTAAAGAAGTCGCTTCAATTCACCAAAAGTATAAATTATTCCATTGGCACATCCAGTTTCCGCAAGTCTTCAAAAATGGCGGCTTTGATTGTGTACTTGGCAATCCCCCCTGGGAGCGCATCAAACTTCAGGAAGCCGAATTCTTTGCCACGCGCAGTCTCGAAATCGCCAACGCACCCAATGCCGCTGCACGCAAATCCCTTATCGCAAAACTCAAAGATCATCATCCCGATTTATACAAAGAATATACAGACGCACTCGCCCGTGCCGCCCACGAATCCCACTTTATCCTTCATTCCGGACGCTATCCGTTATGCGGAAAAGGCGATGTAAATACCTATTCTATTTTTGCTGAGCATAACCGCAATATCATGCGCCACACGGCTGGTTTTATCGTTCCATCCGGGCTTGCCAGCGATGCCACGACACAAATGTTCTTTGCCGATCTCGTCCTAAAACAACAATTGCGTTGTTTTTATAGTTTTGAGAATCGTGAAAAAGTATTGTTCCCTGATATCGACAGCCGCATGAATTTCGCACTTGTCATATTAATGATGGCGGGGGAAGTGTCCCCCCACGCGGCTATGGCTACGCCATACGCCGCGCCCCCCTCTGAGCCCCTACCCCCTAACCCCTTCCCCGTAGGGGCAGGGGCATGGGACGCGCTGACAGGAACGCAGGTAGAGCCTAACCCCCTTCCCCGTAGGGGCAGGGGGGATAACACCCCCATCACCGATAGGGCAATGGGGGTTAGCGGCCCCTATTGTCCCGACGCAATTCGCCATCAGACTTGCGATTTTGCATTTTATTTACACAATGTCTCTGATCTTCTTGAACCACACCGACATTTCTCACTTACCAACGAAGAATTTAGCTGTCTCAATCCCAACACAATGACCTGCCCGACGTTCCGCAACCAATATGATGCAACGCTCAATCTCAAAATATACAAACGTGCAGGCATTCTTTGGGATGAAACCAAATCCGGCAATGCCAAAGGCACCATTTCTCCCGGCAATCCCTGGGGAATTCAGTTTATGGCAATGTTCCACATGTCCAACGACAGCGATAAGTTCATTACCCAAGCCGAGGCTTTAAACTATCCGGCGCAAGGCAGCTATCGATTGCCCCCTGACGGTAGAACGCTCGTGCCTTTATACGAAGCCAAGTTCATCCATCAATACGACCATCGCTTTACCACTTGGCCCAATTTAAACAATAACGTTCCCGACAGCGTCACCGACGAACAGCACCAGGATCCGGATTTTACCATTATTCCACGCTACTATATCGACAAAAACTTCGCCGATGAACGACTTGCGAGTATCGGTTGGAAACACAAGTGGCTCATGGGATGGCGCGATATCTGCCGAAGTACAGATGAACGCACTGTGATTAGTAGTATTATTCCTAGAGTTGGAATGGGTAATACATTTTTTCTGTTATTTCCATCAACATCAAATCAATCATTGATTAATGCAACACATTGTGCTTGTATTATTGCGAATTTAAATAGCTTTTGTTTAGATTATACAGCGAGGCAGAAAGTAGCAGGCACACATCTTGGGTATGGTTATTTTACACAACTTCCCATCTTCACTCCCTCAACTTACGAAGCCGCGCCGTGGTTTACGCATGGCGAACCGCTCAAGAGCTGGATTGCGCGTCGCGTCGTGCAGTTGGTCTGCACGAGCCACGACATGGAGGATTTTGCGCGTGAGGTTGCAGAAGAAATCCCATCGGCCTCTATTCCCACACATGCAACAGTCTGGAACCCGGAATCGCGCTTTAAACTCCGCTGCGAACTCGACGCTGCCTTCTTTCACCTCTATGGCATGTCCCGCGAAGAGACGGAATATATCCTCGACACCTTCCCCATCGTCCGCGACAACGACATCAAAGCCTACGGCACCTACCGCACCAAAGACACGATACTCGCCATCTACGACGCCATGCGGTATGGTATGTAGCTAGCCTCCCCCTCTCCATTTATGGAGAGGGGGACGGGGGGAGAGGTCAAAGAAATACAGACAGATAACCCAAACCAACGAGCAGAAACATGAAAGTCATCATACAAAACCTCGGTATTATTCGTTACGCTGAATTTGAACCAGCACAGCTTACGCTCATCTGCGGCAATAACAATGCAGGAAAGACGTATGTCACCTACGCACTTTTCGGCTTCTTCACGCTTTGGAAACAGCTCATAGCTGGCAGAGTGTCAGAAGACCTTATTGAACGGCTGTGGAAAGATAGCCACATCGACTTAGACATGCATCATTATACAAATACTATACAGAGTATTCTTGATACTGCTTGCAGAAAGTATGTAAATTTGCTTCCAAGAGTATTTGCTACGAAACCAGAACGCTTCAAGGATACACAGTTTTCTATTCAAATAGATAAAAATGAGATTAACTACGATCTTCCATATCATCTTGAGAGTGGATCGGGTACCACCAACATGATTTCTGTCAATAAACCAGAGAACTCACCAATTATCTCCATCTCTTTGTTAACAGATAAGAAAGAGGTAAAACTAACTAAGGAAGCAGTTTCAAAATATATTAACTTTACTCTAACCGAGATTATATTTAATCAATTTTTTCCAAAGACCTATATCGCAAGCACAGAACGAACAGGAGCTGCAATATTCCGAAAAGAGCTTGATTTTGCAAGAAACCGACTTATCGCAGAAATAGGTGCCAATGCATCAGGGGCTGTCAAAGCAGATAATACACTGGAATTGGTCATTAAATCCTATCAGGATTATGCACTTCCCGTAAACGCCAATGTAGATTTTGCGCGTAATCTTGAAGCCATCACAAAAGATAAGAGCTACCTTGCAATGGAACATCCTGAAATACTAGATGCTTTTTCAGATATCATTGGCGGCGACTATCAAGTTAAAAAAGATGGCCTTTATTATATTCCCCAAAAAGGAAGAACTCGCTTAACGATGCAGGAGAGTTCCAGCTCTGTTCGATCGCTTTTAGACGTGGGATTTTATCTCAAACATGTCATTCAAAAGGGAGACTTTTTGATGATCGACGAACCAGAATTAAACTTACATCCATCGAACCAACGACGTATGGCACGATTATTTGCCCAGCTAGTGAATGCCGGAATCCGAGTTTTTGTCACCACGCACAGCGATTATCTGATTCGTGAATTAAATACATTGATTATGCTAAATAGCAATGGCAATCCTTTGACTAATATTATGGATGAAGTGCATTATCATAATAACGAATTATTAGATATTTCTAAAGTCAGAATCTATATAGCTTGTGAAGATAAAGTTATATTGCCAGATTCAAAGAGGTGTTCAAAATGCCAAACGCTAGCATTAGCCAACATTGATCCGGTTTATGGCATTGAGGTTACGACTTTTGACGACACGATTCGCGAAATGAATCACATTCAGGACAGGATTCTTGAAGAGATTGAAGGAGGCGACAATGACTGATGCAGAAATTCTTCAAGATATCCTGAATCCGGCAATCTTTGTCGAACATGAATCGGATTACACATCGTACAAATATGTGCGTTTATGTGAAGCCAAAGCAAAAGATTCCATTGTTACGATTAAACAGCTTCCAGAAGATATTATCATTCTCAAAATTGACGAGTTCCGATTCACGCGCAAACTGGATAAATCTAATATCCGTTTAACAAATGAAGAATATGCAAAACAATGTTCTGTTTTTAGAGGCAACCATGATGAAAACTGTACAGCAGATTCACTGCTGTCCCACAAAAATGTGGCGTTATAGTTGGTTCGGAACCGATTTCTTGCTAAAAGGAAATTCAGCAAAACCACCTTTTGCAAGGAGTTCCGAACCATGGCGCAGTATAACACAGTTTTTCACACATTGACAAA
>JAFUEE010000158.1 GCA_017464085.1 Pseudomonadota bacterium
GAGACGCCCGCATCCCCAGGAGGTTTTCGTCGGTTAGGGAAGGTCAGAACAATTGCCGTTTTTGGGACAATAGTATTTCAGACGCATAAGTTTTGTGCGGGCGAGACGCCCGCCTCCCCAGGTTGTTCTATAAGTTTTGTGCGGGCGAGACGCCCGCCTCCCCAGGTTGTTCTATAAGTTTTGTGCGGGCGAGACGCCCGCCTCCCCAGGAGGTTTTCGAATTATTCAGAGCTTCCTTAGGGAGGCGATTCCATTTTTTGGTGAGGTAGTTTTTTGAGCATTGGCTCGCGCTTTGGCGTTTTCAGCGTGCTTTATCAGATATATTCGATGTCGCAGATTGTCAGATGGCGAGTTTCTTTGGGGGTGTGAATGGTCACCGAGTCGTCGAATGTCTTGCCGAGAAGGGCCTGGCCGACCGGGGACTGATAGCTGATGTGTGTATCGTCGAGCGTGTCGAGTGGGCCGACGATCTGGAATTTGAGATCCTCGTTGTTGTCTTCATCGAAAACGGAGACTGTTGCGCCGAAGAAGATGCGCTCTCCGCGCGGCAGTTTCGGATCGATGACGGACATTTCGGCAAAGTTTTTATTGAGGAAGCGCATGCGGCTGTCGATTTCGCGGAGGCGTCGCTTGCCATAGATGTATTCGGCATTTTCGCTGCGGTCGCCCTGAGCGGCGGCTTCTGCGACTTCGTTGACGACTTTTGGGCGCTCGATGGATTTGAGGTATTCGAATTCCTCTTTGAGCGCCTTGAAACCGTCTGTTGTGATGTACATGACCATGTTGGTTTGCCTTTTTGAAGTGATGAAGAGTGCAGGTTGACGCGCATCGTCAGTTTCGGATGTCCGAGCGCATCCGCTTGGCGATTATACGCCGCGCATGCCTGGCGATGCCAAATGTTTGATGTGTGAAGCGTGAACAGTGGGCGGAGGCGTGCGCGGCGTATCGCGGACGCGATAGCCGCGCCCAAAGCCGTTCGTTCGAACGGCTCATGCGCCGTATTGCCTGCGGCAATAGGCGCGAGCCCGATGTTGCGCCGTATTGCCTGCGGCAATAGGCGCACGAAGGGATTATCCGACGAGGACGGGGACTTTTTGCGGGTATCCGCCCGGGGCGATGTGGAAGAGTCCCTGATCGGTGAGTCGGAGTTCGGGGATGACGGGCAGGCTCATGAAACAGAGCGCGGCCATCGGGCGCGGATGTGTGATTCCGAGGCGTTGCGCGCAGAAAGCGTCGAGAGCTTTTTCGGCATCGATGACATCGCGGGCGGGCGCGTCGCTCATGAGGCCGGCGACGGGGAGTGGTAGCGAGGCCGAGTCGTTGCCCAGGACGGCTGCCTGACCGCCGCCCATGCCGCAGATCAGTTCGGCGCATGCGCGCATGTCTTCGTCATTGGTGCCGACGATGACGAGGTTATGCGAGTCGTGTCCGACGGAGGAGCCGATGGCGCCGCGCTTGAGGCCGAAGCCGCGGACGAAGCCCAGAGCGAATGCGCCGGTGCCGTGATGGCGTTCGAGGACGCAGGCCTTTGCGATGTCGCGTGCGGGATCTGCGATGGCCTGACCGTCTTGGATGCATGCCGGCTCGTGCGTTTCGCGCGTGAGGATCTGGCCGGGCACGAGTTCGATGATGCGGATGTCGGCGTTGGCAGTCGCGGGAATGCGGAGCGCGTCGCGCGCGGGGATGCGGCAGTTCATCGTGGGTGGGAGATGCGGCTTGCGCGCGGGGCGTTGCGCGAGCCTGCCGTTTTCGAAAACGATGCTGCCGGAGTGGAGGACCATGTCAGGATTGAAGCTGACGAGGTCCGGTGCGATGACGAGGCTTGCATCGAAGCCCGGTGCGATCGCGCCGAGGTTGCGCAGGTTGAAGTATGTGGCGGGGCTGAGCGTCGCCATCTGAATGGCCGTGATCGGGTCGATGCCCGAGGCGACGGCGCGTCTGACGAGGTGGTTGATATGTCCGCGCGCTTCGAGATCGGTGGGATCGAGGTCGTCTGAGGCGAACATCAGGCGCGTGGTGTTATGTGAATTGATGAGCGGCAGAAGCGAGTCGAGGTTCTTTTCGCTGGAGCCTTCGCGTATCATGATGTGCATGCCGCGCCGGAGCTTTTCGCGCGCTTCGGCGAGCGCGGTCGATTCGTGGTCGGATTGTATGCCCATATAGATGCATGCGTTGAGTGCTGGTCCGCCGAGCATCGGCGCATGTCCGTCCAGGACTAGCCCGAGGCTGCGGAAATCATCGAGCTTTTGGAGGACTTCGGGATCTCCGAACAGGATGCCGGGCACGTTCATGAGTTCGCCTAGCCCGACGACAGTGCTGTGCTGTGCGGCCATGCGGAGTTTCTGCGCGTCGAGCGTGGAGGGCGCGGTCTCGATGCTCGCGTCTGCGAGCGTCGGCACGCATGAGGGCAGGACGAAAAAAACATCGATGAAGCCGTTGTCTGCGGCGGAATCCATCTGATAGGCCACGCCGTTGAGCCCTGCGACGTTCCCGATCTCGTGTGGGTCAGTGATGACGGCGGCTGTGCCGCATTTTGCCATCATGCGCGCGGCTTCCGGGACCGTGAGCTTCGTGCTTTCGAGGTGGATGTGCGCGTCGATGAAGCCCGGATAGACATATCTGCTGGCGACATCAATGGTCTGTTCGGCCTCATAACCCGGGCCGATGCCGACAATCTGGCTGCCGCATATCGCGATGTCCGCGCCGTTTTCGATTTCGCCGCTGAGGACGTTGACGAGTCGGCAGTTTTTGAGGATGAGGCCGGCTTTTTTCCGGGCGCAGGCTTCTTCTCTGAAAGGTCTGTTCATTTCTGTTCACCGCGGGGGAGGGCACGGCGTGCGCAAAGTCCGTCGCAAGCGCCTTATGTGACTGCCAAGGGGGCATGCCTCCATGGCAGGACGGTTGTTTTCTTCCGAATAACAGGCTTTGCGTATGCCATGAGGTTGTGGTTCTGTTCGCGTCAGCTGGGATCGCCGAGGCTGAGTTTCAGTTCGATTGCTTCAGCAAAAGACTTGAGATCGTCGAAGTGGAATGCCGCCAGTGAATCGAGCGGCGTGGGCTGTGCGTTGACGATGGCGACTTTGGCGCCGCTTTGCCAGGCGCACAGGGGGATCGAGGCGGCAGGCTGCACGGTCAGGGAGCTTCCCAGGACGAGCATCAGGTCGCATTTCTGCGCCCAGTCGAAACAGGCTTCGAGCGTGTCGCTGTCAAGACTTTCGCCATAGAAAATGATATCCGGCTTGATCACCCCGCCGCATTCGCATTTTGGCACATCCCCGCGCATGACTGTCGGCGCGATATCGTCATAGCCGAATGTCTTGCGGCATTTGAGGCAGTGATGGCACGAGGGGGAGCCGTGTACTTCGAGGACTCGCTTGGAGCCGGCTTTCTGGTGAAGGATGTCTATGTTCTGTGTCATGACGCCGCCGATCATCCCCTTTTCTTCGAGCTTTGCAAGCACGGTGTGCACGATGCACGGGGAGAAGCGGTCGAGGCAGTAGCAGAATTCGCGAGCCCAGGCGTAGAAAATCGCGGGATCTTTCTTGAACATCGGGATAGAGAGGATATCCTCGACGTTGTATCCCTGCCAGGGTTTGGAATAGACGCCGTCTTTTCCGCGAAAATCCTTGATGCCCGAGAGCGTCGAGACGCCTGCGCCCGTAAATACTGCGACATCTTTGGCACTTGTGAGTGCTTTCCAGAATGATTCAAAGTGTTCGTCTGCCATGATTCGCCTCACTGGTTGAAAGTTGTTTGACCAAAACGAGCCGTCATATTCTATCTCATTTTGGAGCGCGGGACGACAGATATATTTGGACGCCCCGTCGGGGCGCTTGGGCGCGTCTATGCTGCGCATACGCCGCGTGTGTGTGGCGCGTCTATGCCTGACGGCATACGCCGCGTGTGTGTGGCGCGTCTATGCCTGACGGCATACGCCGCGCGTCCCCGAGGGCATTGATGGATGCCCTCGGTTACCCAGATAGCGCCCCGTCGGGGCGCTTGGGCGCGTATGTTGCGCATTGGGACAGGAGCATGTGGATAAAGTCATTGACTTGATTTTTTTTCAGTATATTTCAGGAGTGTGTTGTTCGGATTGTTTGAGGTTGTTATGTTCGGTAAAAAGAAAAATGAAGGCGGCTGGGGGGCTTATGATGGCAAATCGCGCAAATCGTCCTCATGGGGGGATGAGATCAGGAGCGGCTGGGACACAGCGGGGGCAGATGTTTCACTGAGCTTTACGCCGGGTGCTGATACGGGGGGGAGGAATGGAGAGAATGTCGCGAAGACCGCGGGATCGGACCTCGGATGGGGCGGCAAGTCAGTGCGCGCGAAAAGCGGCTGGTCGGATACGCATGACGCGCATCGCGCAGGCGACAAAAAAGATGCGGTGGACAGCAGCCTGAGCTGGGGCGGCAAGTCTGTGGGGGCGAAGAGCGGCTGGTCGGACACGCATGACGCGCATCGCGCAGGCGACAAAAAAGATGCGGTGGACAGCAGCCTGAGCTGGGGCGGCAAGTCTGTGGGGGCGAAGAGCGGCTGGTCGGATACGAATGAGGGGGAGCAGAAGGGGGCTTTGGTGACTTCTGGCGGTTCGAGCAACACGCTGGCTGGCACATATGACAGGCGGCCTTATGATAAGGCATGCTCCAAGTATGCGCGTAAAAAGAAGCTGATGATTGGCGGGATCGTGGCGCTTGCTGTCGTCGGGTTTGTTCTGTCGCTGCCCAATTTTTTGGTGATCAGTCTGGTATTGGTGCTGTCGGTCATGGCATTTATCAATTGTGCGGGGGATATAACTGTCGTCGAAAGTTATAGAGATGTTTTTCTGAAACCTTATCTTAAGAATAAATTTAATGCAGAATATAAAGAGGGCTTTCTTTATAATCCATCAAGCGCAGTATCTTATTATGATGATATCAATGAGATTGAAGGGTGTAAAATGTTTAATCTGCTATCATTTAAAGATAGAATTCATGTTTACTGCGTTATCAGCGGTTCTGCGTCTGTTGTCAGTAACGGCAATGTGCACTCGATGCGTATTAAGATATATAATTATGTGAGAATCATTGAGACAGGAACTGAACGTCGTTATGTTTCAGGTGTGCTCATCAGGTTGCCGCTTCGCGGATATATTGTGAATCCTGTCAGGATTATCAAATGCGAGAATATGCGTGTGGCGAATCGTAAGTGTTATATGTATGAGGATTTGATGATTGATGCCAAGCTAAAACTTTTTAATTGTGAGGCGAGTGAGGATTCAGATGTGGATGCGTATGATGATTTCGATAGTATTGAAATTGATGGATTTGATGATATCATCGGATCACGCGTGCAGTCCGAACAGTTCTTTAAGCGTGTATTGTATGCGTACAATAAGATCAAGGCAACGCCTGAGATTTATTTTTGTGATAATTATGCGTATGTATATATGGATTTGGATTTTAGTATTTATTCAGGGGCAGGAGAGAAGGGCAAAGAGGTTGAGAGGCTGGAAGAGGATACTGCGAAGTTCTGGCCGTTCTGCGAGGCAATCATGAAGGATACAGATGTGTTTGGCGGCACCTGGGCGGACTGGGCGGAAGAGAGCCATATTGGAAGTGTGGAGGCGTAGAGATAGCGATGTTAGAGAACGGGCTGTTGGATGTAAATCAAAAGTATGACAGGGCAGGATATGACAAAGTCTGTGTCCGCTATCGTGTAAAGAAATATTTCTTACTGGGGCTTGGACTTGTCATCCTGATCGCGAATTTGGTGATATCACCGAGTGGATGGATTTTGTTTGAGGCATTTGTACTTGCCGTGGTCATCGTTATCATTTTAATCTCGGATACATCTGTAGAAGACGCTTATGAGAGAACTTTTTTAATTCCATATGTCAGAAATAAGTTTTGCGGTGAATATATAAAAGGATTTGATTTTGTTTCCGATTTGACCTCAAACGCTTCATTTGAGGCCAATGAGGCAACCAAGATATTTCAATTGCTGCCATTTAGATTGACTGGAGGGAGTGTGAAATGCATGATTGATGGTCATGTGAACTTCATGAACATTAAGATATATAGCTATGAGAGGAAAGAGCAGATTGCCAACGAGACTCATTTTAGTTCTGGCGTGCTTGTTGTATTGCCGCTTCTCAAGAGGATAGCCGAGCCTGTATTGATTTTGAAATCAGCAAATTATGCGGACAGGCCGCTCGATATGGACAGATATGAATATGATGGCATGTTGATATATACAAAGCGGATTATCGAAGCGTTAGGGCAAGATGATGGCGCAGGACGTGCGGATGAAAAGAAACGGGAGAATACGCTTGGAGAGATTATTCAGAGTGAAAGCTTTTTAGATATGGTTTCGTATGCCTATACACAGAGTGGAGGAATGCCGAATGTTTATTTTTATGAGAACAAAGCCTATATATATGTGAGGACTAAAGAATATGTATATTATAAAATGAAGCCCGGTCAGAAAAATCATGAGCTTGAAGCGCTTGATAAAGATACGGGCATATTCTGGCCGTTTTGTGAGATTCTTATGACGCGGACGGATGTGTTTGGGGAGGAGCCGGATACAGTGGCTGAATAAAAAGGCGGCGCGTATCTGCGAAGCAGATAGCGCCGCCTGGCGAGGCGTATCGGGCCGCAGGCCCGAAAGCCTGCGCCAGAAGATTATTGAACGATCATGGAGCCGAAGCCGTATTCCGCCCAGTTGACGAAGCAGAAGACGCGCTGTGCTTTTTCTTTGGCATCCGAGGGATCGTGCTTGAGGTCGAACGAATAGGCATAAGCGAAGGAACCTTTTTCGAACTTCTTCTGTGCCATGTATTCGTCGTTGCTCTGGCCTGAATAGAGGTCGTTGTGCTTGGCATCGACGGCGATCCATTTTGCGGATGTCGAGAGCGGCTCCTGGCTGGCCATCGGGCTCTGGATATAATGGAAATGCGAGCTGATGATTTTGGCGCATTTTCCGTTGTCGGTGCATCCGGGCATCCAGATCTGTCCATAGATCGTGGTCGTGTCGTTTGCAGTCGTGGAGATGGAAGCCTGCGAGTTGTCGATGCCGCAGCTGAAATCGACGCCTCTGACGAAGGGTTCGCCGACGACGGGCTCATCATTTTCGACTTTGACGGCTTCGACTTTCATCTTGGAGGCATTGTTGAGATCAAAGCCGGCCTTGTCATCGAAATCGCAGTAAGTCCAGGACTTGCCTTTGTCGATGCTGAAGCGATAGACGACATTGTATGTCGTGTCCACGGCATCTTTTGGGATGGCGAAGGATGCGCCGTATTCGTCGTTGTCCGTGTCAACCGAGAGCTCGTTGTAGACGGCTTTTGTCCAGGTATATTTGTCGAGATCTTTGCCGGTGCCATAACCGGCTTCGGCCATGACTGCGCCGCATTTGAGTTCTTTTTCGGAGCAGCCTGGGACGAGGACCTGGCCGTAGATGGTCTCGGAGGTTTCGCCCTGCTTGACGGTTGTGTTTTGCGGATGCTGAATGCGGCACCATTCGATGCTGAGGTCAGCGGGCTTTGTGACCTTGATGGTCTGCGCGCTTGCCTGGCTGAAGGGTTCATTTTTGTTGGTGCAGTAGGTTTTGGTTTTTCCGCCGTCGGTGCTGAACGCGAATAAGACCTGATAGTCGCCGTCTGCCGCTGGCGCGAGCGTGCCGACGAACTCGTCGTTGCTCCCGACATCTTTGAAGTATTTGGCCGAAGTGAACGTGAATTTTTCGGGTGATTCTGAGGATTTGCCGTAGCCGATATAGCCTGTGAGGTCTTTGCAGGCGCCTTCGGCATCGGTGCAGCCATCGACGAGTGCCTGAGCATAGACTTTATGTTCGGAGCCGACGGTCATGGTTGCGGGGAGGTCTTCCGAGACGATCTGGCACCATTTGATCGCTTTGGCGGGCTGTGTGGCGGGATCGATGACATTGATGACGCCGGCATCCGCGAGATCGAACGGCTTGTTTCCGTTCATGGAGCAGTATTTGCGTTCGCCGTTTCCGAGCGTGAACGCATAGACGACTTTGTATTCGCCGGCGTCTGCGATCGTGAGCGATTTGGCGAACTCGTCGTTGTATCCGACATCTTTGTCGTAATCGGCGGCAACGAATTTGAACTTGGAGACATCGTCGCCTGTGCCGTAACCGATTTCGGCCTTGAGGCCTGTGCATGCTTTTTCGGGGTCAGCGGCGGAACAGTCGGAGACGAAAGCCTGTCCGTAGATTTTATCGGTTTCGACGCCTTTTGCGACAGTCAGCGGGGAGGTCATATAGAGCTGGCACCACTCGACGGGATCCTTGACGTGCAGGCCGGACATATTTTCGGGGTTGAAGTCGGCCTGATCGTCGGCATCGCAATAGGTCCATGTTTTTTTGTTGTCAGTGCTGAAGCGGTAGGCGATGCGGTAATAGCCGACGGCATCGGGGCTGACCTGAGCCATGTATTCGTCGTTGTTGCCGGTGGTGACATATTCATTATAAGTGGCGGGCTCGAAGGAGAAGTCTTCGACCTTTTCGCCTTCCTTGCCGTAGCCGACTTCGGCGGTGACGCTGGCGCATTTATTTTCGCCTTCGGTGCAGTTTTCGACCCAGACCTGTCCGTAAGCGTCGACTTTGCTGCCGAGGCTGTAGTCATAGCCGTCGACGACAGTGCGGCACCAGACGATGGTGTCTGTATCCTTGACGGTCATCTGCGTGGCATTTTCCATTTTGAAGCCTGCAGCGTCGTCAAAGTCGCAGTAAGTCCAGTTTTCGCCATCGAGGCTGAAGCGGTAGACGACGGCATAGTCGCCAGCGGCGGTGGGCTTGACCTGTCCCATGAACTCGTCGTTGTTTCCGGCATTATAGGCGGTGGCATTATATTTGGCGTCTGTGAATGTGAAGGCATCAGGTGACTGTGCGGCTTTGTCGCCGAACCCGACCTGAGCCTTGAGGTCTTTGCACTGCGCGCCCGTGCCGGTGCATCCCGGCACGAAGACCTGTCCGTAGATCATGGCGCTTTCGGCATTTGCGCGCGTGGAGAGCGTTGCCGGCGACTGGATGCGGCACCACTCGATAGTCTTTGGCGGGACGATTGGCACGTCGGGATCAGGATCGGGTTCGCTTGGGTCTGTGACGAGGAGCGTCATGGCATCGGCGACAGAGAACATGATATCGTCTGTTGTGTCGCAGTAGGTCCAGGTCTTTCCGTTATCGACGCTCATGCGGTAGACGATGGCATAGGTGCCGGCCTTGTCGGCATTGACCTGGGCCATGAACTCGTCGTGCGCGGTGCCGCCGCTGCCGTCGTAGGATGGATTGATGGCAGCATCTGTCCAAGTGTAGCCGTCGGCGATCGCATCCGTAGAGGAGAGCGCAGGGGAGCCGACGCCGACCTGAGCCTTGAGCGAGCTGCAGTGCGTCTGGTAGTTGGTGCATTCGGGGACGAAGCCCTGTGCATAGATGTGCTCGGAGGGGGAGCCAGCTTTTGCGGATGTGATCGTGCTTCCGTTCATGATGCGGCACCATTCGACTTTTGCGGGCTCAGGCTCGGGCTCGTCAGCGACCGTGACGGTGCCTGCCTGATCGGCGCTGAAGCCGTCCTGTGAGCCGTTGAGGTCGCAATACTGCCAGTTCTTGCCGTCGAGGCTGAAGCGGTAGGCGATGCGGTATTTCCCGGTGCCCAGCGAGATATCGGATGTCATGTATTCGTCGTTGTTTCCGGCAGCTTCGCCGCTGAATTGCTCATTGCGCTTGGCATCGGTCCAGGTATAGGCGGCAGTGTCGGAGAGGTTGCCGTCCGCCTTGATGTAGCCGACCTGAGCCTGGATGCCTGCGTGGCTTCCGGAAGCGCCGGTCTTTCCTTCCTCGAAGACCTGTGCATACGCCTGGATGGGGTCGCCTGGCTTGATGTTCGGCTCGACATGCGTGAGCTGGCACCAGTCGATCTCGTTTTTGTTCTCGCTTTCGGCCAGATAGGTGAATGTGCCAGCCGAGAGGCGTTTGTCGTTCGCGAGGATGCCGACCATGACGGTTCCGGACAGTTCGGGGGCGACAGCCGTGACCGCATCAGCCGTCGCGGATGCGACATCATAGAGCTCCGGTCCGAAGAAGACTTTGGATACTTTGCCGAGGTTCGCGCCTTTGATCGTCACTTTGGTGCCGGCTTTTCCGCTTGTGGGGTCGAGCCCGGTGACTTTCGGGAGGTCTGTGTCCTGCTGGGCTGGCGCGGCTTTGCATGCGTTATAGGCGCATCCGTTCGGGCATTCCTGCTTGAGTTCGGAGCCATTCGAGCAGGTGAGCAGGTATCTCGCGTCGTCGCTGCACTTTCCGCCGGAATAGGCGCATGTTTCGCCGGTCGTCTCTTTCTTGCAGCTGCCTGCGATGCATCCGTTCTGGCATTTGGTAGAGATGAGGACACCGTTCTCGCAACGTTCAATCGAGCTGAAGTCGGCGCTGCATTGCGGAAGTGAGAAACTGCATGACTGGCCACCGCCGCCACCGCCGCCGCCCGGATTGGTGCCCGGATCTTCTGAAGACGATTCTGCGCACGAGGTCAGCAGCAGCGCTGCAGACATCAGAGCCAAACTTGTTTTCCAATTTTTCATGAACGTTCTCCTGACTTTGGGACTGAAAAAAGCCGTAAATCATGTGTTTGAGCGGTTTCGCGCGAACAGCAGCCAATACGGCATCAAAACCGGAGGACTTATAGCGAGTTTGTGTTCTGACTGCCACAGTCATTTAATGATAAAATTGTGTTGTATGGGATGTATGTGGGCGCGCCTATGCCTGCGGCATACGGCGCATCAGAGCCGTTCGACCGAACGGCTCTGCATTGGGCGCGGCTATGCCTGCGGCATACGTCGCATCAGAGCCGTTCGACCGAACGGCTCTACTTTGGGCGCGGCTATCGCGTTGCGATACGCCGCGCGTTGGCAGCCGTGGGTTACGCTTCTCTCACCCGCGGCTGATATCAAGCGCCCCTTCAGGGCTCTGGCGGTTGCGCCGCGATGAGGCGGGTTTGATTTTGAGGGCGCTTACTTCTGCCTATTGGCTATTGC
>JAFUEE010000159.1 GCA_017464085.1 Pseudomonadota bacterium
CAATTCAAGCAATTCTGTTCTATCAATACCTCTCGCCATTGGTTCCTCCTGTAAGATGAGAGTTTATGCAAGTTCATCATACTGGATTTCCAATGGCACTTTTAGCTTTTTCGATTTTGCGAACTCATGTGGACGTTATCTTTATCATCTCACATCTGAGGAACGGCGAGTGATTAGGGAGAGTGTGGAATAAGTAAAAATTGTCTTCATCGCCTATGATTTGACAAATCATAATTTCGAATATATTCTCTTTCTGTAGATGATAAATTATATAAATCAAACAATGCATCTAACAATTTTCTATCCATCTCGCATTCATCTGATATTAACAATCTATTGGAATAGTCCGATATTATAATTCGTGTAGCATTATCAACCCTCGGAACTGGTATTTGCTCAATATAAATCGGCTTGTATTCATAATATCCGCCACTTCTTGCAACGCTGAGATTATGAATATACCAATCTGAAATAGGTGAGTTTAATACAGCAAGAATATATAAATCACCGGGGACTATCAATGGTGATGGAGCATTAATATAAACTCCCTTTTTTTGCAATTGTAAATTGTGCACTCTGGCATAAATTTCCCCACACAATTTTCTGCTTGTTAAAATCGTCAGTTATCTCGAACAATCCATCGCCCCATTTTTATCAGCCCCTTTCTTAGTCGAATGAATGTCGCTCAACGCATCAAACTCAAATGGCCGCCAGGTAGTACTCACGATAATTGGCGTAATAAATGGCATATATGACAATTATTGCGTGTAAAAACGTACAGGCTCCATCAGCTTTTGCGTATTGCACTCCGTCATCGTAATACCATTGGGCCCAATCAGTTATTCATTCATCGCCAAGACAGGAGTCAGGTCCCAATTATCATTTGCTGGTATCCGACTGTGTAAGGGTAATTATGCTCTATTCATCTCAGCAAGTACAATTGCCTGAAGTTCCTTCTTAGGTAAAATCAACTCATATTCCGCTACTGCGATAGGTTTGTTCACATCTTGTAGGGCGATTTCTACATCCAAATGATCTTTTTCTGCACATAGAATGATTCCTATGGATTGATTCTCGTCCTTCTCTCTTTCCTGTTTATCCAGTATCGACAAATACATATTCATCTTACCAACATATTCACTTTTGAATTCACCTATCTTTAAATCAATGGCAACCAGACATCTAAGTTTCCGGTTAAAAAACAGCATATCCACATAGTATTCTTTCTTGTTGTATTCAAGGCGATATTGATTTCCAATAAAAGAAAATCCTGTTCCGAGTTCCATGATGAACAATTTGATCTTTTCAACAAGTCGCTTTTCCAGTTCAAGCTCACCAATCGGCTCGGTTACACCGAGAAAGCCGAGATTATAAGAGTCTTGTAAAATACCATTTGCAAGCGTAGCCTGATCAGAAGGCAACACCCTGAGAAAATTATTATCTCTCTGCTCATCTTTATGGGCGGCATACATATTCATCTTTATGGCATTGAGCAATAAGTCTTTATTCCATCCTTTTTGGATTACTTCTGATGCATAATAATAGATTTCATCATCTGTTAGCCGCTTTTCAATGAGCAATACGTTTATGCGCCAAGACAAAACTGCAACGGCACGTTGCAGTTTTTGATCTGATGTTCGATATCGCTCATAAAAACGCTTCATATACCACAAATTCCGTGGTGATAAGCCCATGTCTGGGAATGATACTTTCAGGTCAACCGACAATCGTTGGATGACATTGCTCCCGTATCCTCCTTCAATTTTTCTGTCGTACAACAGTTTTCCAAGGTTCCAATAGGTCGTCACGGCGGCCGTGTTGACCTGGATAGCAATTGCATTTCTGGAGGCGTGGATTTGTGAAACTGCGGTTTTCAGCAGATCCGCATAAGCTGTCTCAGGAATTGCGATTTCGTCTTTCTTTCTCATCCTACGCCCTGCCTTTGCATTCTTTACCACAAACATACATCCAAATGCCCAACTGTATGTGTATCACTTGGCTCGTTCGATAACGAGCCTACACATCATACATTGTACTGCGCAGTTTGAGGTAAAGCGAGTTTTTTTTGCTGTTATTCTCGGTTGGTTGAGTATGGATTCGCTATCGAATGCGCTTACACTTAAATATGGCAAAGGTTTTGTAAGCGTAACCTCGCCTATTTCAGAACATTTAATTTGGTGTTTCTGACATTATGAATTGGCAATCGCGATTTCCAAATTTGACGTGGACACACATTACCAAGGTTTTACGTGTCGAAGCCCCAATTGCCATACGCTGATACCTGACAGCGGCTTTGGATGAAATGCGGAACGTCCGTACACTGGATAGCAACATTAGCCCCCAATACTACGAGCGACATTAATTCATAATCTATGCAATTATTTAATTCGACGATTTTAACAAGCAGAAAATTGTGTGGGCTGATTTAGCTAGAACAAGTAATGCTTTTGCTCTTGATTTATATCAATTCTTCTTTAATAATACTGGCTATATGCTGGTGCTAAAAGAAGATAATTTATGTTTACTAACGTATATCTTGCACTTCCTTAACTCAACAACAATATTATTCTATCATGATATTACCTCTAGCAAATTGGATGTTAATGGCTGGAGATGGTTTCGCGAATTTGTAGAACAATTGCCTATTCCAATGCCGAATGATGAAATCACATCCACAATCACAACTCTGGACGCTCAATTAATAGATGATTATGTTTGCAGAATTTATTGTCTAACCGATGAAGAAACCTATTATATCAAACGATATAGAGAATTGCTTCTTCAGACCAAATGACCTACTCTTCAAGCTGTTCACGAATAACATTCCGCTCTTCCGGTGTAAGATCATATAAATCGAAAATCAAATCATCAATGTATTCAAGCTCTCTCATTTTTATGGATCGTATTAAATTATGAAAATGTAAATTAATATCATTGGATACAGTTTTAACTCGCACATTATCCATAAATATTTTCCTTAGTTCTCTTGTACCGCCTTGTAATTCTGGAAATATCCCAGAATAACAATATTTGAATAATGACGAGTTGAGAAATACTGTTAAATATGCAAGATGATTACCTGTAATCATAAATGTTTTATCATTCTGCATAAAACTGTTTTCATCCAAATAAAATGGCAGATATTTTGTAATTTCTGGATACACAATTTTCTGCTTGTTAAAATCGTCCAAATATGCGCAATTCCGAAGGTTATATGGAGTTACACCTTTATCATCTCGTTTGGATATCTTATCCCAGAACTGATCCAAATGGGTCTTAATAGCTGGATAATTATTGATATCAATTGGTGGGATATTCTTTTCTTTTACACCGTTATGAATATTGTAATACATACAACCCCGCCCATTCAGCTTTATACCGTTTGATATCCCTACCGCGTAAAATGGGCCGTTTATATGCGGGGATATTGGGTCTATTAGTGGTACTTTGGGAGGTGTATGGAAATCAAAGATGTGAGATTTCTAAACTATTTGAAATAACATCTATGATTTGTGAATGGTTGTGGCGTATGCGCGCAGACCTGTTGAGATGTTCTGTGGAACGACTCTTTCAGGTTGAGCACATAGCCGCGGGGGCTTCCCCTTGCATTAAAGCATTAGATTTGCGGAGAATCGATCCGATAGAGACGGCATCCGTTCTCGAAAGTGATTTTTTGGATTTCTTCGAGGGGCATGTCGCGTATTTCGGAGAGCTTTTCGGCCATTTTGATGAGCATAGTGGGATCGCAGCGCTAACCTCTGAAAGGCGTGGGTGCCATGTAGGGGCAGTCGGTTTCGAGGACGATGCGGTCGAGGGGGATATTTGCGGCGACGTCGAGGGCTTTGCGCGCGTTTTTGAACGTCAGGACACCCGTAAAACCGATTGACCAGCCGCGTTCGATGAGCCAGCGCGCCATTTCGAGCGATCCGGAATAGCAGTGGAAAACGCCGGTGACTTTGGGAAACTCGCTGACAATGCGCATGCCGTCTTCATGTGCGTCGCGCTCGTGGACAATGACCGGCATATCGAGCTCTTGCGCAAGCGCCATCTGCATGCGGAAGGCTTTCTGCTGTATGTCGCGCGGCACGTCTTCATAATGATAGTCGAGCCCGATTTCGCCAATGGCCTTGATTTTGGGGGTGGCGCGGCAGAGGTCGCGGAGCGCGTCGAGCATGTCGTCGCAGACTTCGTCTGCATGGTCTGGATGCGCGCCGACTGCAGCATAGACATGGTCATATTTTTGCGCGAGATCGGATGCGGTGCGCGAGGATTCGAGGCTCCAGGCCGGGATCATCAGTCGCGTGACGTTATGTTCGGGAAGCGATTCAAGAAGCTTGTCGCGGTCTTCGTCAAAAGCGGAATCATTAAGGTGAGCATGTGTATCGAAAAGCATATCTGTCTCGGTTGGTTTGAGGGATTAGGCGTGCTTTCGTCGGATGAGGAAAACGCGCAAGGCTGCCAAAGCTGAAAAGCCTGGGATGGCCCTTCAGGAAATTGTGTGTCGGAATGAGAAGCGTTCCGGACACTTTAGCTATATTATACTCAGAATTGATCGTGGGGTTGAACATATTTTGCTGTGGTTGACGCTGTCCTGACATAGGGCGTGTGAAGCATTGAGCGGCTGAGGTGCGCGCTGGATACAAATGAAGTCAGTCTCTAAATTTTGGAGAATTTCACTCTGAGTAAGGCCTGTTCATGCTTTCATCGGAAGCAAACGAAGACTTCATTGCCGTTTATCAGCTGCTGCCTGGCCAAAAGTGTCCACCATGCTTCTGAATGCTCATGTCAGCAGAATAGTTGCGCGAGCAAGGGGCATGGCAAAGACATTTATTGCAGACGTGGGGGGGATGTATTACAAGTTTGGCGGCTGCGAAGCATGAGCGAATGTATGTTTGGCTGGTAAGAGGAATTGGGTGAGAGAATATGACAGAACAGGATCTCAAGTCGTTGGCATGGGCATTTTACGAGAAGCATGGTGGAGAGGATGCCTTGATTGATTTTCATCGTTATGGTGAAGAGGAGATAAGGCATATTTTTAATCTGGGTTTGGAGGTCGAATTCGCAAAATACCTTGTAGAATTTGGCGCGAATAAAGATGCGGGTTGCGCATATCGAGAGACGCCGTTGTTTAGATGTGATTCGGCTGCGCTGGCTGAGTATTATATCGGGCTCGGTATATCCGTAAATCGAATGGATGAAGCGGGACGAACTGCGCTGTTTCTATGTGAAAATACTGAAGTATGTGAGTGTTTGATCAGACATGGCGCGAGCGTTTATGAGGAAGATGAATGTGCGCGAACGCCGCTGTTCTATTGCCGTTCCGCTGAAATTTGTGAGTGTTTGCTGAAATATGGCGCTGAGGTTGATCATGTAAATGATGAAGGTCGCAGCGCATTGATGGGAACAAGCGATATCGATATTTTGAAGGTGTTGATTGATTATGGCGCCAATGTGAATTTATCAGATTTGAAGGGGAGGACTCCGATTTTTTATTGTTATGGTCTTGAGCAAGCGGAGTATCTGGTGGCGAACGGAGCTGATATTTTTGTGAGGGATGATGAGGGGAATACGCTGTTGCATGGGCAGAGCAATCCAGCGCTGGCTGAATGGCTGATCTGCAAAGGCTTGGATGTTAATGCGCAAAACGATGCAGGATACGCTCCGATTCATTTATGTCAGCATTCAGCTGTGCTGGAGGTGTTTTTTAAACATGGCGCGAATGTACATGCGATAAGTCAATCTGGCAGAACTGCATTACATGGATATCGCAATGATGACTGGTCGTTGTATCGGGATGCCGAAGTGATTCAGATGCTGATAGAAGCGGGAGCGGATGTGAATGCACAGGATGACCGTGGCATGACGCCGCTCTGTGAGTGTTCTGATGTTGAAATCGCGTCATTGCTTGTAGGGCATGGGGCAAATGTGAATGAGATGGATGATTGGTCTGAAAAAAGTGTTTTGCATGTGTGCGAGAGCTATGATGTGATTGAGTTTATACTCCGTAACGATGTAGATGTGAATATGAAAGATTTATATGGTCGAACGCCGATATTTTATAGCAAAAGCGGAGATATTTGCGAACTGTTCATACAGCATGGTGCAGATATTCATGCTCTGGATGCGGAGGGATTGACAGCTTTACATTTTACACAATTATATGATGTTTCAAGGGTTTTGATAGAACACGGGATGGATGTCAATATTCGGGACAGCAGGGGAAATACACCGCTGCATTGGGCATTGAACGAGTCGAAGCGATGTTCTGTCTGCGCGCGCACGAACATCGTGAATGTTCTGATATCGCATGGTGCGGATGTGCGCGCGATGAATGATGATGGCAGAACACCATTGCACTCTTGCTTTAATGATATCACAACGCAGGTGCTGATACGCGCAGGTGCTGAGGTGGATGCACTGGATAAGCAGGGAAGGACGCCATTATTTTATTGTTATGATCTGCGCGTAGCGAAGATATTGGTGAGAAATGGTGCGGATGTGAATGTTAAAGATGAGATGCAGAGGACTGTATTGCATCGGTGCAATGACGCATCGGTCATCGAATATCTTGTGAGCAGAGGCGCAGATATCAATGCGCGTGATGCACATGGGGTAACGCCGCTGTTATTTGGTATTCACATGATGTCACGAGAGCATGGCAGGGAGATTGTGAAAAAAATCATAGAATTAGGGGCAGATGTGAATATCAAAGACGGCAGAGGATACTCTCCGTTGGATCTGCTGAATGCAATGTATGGAGAATATACAGAGTTTCCGGAGGATATTGCAGATTTGCTGCGTGCTCATGGCGCAAAGGCGTGATTCAGGTCGGCGCGTATGGCGGAGGCCATAGCGCCGACGCAAGCGCGGCGTATCCCGTAGGGATAGACGCGTCTAAGGAAGCGTCGATGTGTTGATGAATGATGATTTAGATGAATTTATAGAAAAGTTATGTTTATATATTTGTTATTTTGAATGTGTAAAAATTCTTGATTTTGCGAATGGGGTTTATTAAAATATTATAAGGATAAGTGTTTGCATTGAATGCAAATGATTTCGCGTGATGAAAATCAGGCAGAAGGAGGCCTTTATGAAGCGAAGCGTATTTGTAGGTTTGTGCATGGGTGCGGCGCTGGCTTTTGGCGGTTGCGGCAACGATGCCGGTCAGTCGCCGAGCGGCGGCAAGTGCGAGGATGCGAAGTGTCCGTCCGGGCAGCACTGTGTGGAGGGGGCGTGTGCGGATATCGTTGCGGAATGCGAGGATGCTGCGCAGAAGCTCTGCGGGGAGTCGTGCAAGAATGTGCAGCATGATGCGGAGAACTGCGGCGATTGCGGGCATGCGTGCGAAGCGGGGGAGACCTGCGAAGGCGGGACATGCAAGGCTCCGGATGCCTGCGAGGATGCTGCGCAGGTGCGCTGTGACGGCGTGTGTACGGATGTGAAGACGGATGCGCGCAACTGCGGCGATTGCGGCAAGGGGTGCGGCGTGGATGCGATTTGCAAAGATGGCAAGTGCGAACTGAGCTGCCTGGAGGGCTGGAAGGTCTGCGATGAGGCATGCACAGAGGTCCAGACGGATGCGCGCAACTGCGGCGATTGCGGCAACGCGTGCACAGGCGGTGCCGTGTGCGTGGACGGGGCTTGCAAGCTCAAGTGTTCAGATACGCAGGTCGAGTGCAAGAATAATTGTGATGGTGCGGATGAAGACTGCGCACCGTCTTTGTGCGTGGATCTGAAATCGGATGCGGCAAACTGCGGTGAATGCGGGAATGTCTGCAAGGAAGGATTTTTCTGCGTGGATGGCAAATGCGGTGTGCTGTGTACGAGCAGTCAGACAGCCTGCGGCGATGCATGCGTAAGCCTGAAGACAGATGACAAGAACTGTGGTGAATGCGGTCATGCATGCGAGAATGGCGATGTTTGCCGTCAGGGCAACTGTGAGCCGTTCTGTCCGGCGGGGCAGACGGAGTGTTCCGGGCAGTGCTTTGATCTCCAGTCTTCGTTTGGAAATTGCGGGACGTGCGGTCATGCCTGTGATGAGGGGCAGTTCTGCAACGGCGGTCAGTGCCTTCAGGATTGCGGGGATCGTCTTGGGTGTGATGGCAACTGCATTGATCCGGCCTCGGATGCGAATTATTGCGGCGCGAAGGGGAGCTGCTCGGATGCTTCTGCTGAGAGCGACAACAGCAGAGGGCAGAAATGCGATGGTGGCCAGGTCTGTGTGGATGGCACGTGCGTGTGCGATGCGGAGGGGCAGACGGCATGCCTGGTTGCCGAAGATGCGCATCTCTGCACGGATCCGTCTAAAGATGATGCGTATTGCGGCTGCAATGGTGAAAACGCCGGTCTGAACTGCGGTGCGCTGGACAATGCGCAGGATGGGCATTGCGAGGATTCGGCTTGCAAGTTCGCATGCAAGGATGGCTTTGCAAACTGTAATGAGGAATCGGGCGATGGGTGCGAGGTATCTCTCCAGGATGATGTGGAGAACTGCGGCGCATGCGGCAATCCGTGTGTTTCCGAGAACGCTTCGGATATCGCGTGCAGGTTTGGCGTATGCACCCCGACGTGCAATGAGGGGTATGTGGACTGTGGCGGGCGTTGCGTGAGCCTGAAGAGCGACGAGAACTGCGGCGCGTGCGGCAATGCGTGCGGTGACGGCGCTGTCTGTTCTGAAGAGGGATTCTGCGTCGTGAAGGAATGCACGCTTGAGGATGGCGATTATGCTGCGGTGAAAGTGGGTGACAAGACCGTGAAAGCATACTGCATTCGCGATATCGCGAACTTTAAAGAGGTTCGTTCATCCATCAATCTCGGTCAGCCGTATCCGGATTCGAACAATACGGACAATGCTTATATATTGATGAAAAATATCAGCCTTGGGGAACAGGCATCGTGGGCAGGCATGGGGACAGAGGCCAAGCCGTTTACGGGATATTATTTCGGCAATGGCAAGACCGTGAGCGGCAAGCTGACATGCGCGTCGGATTACTGCGGCATTATCGGGTATGCGAAATCGTCGCTGATGCGTGACTTCAACCTCGATGTGACGGTGACGCAGTCGGGGAACCGCAATTATATCGGCGGTTTTGCAGGCTATACGGAAGATAGCAAGATTTCGAATATGACGATCACAGGGGCGGTGACGGGCTATCAGTATGTCGGCGGGCTTGTCGGTTATGCAAAGACGACAGAGATCAGCGGCGTGCGTTCGCAGATGAATATTTCGGGCGATCAGATTGCATCTGGCGGTATTGTTGGGCAGGCGGAGTTTGCGAAGCTCAACGACTGTCACGCGACTTGCGAAGTGACCCATGTGTACAAGCATTCTGGCGGTCTTGTGGGCAATGCATACGATTCGGAATTTACGAACAGCACGTCGCATTCGAATGCGACGATTACGGGCGATTATACAGGATGCTGGCATGTCGGGACATTCGTCGGATATGCAAAGAATTCGAGCTTCAAGAACTGCCGAGCATCGGGCAACTCGAAAGCGCGCGCGGGTGTGGGCGGTTTTGCAGGCCGCGCGGACTATAGCAAATTCGAGAACTGCATCTTTGAAAAGGGGATCGTGACGACGCCGACAAAGTTCTATGGCAACTCTTTCGGCGGATTTGTCGGCAATGGTCTTGAGTCGGAATATAAGAATTGCTCAGCCACGGCGGATATTGACGGCGGGACGGAAGTTGGCGGATTTTCTTCGTGGACGCAGGGCGGCAAGTTTGAGAATTGCACGGCGGATGGTACCGTGAAGGGCAATCAGGCGTATGTCGGCGGTTTTGTGGGCTATGTGACAGCGAGCAGCTCGTTCAAGAATTGCTCGACAAAGAGCGAGGTTACCTCGACTAGCCAGATGTCCGGCGGCTTTGCGGGCGTGAGCTATTCATCCGGCTTTGAAGGCTGCAAAGCGACCGGGAATGTCTCTGGTACGCAGTATGTCGGCGGTCACACCGGTTATGCGGACAACTCGACGTTTACGGATTGCCATGCGACGGGTAATGTGAACAGATCAAATAGCAGCACGGGAAATGGTTTTGGCGGTTTTGTTGGTTATTTGAATAACTCAACGATTACGGGAAGCACGGCTGCTGGCGATACGAATGGTTATTATTGGTCGAGTTCGTTTGCAGGCATGGTTCGGGGAACAAACAGTTTTATAAAATGTGCATCTTTTGGCAGCGTGACGACTTGCACAAATAATTGTAATTCTGGCGGTCTTGTTGGTGGGTTTAATGGAACCGTCACACTTGATACTTGTTTCACGACGGGTAATGAAACAGGTGGTTATGCTGGTGGTCTAATCGGAAATGCTGAAGCAGGAACTGCTCTGATTTCTGACTCCTATTGTACAGGTACGCCATCTGGTGGCACCAAGCAAGGCGCAATTGTTGGCAATCAGGGAGCAACAGTGACTGTGAATAATGTTTATTGGTGGCAGGGAGGAAGGCCGAATGCTGGTACTGCGAACTTCGGCGCGAATTCGACGCATACGCCATTCATCTATAAAGAGAGTAAGGCTGTTGTCGCCGAAAAGGATGATGCGCCGCTCGCAGATATGCTCAATGTCGAGAATGATAACTGGGCTAGCCAGACTTGCATGCTGAGCACAGGACCGGGCACGGCTAATGTCTCCAAATATGTGATACCGATTCTGAAGGGGATGAAAGTTTCATTCTGTGAATAAATATATTTGATTGATTGCTAGATATTTTGAAAGATGTTCCACGGAGCATCTTTACATTGTGCGCGGCTATGCATTGCATACGCCGCGCATCTCGCCTATGCGCCGCTGGCGCATACGGCTCTTTTGATTTTGCTATCTTTTGTAACGGGATGATGTATATAATGTTGCTTTTAGGCAGCAGTGCCGAGAAATGCTTGAGAGGACGTTACATATCAAGGAGCAAATATCATGAAGATAGGCGTAAAGTGGCTTGTTGTTTCGATGGCATGTCTTGTGTGCGGGTGTGTGGAGAGTTCTGTCATCGATGATAAGGTCATTGTCACAGGGATAACAACCGATGAGGGTGATCATCCGAAAGCTTGCGAGAGCGAAGGCCTGGTGAGATGTGGGGATGAGTGCATTGACCCGCTGAGAAGCCAGGCGTATTGCGGGGCAGATGAAAAGTGCGAGAATTTTACAGCATGCGATACTGATTTTCAGGAGTGTAAAAATGGGCGCTGTGAGGCACGCACGGCGCCGCCCACGGACATGGATCCGGATGAACCGCCCAAAGACGTGGATCCGGATGAACCGCCCAAAGACGTGGATCCGGATGAACCGCCCAAAGACGTGGATCCGGATGAACCGCCCAAAGACGTGGATCCGGATGAACCGCCTTTAAACTGTCAGAATGGCGAACATGAGTATAATAAGACATGTGAACTGGATAGTGTGGACAACTGTGGCTCGCACGACATGTCATGCGGGCGGATGGTCAATGGTTGGGCGGATGGCAAATGTGTATCTGGACAGTGTGTGGTTGAGCGATGTCAAAGCGGCATGCATTTGAACGGGAACGGCTGCGAAGCCGATTCGAGCGCACACTGCGGAAGTGTGTCAAACAATTGCGCGGACACCGTTGAGGGCTGGCTGGAAGGGGATTGCGTTGGCGGGGCGTGCATTGTGACGGTGTGCAAGACCGGTTATCATATTACAGTGGGCAAGATTTGCGAAAAGGATCCGCCGGCATGCGATATTGCCGGACAGGTGAGATGCGGCAGTGAGTGCATCAATCCGCTGACGAATTCGGTATATTGCGGTGCCGATGGCAAGTGTGAGAATTATACGAAATGTGGTGGTAATCAATCGTGCAAGAGCGGAAAATGTATAAATAATGAGATTGAAGTGAGTGCCAGCGATCCCAGTTTTGCGACGGATGACGGGATTTCTAACGGAATCACGCTCAGGCTGATAAACAAATCGGGAAAAGATATTTGTTTTTCTGGCAAGCTCAAAATGTATATTAAGCAAGGCGGTTCACAGGGGGGCTGGGGAAGTGATGGTTTGGCAGTTGGTCGGGAATTGGAATGTCATATTTCTGCGCCAAGCAGTAATGCCGGAGGCTGGCCGCACTGGTATGAAAACCGTTTGAAACTGTCGGCAGGAGAGTTCAGAGATTATAACTTCACTGCGTTCACGGAATATCAGGGGAATGGCGTTTCTGTACAGACTATTCAAATTCCTGTGGATACCTATGCAAATGGGAGCTGGTTTTTTGTTTCAGAGGATAATCCCAGTTTTATTGGGTCTGGTGGTGCTGGAGGCGTTCCAGCAATCAAGCTTGGACATGCTGCTTTGAAAGATGACGGTTCCAGAGGAGACAATGCTTTTTTGATTCATGTCAGACCTGTCAAGGCAAGCGATTGCAAGATTTCGAAAGGAAAGAAATATAATTTGGTGATTTATGAGGCTGATATCGGTAACAAGTATTGGCATTGTGATTGATATCAACCTATAAATATATATAAATTGAGAACTGTTTAAGGAAATTCTGATTAATTTGCCGCTGACCCTCAGCCCTTTTCCCAAATAGGGCAAGGTCAGGGGGGGGAGGGCGGATTTGCACGATATCATGATTGAGTATTATGCAATTGTTCAGAGTTTCCTTAGACTGGCATTTGTTTTAGGCTGCGCATATCAGGTTGTGGTTGAGGGTGACTTGTCAGGCACTGGCTTGATTGTATAAGTGGAATAAGTCTTTTTTACTTTGAAATAAAAGTGAACTTTTCAAACGGCAATAATGATGTTACAAATTGTGAGGGAGGTTCAGTATTGTACTGACATAAAACAAAGTCTGCAGTTAATGCAGACATCATGGGAGGCATGATGAAGAAATCGCATTGGAAAACTGGATTATGTTTGCTGTTTGCGGCACTTGGTCTGAGCGCATGCAGTAATGACGCTGGAAGCCAGGGCAGCAAGCCCGGGTGTACGGGCGATGACTGCGCCGAAGATTTATGCGCGGGCATGACTTGTCCGGATGGTAAATCGTGCCTTGCGGCGCAGTGCGTGTATGATGCATGCATCGTGGATGGCGCGCTCAAGGATTGCGGTGAAGGCCAGGTTTGCGACAGCAGTGGCGCGTGCGTATCTGACGGCTGCGCGGGCAAGACATGCGGAGATGGCATGTCTTGCAGTGGCGGAGAGTGCGTGGACAACGCATGTTTGGGGATGAGCTGCGACGGTGGCAGAGTGTGCTCGAAAGGCGACTGTGTGTTTGAGGCATGTGTTGGCAAGTCGGCATGCACGGGCGGCAGGGTATGCGATGAGGCTGGAGAATGCGTGTATGCCTCAGGGGATGAACCGAAGCTGTTGGTGGCAAGCGGCGACAGCGAGACGGACGAACATGGGGATACGGCTGAATTTACAGTCAAGCTCAACCATGCGCCGTCATCCGATGTCACGCTCGAATGCAGCATCGAGCCTGCAGATAAGCAGACTGAAGCGGCAGTGGATTGCAGCGGCGTGCGCCTGAATGCCGAGAATTATGGAGAGGCGCAGCAGGTGATTGTGACCGGTCTGGCGGATAACGTCGTGGATGGCGATCAGTCGTTTGCGGTCAAGATCAAGACGGTCTCTGAGGATGCCGCGTTTGACGGCCTGAGTGGCTCAGTCGATATGAAGAATAAAGATATCGACAGCGCGGGCGTGAGCGTGAGCGCGGATGCGATGCTCTATACAAGCGAATCCGGCACGCAGGCATCTTTTACTGTTGTGCTGGCTTCCAAGCCTTCTGCGGCGGTCAGCATCGCCGTGAGTTCGAGCAATACGGCTTATGGTAAGCTGGAAGGCGCGGATGCGAATGGCACGCTTGTGTTGACGTTCACCCCGGAAAACTGGGATTCTCCGCAGACGGTGACCGTGACAGGCGTGGATGACGATGCGATCAATGATGCCGTTCACACCTACCAGATTGTTTTTGGCAAGACCGAGTCGGATGATGCGCATTACAACGGTCTGGCACTGAAGCCGGTCGATGTGACCAATCAGGATAACGATAAGGCGGAAGCGTTTGTCGACGTCGATGTGGTCAAAACAACTGAAAATGGAGAGCCTGTCGAGTTTGCCGTGTCGCTTGGGCTTGCGCCTGAAAAGCCGGTCACGGTGACTGCCGCGCTTTATGATGAAGATGGGGCGGGGCAGACGGAAGTCGTGACAGAGGCGGTGCTCGTGGGCGAAACGACGCTCGAACTGGACGAAAACTCGTATCTCGAGGGCAAGAAATTGAGTGTCCAGGGGCTCGCGGACAATATCATCGACGGCGATCAGAATTATACGGTTGTCCTGACGTTCAGCTCTGAAGACAAGAATTATGGCGAGCTTGAGAAGATGGTCATCAAGGGCGTGAATGTCGATACGGATACGGCGACGGTGATCGCGTCAGTGGATGGCAGTCCGATCCTTACGGAGGGCAGTGAGGAAAAGGTTTCCGTGAACGTGACGCTTTCTTCGATTCCTAAAGATGCAGTGACCGTCACGGTCACTTCTGGGGATGAGACAGAACTTGCGGTTGCGCCTGCGACGCTCGAATTCACCCCGGAGAACTGGAATGTGCCGCAGGTCGTGACGGCTTCGAGCGTCGATGACGTTCTTGTGGATGGGGATGTCGAGACAGAGATACAGTTTGCGCTCGCTTCTTCGGACGAGAATTTTGAAGGCGCGACAGGGAAGCTTGCGGTGACGGTTGTCGACAACGATAAGCCTGAGATCATCGTCACGGGCAAGCCAGCGGATCTGCGCGAAGAAGGCGGGGAAAAGGTATCGTTCACGGTTGCCTTGAGCGCGCAGCCTTCAGCGGATGTCGTGATCAAGCTCAAATCGACAGACGAGTCAGAACTGAAGCTTTCCAGCGCGAGTTCGCTCGCATTCACTGCGGAAAACTGGAATGAGCCGCAGACGGTCGAGGTCGTCGCGGTGGATGATTCGCTTGCAGACGGGACGCAGACGGCGCATATCACGCTGACGAGCAGCTCAGAGGATGCGGTGTTTTCCGGCCTGACAGCCAATTCGCCGGAGTACAACATCATCGACAACGATACGGCGACAGTGACGATGTCACTTGCGCAGAACGCGCTGATGGCAGGCGCGCAGACCGAATTGACCGTGACGCTGAGCAGCAAGCCGACAGGGAATGTCGCGATCAATCTTGAGAGCGCGAACGGCTTTGCATCGTTCAGCGAGTCGATGCTTGTGTTCTCTCCGAGCAACTGGGACACGTCGCAGAAAGTCATCGTGACGACATCAGGCTCGCAGGAAGACGGCGCGGCGATTTCCGAGTTCGTCACTGCGACATCGTCCGGGGATGGCGTTTATAACAACATCGAGATTTCTCCGTCACCGCTGACGATTTATACATTCGAGGACAAGGTGTTCAATTACACTGGGAGTGTCCAGAGCGTTCAGCTGCCTGCCGGCCGTTTTAAGGTGACGGTCTATGGCGCGCAGGGCGCGACGCCGCTTGCGCAGTTCACCGGCGGCAAGGGGGCGGTCGTTTCAGGCATATTGACGCTTAAATCTATGACGACGGTCTATGTGTATGTCGGTGGCGTTGGCTTGACGACGGGCGCTGGCGGCTGGAACGGCGGCGGCAGCACGCATGCATCGGCATACAGCACGCTTCCCGCAGGCGGTGGCGGCGCGACGGATATCTCGCTCAAACCCGCAGCTGGCGCGGCGACAGTCTGGAAAGACGATGCGCATCTGTGCTCGAGGATCATCGTTGCTGGCGCTGGCGGCGGTGGTCTGCACTACACGAATGAAGGTGGCACTGGCGCGCTTGGCGGCGATGGCGGTGCCTGGAACGGCTCGAACGGCCAGAAAGTTTCCGGCACGGACCCCGGTTACGGCGGCACGCTCACCGCAAGCGGCAAGCACGGGTCGCTTGCCTATAATGCTTCGTATTCATACGCATTCGTAGAAGGCGGATTTGGTTATGGCGGCACCCAGACGAGCAACAATGAGTCGATGGGCGCCGGCGGTGGCGGCTGGTACGGTGGCGGCTCGGGTACTTGGTCTGGCCAGAACGGTTCAGGTGGCGGCGGATCGTCATACGCCTGGACGAATCAGGTCACCGTGGATGGCAAGACGCTCGATCAGTATTATCCTGCATCTTGCGCCGCACATGCGCCAGGTGTGGATTACATGTTGACCGGTGTGACTGCGCAGGCAGGTGCGCGCACGGGCAACGGCTATGCGACGATTCAGCTTGTGAAGTGATTTGGGGACGCGGCTATCTGCGATACGCTGCGTTTGTCGCGCCTATGCTGTGCATACGGCGCGCAGTTTCGCCTATGCGCCAAGAGCGCATACGGCGATAGTCGTTCCACGGAACGTTTTTATATTTGGCGCGGCTATGCCTTGCATACGCCGCGCGTGTGCCGCGCCTATGCCTGCGGCATACGGCGCGACGGAGGGTATGCGCAATTTTCTCGCCTGGCATCTTGAGCTATGCCATAACAAAGGGTGGAGTGATTGCCTGCTTGAGATTGCAGGCAGGACACGAGGAGGCGATAAGATGGGATGTTGGCTTAATTCTGGGGATGTTGGCTTAATTCTGGGGATGTTGGCTTAATTTTGGGGATGTTGGCTTAATTCTGGGAGTGTTTTGGGGAGAAATAGGAACGATATGAACGAAATCAGGAGCGATATGAGCGAGCAATATCCATGGGTGAAATTTTATGAAGCAGTGGCGACGAAGCTGTTGGAATATAAGTCAAGAGAAAAAAGGCGCGAATTGGCACAGATGATGTATGATATCGCAGATGAAGTTGGCGTCGATGGATGCAAAAATTTATTTAGCCTTCGGACAGAGTATGGTGAGAATAAAGATAAAACAAAGCCTCATGTTGTATCTGATGATGTATCGCCATATACGGTTTTCTTTTTTATGAATTGTAATGTTACGAAAGAGAATCGAATAAGAATCATAACTTTAATTGGGGAACGTCTTGGAATATCGAATGAAATAGAAAGGCCGACATTGTTTGATGCATTGCCGACAATGCAATTACGAAACCCGGGTAATCTTAGATGGGATAGTGGAAAAGATTGGTTTAGATCTGAGAAAGATTCTGAACAGAAGGATAAGATTTGGGAACAATACGAATTGGCCATTCAATATGCGGATGGCGATAGTTCTAAGTTAAGTAAGCAGAAGCAACTATTTGATGAGGTGTGTTCTTATAAGAGAGTTGGATATGGTCTCACAAAAGGTATGTTTTATATTCGGCCTAATTCATATATGACAATGGATGATAATTCGCGTAAATATATTAGCGATAATATGGGAATTGAAATACCGAAAGGGAAATTAACAGCGGATAAATATTTTAATGCTCTTGGAGAAATGCGGAATAAATTTTCTTCATCTGATTCAGAAGTGCATTCATTCATAGATGTGTCAAAAGTGGCTTATAATGGGGGAGATGATACGGATGATGAGAGTGGTGTTGAGAATGTACGTGAATGTTTGGATAAAGGGGACGTGACTTTAGTAATGAGATATGCGCAACACTTGAAGCGTTGTCGCAATCTCGTTCTGACGGGGGCGCCTGGAACTGGCAAGACCTATTTGGCAAGACAGATTGCCGAGGCGATGAATGATGGGCTGGATCTTTCTGATGATGCACAAAAGAAATGCATAGGGTTTGTTCAGTTTCATCCGTCATACGATTATGTCGATTTTGTAGAGGGATTAAGGCCATTCAAAAGCGAGAGTGGCGAACAGGTAATTTTTGAACGTCAGGATGGCATTTTTAAGGAATTTTGCAAACGTGCGATTGAAAAGCCATATATTCTTGCATCAGATGAAGTGGATAACTTTGATGACGCTTGGAAAAACTTGAAGTCAAAAGCTGAGGAGAATGATGACAATGTGTTGTCGATAAAATCTCTTAAGGGAAAAGAAGTGAATATTCGGCCATATCGCTACTATTCGGATGGTTTTGCTGGATTGGTATATAAAAATAATGAATGGGTATTGCGTACTGGAATGTTTTTTAATAAGGAACAATGCTATAATGTCTATCGAGGCCAAAAAGGTAATAAGAGTGGAACGTTTGATAACTACCGGAAAGCCATTGTGCAATTCATGAAGGATGAATGCGGGTTGAAGGAATATCAAGCCGGTACGGTTAATGCGCGCAAAACGATTAACTATGTCTTTATCATCGACGAAATTAATCGCGGAGATTTAAGCAAAATCTTTGGGGAATTGTTTTATGCGCTTGACCCCGGGTATCGCGGCAAAGACAAAGGCCGTGTAAAAACGCAGTATCAAAAGCTTGTGGACTGTGAAGATGATGAGTTTAGTGGAGATGGCTTTTATGTTCCTGAAAATGTGTATATCATTGGTACGATGAACGACATCGATCGCAGTGTGGAAAGCATGGATTTTGCCCTGCGTCGGCGTTTTGCATGGCATAAGATTCGTCCGGAAGATACAGCCAGTGAAATGGGATTGAGCGCCGATGCGCGCGAAAGAATGGATGCTGTCAATCGCGTGATTCGGGCGATACCGGAACTCGGGGAGGATTATCAGCTTGGCGGTGCTTACTTTTTGAAGATGAATGATGATGCGGATGCGCTTTCGGCAGAAGAACTTTGGAAATATCATCTCGAAAGTCTGATTGATGAGTATCTGCGCGGTTTGCCGGATGCTTGTGAAAAGAAAGACCGCATCAAATCGGCTTATGATTTGAGGGATGATGTGACTGATGAGGATATGTCGTAGGATGCTGAGGCGTAAGGATGGCTTTTTTAATCCATACGACAGATAACAACTGTAGCAATTGCATTGTGAATCGCGATGGGGCTGATGCGCTTTCGTGTATTGCAGGGCAGACACTTGATGCGTTGGATTCGCAGAAACATGTTTTGATATTTCCCAAAGTATTGGCGAAATCGGATGGGGATATTGGGAAGCAGAGTGTTTTTGAACTGAAAAATCGCGATGACCATGTGTATGCGTTGACCACTGGCAATGTGATGGGATTTATTGGTGTGAATGATATCCAGCTTCGCATTTGCTCGCGCTTTGCCAAAGATGATGCGCATGATTATTTTTTGCACTATCTGTTGAGCAGAGTGTTTTCGCTCAATATGTTCGATCTGAAATATAGTTCATTGAATGATGGAATATTTAATCTTTTATATTATGTGTTTGTCTATCATCTACGATGCGCTTGGTCACAAGGGGTATATAAAACCTATATTAGACATTCCTATAATGACGCGCGATTGCGCGGCTGCATTGAGATCACTCGGCAGATCAAGCTGAACCAGCCGTTTTGCGGCAATATCGCGTATCAAATTCGCGAGCGCAGCGAGCAGAACGCCTTGATGATGCTGATACGCCATGCGATAGAAATCATTCTGGGTATGCCATTTGGCAAAACGCTACTCAATGCAGATAAGGATATTCAGGCGGCTGTGCAGATGGTCGTGGGCGCGACGCCGGATTATCGCGTGCGCGATCGCATGAGGGTGTTGCGCGACAATTCGAGAGATGTAAAACATCCCTATTTGACGGCTTATGCGCCGTTGCAGCGCGTCGCGCGGATGATCGTAAGCGGTCAGACTCAGAACTATGGTGCTTCGCGTGATGAGGTATATGGCGTTCTGTTTGACGGTGCGTGGCTGTGGGAGCAGTATCTGGCAAAACTTCTTGAACCGCTCGGATTTGAGCATCCAGATAATATTTCGGGCAAAAAGCCGATATATTTATTTGAGGATTGCCAGGGATTTCGTCGCTATCCCGACTTTATAGATAAACAAAAATGTATTATATTAGATGCAAAATATAAGCATATGGAGGACAAACATGGGGATGCAGTTGAAAGAAGTAAGTCTTATGACCGGAATGACCTGCATCAACTGATTACATACATGTATATTACGCGTGCGCGAAAATCTGGGTTTATTTATCCAGCAGGAGAACTGACACGGCGCGTATCTATCGGGCACTTATGTGGATATGGTGGTGAGCTGTTCAAAATTGGCTTGAAAATACCTGAGAATGCGCATGATATGGATGATTTTTGTATTCTGATGCAGGCAGAGGAACAGTCTGCGGTAAAAATTTTAAAAAGCTTGGATGCAGAAATTAGAAAGTGCGTATAAAAAATATTTACCCCAAGAGAGAAATTTATAAAAAGTATTTGAACCAAACGGCGTCTGATGGCATATATAGCTTATGCGGTGTCGCGGACTGTTGTTTTGCGGCATTGCGAATGGTCATGAAAATATTCAATGGATGTGATTTCATCGCGAACAGGAAGGAGTGGGAATGAGATATACGAAACTGGGCAATACAGACCTGAATGTCTCTAGGATTTGTATGGGGTGTATGGGATTTGGCGATGCCGCGAGAGGACAGCACAGCTGGACGATCGATGAGGCGCATACCCGGGAGATTATCCGTCGCGGTCTGGATTTGGGGGTGAATTTTTATGATACGGCGATTGCATATCAGAGCGGCACGAGCGAGCAATATGTCGGTCGCGCGCTGCGGGATTTTGCCAGGCGCGAGGATGTTGTTGTGGCGACAAAGTTTTTGCCGCGTACGGTCGATGAGATCGAAGCTGGCGTGAGCGGGCAGCAGCATATCGAGAAGATGATCGATACCAGCCTGAGCAATCTCGGCATGTCGTATGTGGATTTATATATCTATCACATGTGGGATTGGAACACGCCGATATATGATATCCTCGATGGGCTGAATCGCGTTGTGCGTGCTGGTAAAGCGAGATATATCGGCATCTCTAATTGTTTTGCCTGGCAGCTAGCGAAAGCGAATGCGATTGCAGAAAAAGAGGGATTTGCGAAATTTGTTTCTGTTCAGGGGCATTACAATCTGATTTTTCGCGAGGAAGAGCGAGAGATGGTGCCATATTGCGATGAGGAGAACATCGCGCTCACGCCATATAGCGCGCTTGCCAGCGGCCGCCTTTCCAGAAAGCCGGGGGAAAACGATACGAAGCGCGCGGCAGAAGATGCCTATGCCAAATTTAAATATGACGCCACAGCTGAGCAGGACAATCTGATCATATCTCGCGTGGCTGAACTGGCTGAAAAGTACGGTGTGACGATGACGGAAGTCTCACTTGCCTGGCTGCTCACAAAAGTGACATCGCCAGTCGTTGGCGCGACCAAGCTGCACCACATCGAAGGCGCAGCTAAAGCGACGGAGCTTGAGCTTGATGCGAATGATATTCAATATCTGGAGGCGCCGTATGTGCCGCATCCGCTCGCAGGCGTCATGGCTCAGAATAAACCTTCGGCAGCCAGGGAAAAGCATGTCTGGTCTATCGGAAGCCAAAGCCTGAAGGCGTGATTGCGTGATTGAACGTTGCGCGCTCTCGATTAGGCCTCAAACTCTGACGGAATGGGAATTTCCCCATTTCGTCAATAGGTACTGTTTATTTATCAGTTTTTTTGAGGGGGAGGCTTGATTTGTTGCGCGACTAAATGACGCTCTGCAGAACAGAGACTTTTCATTTCGCGCGCGTGGATACATGCTTATCGTCAGTATCCATGCGCCTTTTGTTGTGTGTGGTGCTGAAGGCTGGAATGCGAAATTTTTGTGGTATAGGAGTGCGTGAAGATAGCGCTGGTCACCGCTATCTCATAGCGTCACTCACTTATAAGGAGTTGAACAATGATCATCAGAATGAAGCGCAGTAAGGAAATCACAAGCGCCTTGAAGACAAGAAATCCACTGCTGTCCCACAAAAATGTGGCGTTATAGTTGGTTCGGAACCGATTTCTTGCTAAAAGGAAATTCAGCAAAACCACCTTTTGCAAGGAGTTCCGAACCATGGCGCAGTATAACACAGTTTTTCACACATTGACAAA
>JAFUEE010000160.1 GCA_017464085.1 Pseudomonadota bacterium
GGCCTACATTATCGAGTATACTGACAATTGGCAAAACACGGGGAGGGCATACATTGATGCAAGTTCTCTCCAAAATTATGTTAGGTGATGTTCGCCGAGACTGGATTTCTGGTTTTTGCGAACTTTTATGGACACTACCTGGGGGCATGGCATACGCAATGTCTGTGATATGGAAGAAAATGATATGGAAGAAGACAGCTGTTTTGACAAGGTGCATGCCTCTGCAGTCAGATTGAAGCACTTGCGCGGGACTTTGCGTGCACCGTGCGGATGAGTGATTGAGCGTTTGTTGGCAGCTGTCATTGGGGGCCTGAGATGGAGCGTTGCCAGCGGGAAAACGCTGATCGGAGCATTGAGTGTGACCGGGGGACGTTGCGGGGGCATGCCCCCGCAGTGGGGGTAGCGGCGTATCTGCCGGCGGCAGATAGCCGCGCAGGGGGCCGCCGCCCCCTGAAAAGGAACAAAAGTTGCCGAAAAAAAACAGATTATCGGTTGAATTTGTGAGCAACTTGTTTAGTATGCCCGCCGCTTTTGAGGGGGTAAACTCAGAGCATGACTTAACATCAGAGGTGTGATATGGCCTGGCAATATAGCGACAAGACGAAAATTTTGTTTATGAATGCGGTCAATGGCGATTCCCGCAGCCATTTTGGGGAGCTTGAGGATGCGGACGGCGTCGGGGAGCACGGTTCGATCGCGTGCGGCGATGCGATGAAGTTTTTCTTCAAGGTGGAGAAGGCGGAAGATCCGGTCAACGACAAGATCGTGGCGGCGAAATATTCGACGTTCGGCTGCACGAGCGCGATTGCGTCAAGCGAGGCGCTTTGCGAGATCATCGAGAAAGGCGATTATACGCCGATCGAGGCGCTGAAGATCAGCAATGACGACATCGTGAAGTTTCTTGAGGGCCTGCCGTCACAGAAGATTCACTGCTCGGTGATGGGCGCAGAGGCGCTTGAGGCGGCAGTGGCTGATTGGGCGAAGAAGCGCGGCGTGGATCTCGAGGCGCTTGGCGTTCACTTGAATATGAAGGACAACGAGGAATCTCGCTTGGTGTGCACGTGCTTCAATGTGACGGAAGCGGAGCTGAAGCGCCGCATCGTGGAGCTGAATCTGCACACGATCGAGGATGTGATCGGCGCGCTCAAGGCAGGTGGCGCGTGTGGCGCTTGCCAGCATGCGCCCGGCGGCATTCAGGACCTGCTCGACGAGCGCTGGGGCAAACAGAGCGAAGCGCCGGCAGCAGAAAACAGCGCTGCGCCGAAGCTGTCGCCGTTCCAGCTCTCCAAGAAGATCGAGGCTGTGATCGCGTCCGATATCCGCCCGATGCTCGCGGATGACAATGGCGATATCGAGATCATCGATATCAAGGAGAACCTCGTGTATGTCGAGCTCAAGGGCGCATGCGCGACATGCCCGGGGGCAAGCGGCACGATTCAGCTTGTCGTCGAAAAGAAGCTTCGCGAGCTCGTCGATGATTCTCTGCGCGTCATCAATATATAGTATATGGGGAGGATAAATATGATTTATCTCGATAATAATGCGACGACGCGTGTGCCTCAGGCTGTCGTCGATGCGATGTTGCCCTATTTCAGCGAGACATATTTCAACCCGAGCTCGATGTACGAGGCGGCGAAGATTTCAGCGGCTGCGCTTGAGGATGCGCGTGCGCGCATTGCAAAGTTTCTGGGTGCTGCGAAGTCCAGCGAGATCCTGTTCACGTCATGCGCGACGGAGTCGAATTCGACTGCGATCCGTGGTGCTGCGATGGCGGTGCCTGCTCGCCGGCACATCATCACGTCAGATGTCGAGCATCCGGCTGTGCTGGCGCTCTGCGAGGAGCTCGAGCGCGAGGGGTATGAGATCGACCGCATCGGCGTGAATGAGCGCGGGGAGCTTGACATGCGCGCGTTCGTGAAGGCGCTTCGCCCGGGCAAGACGCTGATGGTCTCGATCATGTACGCGAATAACGAGACGGGCGTGATTTTCCCGATCGAGCGTCTGGCGGAGATCACGAAGGCGACCGATCCGAAGATCCTGTTCCATACGGATGCGACGCAGGCGGCAGGAAAGCTGTCGATCGACCTGAGCGGCGCGCTCAAGAATGTCGATTTTCTGTCGTTTTCTGGCCATAAGATACATGCGCCGAAAGGCGTGGGCGTGCTCTATATGCGCACGGGCGCGGCATGCCGTCCGTTTTTGTACGGCGGGCATCAGGAGCGCGGGCGTCGCGGCGGCACCGAGAACATTCCTTATATCGTCGGGCTTGCCAAGGCCTGCGAGCTCGCGGAAGCGTCGCTCGCAAAGCGCGATCGCATGACCGCGTTGCGCGACCGGCTCGAAGCCGGGCTCAAGAAAATCCCATACGTCGTGATCAACGGCGAAGGCGCCGACCGCCTTCCGAACACGACAAATGCGGCGTTCCATTATATTGAGGGGGAAGGCATACTCTATCAGCTCGACCTGGAGGGAATCTGCGCGTCGAGCGGTTCGGCGTGCACGTCCGGGTCGCTCGATCCTTCGCATGTGCTTCGGGCGATGCATGTGCCGTTTACGGCAGTGCACGGCTCGATCCGATTCAGCCTGAGCGAGGAGACGACCGAAGCGGATATCGACCGCGTCATCGAAGTCATGCCGCGAATCGTCGACAACCTGAGGAAACTCTCCCCCTATTGGGACAATGAGAAGCAGATGCCGAGAGATATGGCCCTGATTGTCGAGAAGAATTGATCGCTTAAAAAGCGCCGGCAGTGCCGGCGCTTTTTTCTGGCTCGTGTTCCACGAGCGCGGATATGAAAAACTGCTATGTATGATCGGCAATCGAGCAGCGACAGTCTCTCCGCATAAAGGCTATGGCCTTTATTATGCGCGCAACTGCCTGCGGCCTATTGCCTGCGGCTTTGTATTTCATATCCACAGACGTTGAGCACCGCTTTTTTATGCCTCCGGTGCCGATGGATTTGTGCGTTTGTGGCGAAAGCTCGCACAATCTGATATGCTTGATCGGTATTTGTGATCGGGTAGGAGGCGGTGATGTCAGAAAAATATATGAATCGTTGCAGAACGGGTGTTTTGTCAGCCTCGGTATGCGCATTTGCCATTCTGAGCGGTTGCGAGCTGGATTCGATTGTCGTGGCCTGCGGGACGGAAGACGAGCCGATGGCAGGGTTTATCTTGAATGATCCGATGCAGCCTGTGACATCTAACAGCGAGCTCAGCAGCGGGGAGCGGTTTGACAAGATCGATATCGACACATACAAGGCGCGCAACATCTGCCCGGACAGCTGGTTTTGTTCGCGCGTGTATTCGATGGATCAGGACGAGGTCGGTGCGTATGCGTGCAGCCAGTGTGCGAAGCCCGGGTTTATCCAGTGCGGCGGTTTTTGCGTGGATATCTATCACGACCTGGAGAACTGCGGTTCGTGCGGCAAAGCATGTGAGGACTGGGAGGCCTGTGATGGCGGGCAGTGCGTGGAGACGAAAGCGTGTGATGAAGGCTATCATGCCTATCATGGGGCGTGCGAGGCCGATGAACTGACGCACTGCGGCTCGCATTCGAACGATTGCACGGCGCTGCCCGGATGGGCAGCCGGAACATGTGAGGCTGGGGGATGTGTTGTTTCTGCGTGCTCCAGCGAATATGCGCTGATCAATGGGCGGTGCGTGTTCCGTCTCGTATGCGAGGGGGGACGGCACCAATATGAGGATACATGCGAAGATAATACAGTGGAGAACTGCGGTGCTCATGGATACGGCTGCCATGATCTCGTGGGCTGGGAGGACGGCTATTGCACGGAAAAAGGCAGATGCGTGCCGTCTGTGTGTAAGGACGGTTTTGAGCTTGTGGACAATCAGTGCGTTCCGATCTCCGCGTGTCCGGGCGGTTCGCATTTTTATGCCGGATCTTGCGAGCCGAATACGCTTGAGCATTGCGGCGTGCACGACAATGACTGCAGTTCTATGCTCGCGTGGCAGGATGGGGAATGTACGGAGGACGGCAAGTGCCTCGTGAGCAGGTGCGGCCAGGGATATTGCGTGGAGAATCTCGTCTGCCAGGATGGATCGTACAACAAGAATGCGTGCGGCACGGACGGAAACGCATGCATCAGGTGCGGGGAGGGGATGATCTGCAAGGAAGGCGTCTGCATCCTTTCGGAATGCGATCTCGGGCAGCATAAATCAGGGGAATCGTGTGTCCCCGATGATATGGGGAACTGCGGTTTTGAAGGCCATGTCTGCAAGTCTGCGCATGCGACGGATATGACCTGCGACAAGGGGGAGTGCGTAGTCCTGAGTTGCGAGCCCGGGTTTCATATCTATAACAATGCATGCGAGGCGGACACTGTGGATCATTGCGGCGCGCATGGCAATGCGTGCAAATCTATTGTCGGCGACTGGGCGTCAGGCAGCTGCGTGGACCGCAAGTGCAAGCCGGACACATGCGTGGGCGGTCATCCGCATGAGATGGCGTGCGAACGCGATACGAACGAGAACTGCGGCGCGCATGGCAAGGTGTGCGAAGTGGCGCATGCGACGACATCATGCGAGGTCGGGTATTGCCGTGTGGTGCGATGCGACAGCGGGTATTATCTCTCGATCAATGGGGAGGAATGCGACGACAGCGTGTCGCACAACCATGCAAATAATGGGGAATTTGAAGATCCCTGGGGGCTTGTCTGGGATAGCTACGCGCGTGGGGAGGAGACATATCTGAATGCCCTGGAGGCATGCAAGAAGATGGGGGCGCGCTTGCCGACCGTGACCGAGCTGCACAGGAATGTGTATGCCGATAAGGTTTCTGGGCTCGCGAATGAGACGAACACCGAAAAGCTCTGGTCTATGTCAGTCAGTGCGACAAACAAGATTACGGCGGTGGAGCTTGCGAAGGGCACGACGGATTCGATCTCGGCGATGACGAAGATGCGTTTTCGCTGTGTCTGGGATGCCGAGCCGCGCCCGATCACGTTTTCTGGCGCGAACTGTCACGGCAATCCAGGAGAGGACGGCTGTGTGACGCTGAAAGTGGGCAAGATCACCTATACGGTAGACAGACGCGATCGATATAAGCAGAACTGGTTTGCGGCTTCGGACGAATGCCGCCAGCTCGGCGCGCGCCTGCCCTATATGGGGGAATTTGCGTCGCTTGTCCGCGCAGGCTGGCCGAATGGTACGAATGAAGAGCTCTGGACCGAAACATACAGGGAAGCAGTGGCCGTTGCCTTGCCGTGGTCTGGTACGGATAAAGCCTGGACATATACCACGAACAAGCCGGGATACCATGGGACTGGGAAGCTCTATCCGTTCCGGTGCATCAGCGAGCAGGTGGCGCTTGAGGGCGGCAAGCCAGTATTCCCGCAGCCCAAGGCCGTGAATGCGTTTGAAGTGAATCCGCTTCTGAGGATAGACAATGCGCCTCGCAAAGCGGCAAACTATTGGAATGCGACGCTTGAATGCATGAATGACGGCGGCCATATCGCGCGCGCGGATGAATTTTCTGCGGCAATCAAATCGGGGCTTCTCAAGCCTTCGAACGACACCGGCAGCACGTGGTATATGACTGGCACAGGCATCGGCGGTTTCAGCATCGCGCGCATGAGATGGGGGACAACTGCCAAAGATCCTCGCCTGCACTATGCCGGTTCAGATCGCGACTCGCATTCGGTCACCAATGCGACGTATAAGTTTTACTGCGCCTATCGTCCCAATCGCGCATACGATGCGGCCTATTTTGAGTATCTGAAGACGAACAAGGAGATTGAAGCTTATCAGGTTTCGGGCGTGACGCATTACGGCAAGAACTATGAAAGCGAGAAGGAGAACGATCTGTTTACGAAGACAGAAACTGCAGTGTCGTATGGGATGCTTGTCGCGCGCGATGACGAGCTGCTGATGCTGACATCTAAAAAGTTCCCGATTGCAGGGACCGAGCTTTTGATGACGGCATCCCCGACATCTGCGGGCGATGACAGCATCCGCATGCGCGCCTTTAACTGGAAGGGCACAGGGGAGATCAAGTCCTCGAACTACGGCCGTGTGAAATATACGGGGGGCAATGGTTTTGTCGCCTATACGAGTTCGGTCATTCATTAGAGCCTATTGGTTTTGATTGCGCCAAATAGAGAATTCTGATAAGGGAAAAGCTTGCATTCTCAAGATGTTGGGGATGCGAGAAGAGGTCTTTTGTAAATCTTGGGCATGGAAGCCCTTTGGTCATGGTTTTCTAAGAGGAGAATACACGATGGCAGAAAGAGTTCCTTGGGAATATTTCATTCTGCGCCGTCACATTGATGGCATGGGCGTTATTAGTTACTTCAAGGGTGATACGAAAGAGGCAGTGTGCGGTCCGAATGCAGATGAGACCCAGGTTCTTGGGACGTTTGGCCAGCATGGCTATGAGCTTTGCAGTGTGCAGTATCTCCGCACGGGCGACACGAAATATTACCTGAAACGCCCTGCGAAATAATCATCAGCATCTGGCGTGTACGCATTCTGGCGGGGTTGAATGTTTTGTGGCAGGGGGGAGCCCCCTGCGCGTCTATCCGCGCTTTCGGCGGATACGCCGCTACCCCCCGGAGCGGGGCGTAGCCCCGCAACGCCCCGGGCGTTCCACACATGGAGGCTGACGATAAAGGGCGAACACTCTCGGATTGCAATTTAAGATGCAATGGGGTAGTATCGCCGAGCCATTATGTATTGATACATAGTGGATGTGTTTTTTTAATTACTGACTGGAGCAGTTAATAATATGGCACGTGTGACTGTAGAAGATTGCCTGGAAAAAATCCCCAACCGCTTTGCAATGGCGCTTTTGGCCAGCAAGCGCGCGAGAGATTTGCTCAACGGTGCTGAGCCAACCATTTCGACGGATAACAAGCCCTGTGTGACGGCGCTTCGCGAGATCGCTGAAGGCACTGTGCATTGGGACCTTCCGGTGGAAGATATCCTCTGCGGCAATATTCCTGAAAATAAGAAGAGAAAATCTTCACGAAGAAAATAATTTCTTTAGCCGCTTCCCTGACGAAGCGGCTTTTTTGCATGGAGCCGTCATGAACCGCAGCCTTTCTTCTGTTTTGCACTTTCCGGAATGCTCAGGTGTGACTGTACGCCTCAGAATGGAGGCACAATGACTCGATGGTTTTCATCCGTATTCGCGTGTGTCATGGCTGTTGCCCTGACCGTCGCTCTGGGCGGTGAAGCAAGTGCTCAGAGCGATCAGAACTACAGGGTCATGTGGCAGCTCGATTATGGCTCGCTTTCCAAGTCGCAGCGCTCTGAAGTGGATTCTGTGGTCATGCAGGTCCTTTCGCGCGCGAAAGAACGGCATTTTGTCGGCGAACAGATCATTTCGCAAAAGATCAAAAAAGAAGGCCTGAACTTTCCGGATTGTTTTTATGAGGGCATGCCATGCAGCGGCGGCGGCGCGTTCATGCTCGATGTGTTCAATGTCGATGCATTCGCCAAGGCTTCTTTTGCATATAAAAATAATGAATGGCATGTCGGGCTCCATCTCTATCGGAATTTGTCTTCAGCCCCGGTGATTATCGATCGCTCAGGCAAATCTCTCGACAAACTCCTTCAGATTGTGATCAATTCTCTGTTTGAGCTCGAATCCGGGCTTGATCTGATCAGTTCTATTCCCAACGTCGAAGTTTATATCAATCAGAAACTTGTGGGCACGACGCCGCTCTCTATGAAAACTCCGGTCGGAGAGCAGGTCATCACGTTCAAAAAAGCCGGTTATGTCTCTGAAACTTGGCGATTTACCGCAGAAAAAGGGCAGGTCTATTCAAAAACAGTCGAACTCAAGCCTGAAGTGACTGAACTCACTGTGCTCACAAATGATCCGGAAGCCGTCATTTATGTGGATGATGAGGTCTGGGGCAATTCAAACGAGACGAAAGATATTCTTCCCGGAGAGCATCAGATCGCGGTCGTTTCTGAAACACATCATCACTATAGGCAGTCATATAAAGTTTATCCCGGCACGCCACAGACATTTCAGGCTGCGCTCTTGCCAAACAGCATCTCTCCGTACGAGATCAGGCATCGCAATATTGGAAAATACAGATTTTCTACGACGCTGGGATATCATTTTGCCGCGCATCGTTACGCCTTTACAGATTCAATACAGGTCAGGAAGGGGGAATATACTCCAAAGATTTCCGAAACAGGATATTTTCACGGGATAACCTGGGCTGTCAATTATGAAGATGAGTATTGGGGCATTCAGCTGTTCCGGCTGGATATTGCTGGGGCTGCATCGGATTTCGATTTCAATATGGATATGTCCAACGGAAGAATTTCTTCCGAAGCGGATGGCGGTGTGCTGATTGGCTTTTATCCCGCTCAGGTCAAAGGGCATTATACATTTTGGGTCATGCAGGCGGAAGCCGCGCTGGGGCTTGGGCTTTCGCATGTGCGCCTAGATGGCTATAACAAAAATTTGGGCGATTTCACGCTGACGAAAACATCTTTTTCTATCGGTCTTTCTCTGGGGCTCAAGTATTTCTTCAGCGAGGAATCGTTCGCGCAGCTTGCCTACGATATACAATTCGACACTTCAGATAAGAGTAGGCCGAGACATGGTCTGACGCTTTCTGTCGGTATGCAGATACCTGTGTGGATGCGTTCGACGACCTACAGCTCTGACACGGCAGAGGAAAATATCATTTCAGATATCGATTCTGAAGCTGGTATGACTGGTGAGAAAATAGTTGAAAGTGAGGGGGTGCATAAGGGAGACAGTCATGAATAGAAAGTTCCTGACAGCTATTTTTATATGGATTGGCGCATTAGGTGTTGTCTTGGGCGTGTCGGGAACTGTGTATGGGCAGACTGCTCAGGAATATTTTGAACAGGGCAAAGCTTTTTATAATCAGAAAAAATATGATGATTCCGTGACTGCTTTTAAGCGCGCCATTCAGCTTCAGCCTGAAACGATTCCTATGGCGTATCTCAATTGCGCGCGTGCATATAGCATGAAGAAGGATTTTGTTTCTGCAGATCAGTATTATTCTTTTTATGAAGAGATAGATCAGGACGCGCTCAAAGATAAAAAAGTCAAAGCGGAGCACAGTGCAGTTTCTAAAAAAGCGAATTATGCGTATGCGCGTGATCCGCAGCAGACAAAAGTTCTTGCGCAGGTCAACGAAGCGCTCAAGATGAATGGGCCTTATTTGACGCCCCAGAACAGCGGCGCGCTTGCCTATTACGGCGTTCTGATCCGCACGGGGTTTGCTGAGCCTGAACTCGTCACAATTCAGCAGAAGCTGGTCAAGGGCATCTCTCAGGAAATCGAAATTGAGATCATGCCGCCTGCGGGGCAGCCGCTCCCAAACCTCGATCGCACAGGGTGGGGTTATATCCGACAGAAATTATCCAAAGCTCGCCAATTCCCCGATTTTCCTGTAGATGAAAAGCGTTTTCAGGCTATCGAGCAGCTTGTCACCGCATGGGATGCATATTATCGCTCTGATTATGAAGCTTCTGCAAAGGCATTTGATGAGGCATGCAAAGCAAAACCTGTTTTGCCTGCGGCCTATTGGGGCAGGTTGATGCTCATGTTTCAGATGGAGAAAAATGACGGCTTGATGGCCATGATTGATGAGACCGAAAAGGTATATGAGGCTTCTGGCATCGCAAATACAAAAGATTATTTTATTTTGCTTCGCGCGCAGGCAGCTCGAAATACGGGGGATATTCAGAAGAGTATTCAATATCTCAACGACATGCACAAGGATCTGTAGATGCACATCGTAGAGACATTCTACAAACCAGGGCTTGAAACACCAGATGAAGTGATCGAGTCACTTCCAGAAGTGCCGCGTCAGGTGCATGCCATGGGCATGCGCTGGGCGATCATCTGGAGAGTCCTGTGCGCGTTATGTGTACTCGCGATATGTATTGTCGTATGCTATTTTGCAGTATCTTATTATATTGAGACCGCTAATTTTATCGCCTGGATCGTTGCGGTTGCCGTCTGTCCGCTCGGCGTCGGGCTGGTGCCTTGGTGGCTGGTCTCGTCCTATCGAAAGCATATCAAGTCTTATCGATATTGTTCTAGGCTTTATGAAATCGGGCTTGCTGCGCGCGGCAGCATCAACATGCTTACGCGTGTGACCGGTTTTAGAGATGACTGTCATCATATTGAACATACATGGCATTCATCGCTCTCCAGAGTGCGCATTGATTACACATTTGATATCGATGGCGTCCTCAAAACGGGAACGATGATCTTGCGCGAACAGAGCATTCCTTATCTTTCTCTCAATACTGAGATATGCGTGTTATACGATCCGGAAAATCCCAAGGTGAATATGATTTTTCCGATACCGAGCAGCGATTTTTTTGATGCGCTGGTGAAGTGAATTATGTTACTTACACTGCATGAATTTTAGAAATTTGGGGGATATTGTGAAAGAGTTTTTGCTTCAAGCAGGGTTTTCTGAAAAAGGGAGTGTACACGTATCACGAACAATGATGCTTGATGAATTGCGATTGTTGTTTGAGTGTGTGCCTGAGGATGCAGAGCGTTTGGGGTATAAAGAAGCTATACTTATTCATAATTGTTTGAATAAACGTTCGATAAAAACGCGCCAACTGACCTCTCAGCATCTTATTTCGCTTTATGCTTTGGATAAACAGTGTCTTTTGTTTCGGGGATTACGTTGGTTGTGGCAAAAAGATGTCGATGGGCAACCATTATTAACAGTACTATGCGCATGTGCGCGTGATTCTTTATTTCGTTCAACAGCAGAGTTTATATTGTCTCATGAATATGGCACGATAGTTTTGAGAGAAACGCTTGAAGCCTATCTTGTAGATCGAAATTTTGGTCGGTTTAGTCAGGCGACGCTAAAATCAGTGGCACGGAATATCAATGCGAGTTGGACAAAATCCGGTCATTTGCGCGGCAAGGTGAAGAAAATCCGATCACAAGCCAATGCAACTCCAGGAAGCGTAACCTACGCATTATTGCTCGGGTATTTGCAGGGCTTGCGGGGGATCATGCTCTTTGAATCGGAGTATGCCAGAATTCTCGATTGTTCGTTGGAACGTCGCATTGAACTCGCACAGATTGCTTCCGGGTATGGTTGGATTCATTTTAAGCACATCGGGGATGTTTATGATGTGCAGTTTCCGTTGTGGACAGATGGGCTGGGGTTAGAAAATGAGCAACAAAATTGAGCAATTGGTTCAATCCTATCAGAAGTATATCTCTGTTCCCTGGCGTGAGGATGCGGCAGCTGCACAACGCGTCATTTTTTGTGTGTATCAGGAAAGCGATGAGCGGCGTTTGCGAGCTGGAATAGATGAGTTTGCGCTTGTGACTCGACAAACTGGGCATGAATGGACGTTATTTGACTTAACGGACTCGTTTGGCAGATGGTTATTGTCGCAAAAGTATGTGCATAGTTATTTCCAAAAGCCTCAGCTTCTTCCCACGATCATGCCCAGGTATCTGGATTACCTTGTGAGTGACTTTGAGAAATTCTTACAAGGCCATGATTTGGGAACACAAGGAGTGGTGTCTGTGCTTGGCGTGGGTTCACTCTTTGGTCTGCTCAAAGTGAGTGAAGTCGTCGATCGGTTTGCGCCCCTTGTGACAGGACGTTTGGTTGTGTTTTTCCCCGGAAGCTGTGAGAACAACAACTATCGGCTTTTGGATGGGTATGACGGATGGAACTATTTGGCCGTTCCCATCACGGCAGATAAGCTGTAATATTGTGCCAAATGAAGGCGCGGCGTATGAAGCGGACGCGTCATAGCCCGCGCCCGCAGGGCGTATCGAGCGATAGCGAGATAGCCCGCGACACAAACCTCTCCCCCTAAATCCCCCTCTCCCAAAGTGCGAGGAGGACTTGATCTCTCGCCAGGAATATGATTGCAATGCTGAATCGAGACATTTACCAGAAAGATCCATCCAAACGTAAACTTGTGAATGAAGGCGTGGCGCATGTGAACGACGAGCGCACACGGCAGGCGATGGACGTGCTTCGGTACGAGTTGGAGACGTTTGTTTGCGATGGGCAGTACGAAAAGGGGATGGCGCATATTCTGGAGACATTTCTGAAGAATATTGACCAGGCGCAGCAACCGGCAGTATGGGTGAGTGGATTTTATGGTTCGGGAAAGTCGCACCTCGTTAAGATGCTGCGAGCGTTGTGGGTGGATACGGCATTTGAAGATGGTGCGACGGCGAGAGGCATTGCGCACTTGCCGCAGGCGATTCGCGACAGCTTGCACGAACTGGATGTGCAGGCCAGGCGTCATGGCGGGCTTCACGCCGTATCTGGGACGTTGGGCGCGGGGGCGAGTGGAAGTGTGCGTCTTGCGTTACTTCGGCTGATTTTTAAGTCCGTCGGTTTGCCGGAGCAGTATCCTGTGGCACGTTTTGTGATGTGGCTCAGGCATGAGGGCATTCTGGAAAGGGTGCGTGGCCTCGTTGAAAGCCAAGGATGTGACTGGAATGAGGAACTGGATAATTTTTATGTTGCGGAATCCTTGCATGCGGCATTGATGGAATGTAAGCCCAATATTTTTTCATCAGTGGGAAGCTGTGCAGAAACGCTGAACAATTTGTACCCTTATGTGACCGATGTTTCGAGCGATGAGATGCTCAAAGTGTTGAGGCAGGCATTGTCGAAGGACGGGCAAATGCCTCTGACGCTTATCGTTCTGGACGAAGTACAGCAATATATCGGTGAAAACAGCCAGCGTTCGATCGAGGTGCAGGAAATCGTCGAGGCGTGCTGTAAGAATATTGGCGGCAAACTTCTGTTCATCGGGACAGGACAGACGGCAGTAACGGGCACGAGCAACCTCAAGAAGCTGGAGGGGCGTTTTACGATTCGCGTTGAGCTTTCGGATGCCGATGTCGATGCCGTGATTCGGCAAGTCATCCTGGCCAAAAAGCCCGAAGCCATTGCGCCTGTTGAGCAGATTATGCAGTGCAATCTGGGCGAGATATCGAGGCATCTAACGGGAACGACGATTGCGCACAGGCAGGCGGATGTTGGATTTTTTGCGCAGGATTATCCGATTTTGCCGGTGCGGCGCAGATTTTGGGAAAATGCGCTTCGCGTACTCGATCAGACGGGCACGGATAGCCAGTTGCGCAACCAGCTGAGCATGATCCATAAAGTGATTCAGACGAATCTGGATTGTAATTTGGGAAACATCGTTCCGGCGGATTATCTGTATTTTGATTCCGCAGACAAACTGCTTCAATCGCGTTTGTTGCCTCGCAAGGTTCACGAAATGACGATGCGGTGGCGCAAGGGAACAGCGGATGAACAGCTCAAATCGCGAGCATGCGGACTTGTCTACCTCATATCAAAACTTGGGCGAGCAAATGAGGAGATTGGGATTCGTGCAACGATAGATACGTTGGCCGATCTCATGATCGATAATTTATCGGAAGGAAGCGGCATGTTGAGAAGTCGGTTGCCCGGGCTTTTGGACGGCTGCGAGCTTTTGATGAAGATTGGGGATGAGTATCGCATTCAGACCGAAGAAAGTTCGGCATGGAATGACGAATTTCAAAGCCAGCGATCTATTTTGTCGAATGAATCTCATCGGATAGATGCAGAACGCAGTGACCGCATTCGAAAGCGTTTTGGCGAAGTCGTAAAGAAAATAACGATACAACAGGGCAATTCGAAGGTTGCGCGCGACATATTGGTTAGTTTTGATACCCAGCTTCCCAATGATGCCATGCAGCGCGTATGTGTGTGGGTGCGCGATGGATGGAGCACGGATGAGAATTCCGTGCGCGCTGATGCAAGGCAGGCAGGGGTTCAGTCGCCGACAATCTATGTGTTTATTCCAAGGCGTTCTGCGGACGATTTGCGCCACCATTTGATCAATTTGAAGGCATCCATTGCTACGTTGGACAGCCGGGGCGTGCCCAATACGCCGGAAGGAATCGAAGCACGATCGGCGATGGAGACGACAAAACAAATATCTGAGGGTAAAATCAGGGAATTTATTGATGAGGCGTTTTCGGGAGCCAGGGTGTTTCAAAGCGGTGGCACAGAAATACTCGGTAGCGATTTACAGAGTATGATTCTGGAAGCCTCCCAGAATTCACTTGTGCGCTTATATTCTCAGTTTTCGATTGCAGATAACCCCGGTTGGGCAAAAGTCTATGATAAGGCCCAAAGAGGCGCTGCGGATGCGTTAAAAGCCATTGGCTATGACGGGGATATCACTCAGAATCCCGTTTGCAAAGCCATTCTTGCTTTTGTGGCGGGAGGCAAAAAAGGCATTGAGATTCGTGAACAGTTTGAGGCGGCACCTTATGGCTGGTCACGGGATGCGGTAGACGGTGGGCTTCAAATCCTGCTGGTGAATGGCACGATTCGCGCGTTGGATGAACGTGGACAGTCGATTTCAGCAACAGAACTAGAACGCAAAGCGATTGGCAAAGCCACTTTTAAGGTTGAAGCGACAACGATCTCGACCGCGCAACGCATTCAGATCCGAAAGGTCTTTCAAAAACTGGGGCTGACCGTCAAACAGGGGGAAGAGTCGAAAGCCGTTGGGGGCTTTGTCGTTAAAATGCGCGACCTTGCTGCCAGTGCCGGTGGTGAAGCACCAAAACCTGAATTGCCGGATGACGCTTTGCTTCGAGAAATCGAAGGCCTTGCCGGCAACGAGCAATTATTGGCCATTTATAACAGTCGTGAGATGTTAAACGCGAATTTAAGCGACTGGGGCAAGTTGGCTGAAGAGATTCAGAAACGGTGGCCGACATGGCTGGAACTCAAACAATTGACACGCCATGCCGTGGGGCTCAAGGATGCAGAAAACTCGCTTGTACAAGTGCAGTTCATCGAACAACAGCGTTGTTTGCTGGACAGTCCTGATCCCATAGTGCCGCTTTGTGCTGAGTTGACGCAGATTTTGCGCGTTACCCTGAATGATTTGGACGAACAGTATAGAACGCGCCATGCAGAAGGCATGGCACAGCTTCAGAAAGACGATAATTGGATGCAATTGGCGCAGGAACAAAAATATGCGCTGTTGTCGGGAAATGAGCTGCATGAGGCTGCAAGACCAAAGATTGACGTGAAGAATACGGCGAGTGTGCTTGGGACTCTTGAACACTGGCCATTAAAAATGATCAAAGACCGCGTGGAGGCCTTGCCAGCTCGATTTGAGCGCGTTTTGCGCGAAGCGGCTGAACTCTGTGAGCCGGAAATCCAGTTTGTTGCATTGCCACATCGCGTTTTAAAGAGCGAGAACGAGATTGATGCCTGGCTAAAAGAAGTCAGGGAACAGCTCTTTTCGGCACTGAATGACGGACCGGTACAGGTGAAGTAGGGAGGATGGGGAAGATGATTCGTTCGATATCTATTCAAAATTTTAAGAGCTACGATAAAACAGTCATATCATTGAATACACTTACTTTTTTGATAGGAGCCAATGCGTCAGGTAAGAGCAATGCATTGGAAGCCATACGATTAATGCACTGGTTATCTCTGGGATTGCGTCTGGATGATATTGCTCGAAAAATTCAGTCTGGAGATGCCACGATTCGTGGACGAGTTAAAGATCTTTTTAGAGAGACTTCAAAAGATTTGGTTATTGGATGTCAAATTGATAATGACGAATGGAGTAAATTAAGTATTAGGCTTGGGCTTGAAAATGAACAGTTGGTTATATCCAATGAGTCTATACGAACATCTGATTCAAAAAAAATATTATATGAAGTGGTCGATAAACAGAAAGATATAGATGTTATTCAGATTGCCTATAACAATTTCAAACGTGGTAGGAATAAACCAAAAATTCCATGTATCAATCAACAAGCTGTGTTTTATCAGTTGGAAACACCAGGTAGATTTGGGAACCCCGATGAACAAACGCGAAGTGTGATTCCTAATACAGTAAAATCATTCAGAGAACAGCTCAGAGATATTATTTTCCTTAATCCAAATCCTGATTCTATGAGGGGATATTCATATATCAACGATTCCGAACTATCAGAAAATGGTTCTAACTTGTCTAGCGTTATATATAAAATATGTCAAGATAAAAAAAACAAGGAAGATTTGTTATCATTCGTTCGATCACTGCCAGAACAGGATATTACAGACATTAGCTTTTTTCAGACGGAACGTAGTGAAGTGATGTTGCGTTTGCATGAATCTTTTGGTGCCAAGGAGAGAAAAGTGGATGCACCTTTACTTTCGGATGGTACATTGCGCGTTCTTTCTGTAGCTGCAGCTTTACTGAGTGCTCCTGAACATGCTTTGGTGATTATTGAAGAAGTAGATAATGGTATTCATCCAAGCCGTGCAAAGGATTTAATTATGCAAATTAAGACATTTGCGAAGAATAGGCATCTGCAAACATTGATCTCTTCTCATAATCCTGCGTTATTGGATGCCGTTCCAGATGAATCTTTAGGAAATGTGTTGTGTTGTTACCGTGACGCGGAGCAGGGAGATAGCAGAATCGTTCGTTTAGCTGATATTGATTGTTATCCTGAACTTGTTGCTTACGGTTCCTTAGGGCAACTCATGACGAATCGCGTTTTGGATCGCTTCATTAAAGATAAGACAACAGCAGATCAGCGCAAGAAGCAAGCGTTGGCTTGGCTGAATGCTCTTACGCAGGAGGTCGGGCAATGAGTATTTGTATTCTAGATACTTCAATTTTTTTAGAAATCCTCAATGTTCCTGATAAAGCTACGCAGCATCAGAAAATTGTCTCTGACCTTAAAACAAAATTGGAACAAAATGAGTCTTTTTTATTACCTATGGCAACAATCATCGAAACAGGTAATCATATAGCACAAAACGGTGATGGAACGATACGGCGTTCGATTGCACAAAAATTTGTAGAACAGGTAAAGAAAGCTTTAGAAGGTGAAAGTCCTTTTAAAGTGATACAGTTTCCTCAAAGAGAAGATATGGCTCTTTGGCTTGAGCAATTTCCTGATTCTGCCATGCGTGGCAGCGGGCTTGGTGATCTTTCTATTATTCAAGATTGGGAAAAGATGTGTCGAAAAAATCCACATCACCATGTCTATATTTGGAGCTTGGACAATCATTTGAGTAGTTATTGTAAATAGACCTCTCCCCCTAAATCCCACTCCCCGTTGGGGCAGGAGACTTGACCTCTCAAATCAAACTTTGGCAAGTAAAATAACCCCTCCCCGTTGGGGCGGGGGACTTGAACTTATGGAAGAATATGCAACATCTTGACAGAACACTACGCAACCAGCTCGAAGCTGCCATTAATGAAGCGCGGGAAATTGCAGAGAAAGCGGCGCGTGCCGCACTTGAGCAACTCGGCGTGCAAGAAGCTGCCCCTTATGATTTTCTCAATGAAGATGCCCGCAAATTGCGGCGTAAACTCCGTTCACATGGACGAAGGCTCGGCGATATTATTCTTTGTGATAGACGACAGACACTCGACAATCTGGTCGAAGATGTGGCTTATCAACACTGGCATCGCATGCTGTTTGCCAGATTCCTCGCAGAAAATAGTCTGTTGATGTATCCCGATCCCGACGATCCCGTTGCCGTTACGCTCGAAGAATGCGAAGAACTCGCCAATGACGAAGGCGCGTCCAATGGATGGGAACTGGCTGCCAGATTTGCATCGCAAATGCTGCCGCAGATATTTCAACTGGATTCGCCGATTTTTGAACTCAGCTTGCCGCCGGAACACCAGCATAAACTCGAAAATATCGTCTCTACGATCCCGTCGGAGACATTTAAGGCCTCGGACAGCCTCGGATGGGTCTATCAATTCTGGCAATCAAAACGAAAAAAAAGTGTTAATGACGCCGAAGTCAAAATTGGCGCTAAGGAACTACCTGCCGTGACACAGCTTTTTACGGAGCCGTATATGGTGGAGTGGTTGCTTGGGACCTCTGACCTCTCCTCTCTCCCCCGGCTTGCTGACGCAAGCCACCCCCTCGTCCCGCCTGACCTCTCCCCTCACCCCCGGCTTGCTGACGCAAGCCACCCCCTCTCCCCTCCCCCGATGAGGGAGGGGAAAGGGGGGATAAAAATCCTTGATCCCTGCTGTGGATCGGGGCATTTTTTGGTGGCGGCTTTTTTGAAACTCGTTCCGTTGCGCATGGCGCAGGAAGGACTGAGTGCAAGAGACGCCGTGGATGCGGTATTGCGCGAAAATATTTATGGTTTGGAGCTGGATTTTCGGTGCGTACAAATTGCAGCATTTGCGCTTGCACTCTCGGCCTGGCAATACCCGGATGCTGGCGGATATCGACCTTTGCCTGAGCTCAACATCGCGTGTTCTGGTCTGGCCATTAGTGCCCAAAAAGAAGAATGGACATCCCTGGCAAAGGGCAACCGCGATCTCGAGCATGCCCTGGGGACGCTCTGGGAACAGTTTAAGGAAGCACCGACGTTGGGAAGTCTGATCCGTCCCGAGGCTGGGTTGGATCAACACGATCTGTTTAGTCTGAAATGGTGTCAGGTCAGACCGCTGTTAAAACAAGCCCTGGCGGGCGAAAGCGATGACGACAGAACCGAGATGGGCGTGGCGGCACAGGGCATTGTCAAAGCCGCAGAATTGCTCACCATGCGATATGATCTCATCGTGACCAATGTACCGTATTTGTCGCGCAGTAAACAGGGAGAAGTACTACGGGCGTATTGTGAAAAGAATTACCCCGAAGGCAAGAGCGACCTCGCCACCGTCTTTATGGAGCGATGCCTCGATTTGTGTGTGACCAGCGGCACCGTCTGTGCTGTACTGCCCCAAAACTGGCTGTTCCTCGGTGCATATAAAGCCTATCGCAAAAAAATGCTCGAAAATCACACTTTCCAATGGATTGCACGATTGGGGGAAGGTGGATTTGATTCATCTGCTGCCGCCGGGGCATTCACAGTTCTATGCACGATCTCTCGCGGTGCCGCATCCGAGAATCATCTCATCCATGGGTTGGATGTATCCGCTTTTCGTGCGCCGCACGAAAAGGCGGCTGCGTTGCAAACGCAGCCCGTACAAACCGTGAGCCAGAAGAAACAACTGGAGAATCCGGATAGTATTATCCAATTTGATGTTTTAAAAGGGGCGTTTTTTAATATTTATGGTAATTGTTTACAAGGTACTTCAACTGGTGATAATGAGCATTATCTTAGGTTTCACTGGGAAAATAATGTAATTGACAATTCAAGATGGAAGTTTTTAGAAAGTGTTCCTAAATGTACATGTTTTTATTCTGGAAAACAACAAGTGATTGCGTGGAATGAAGTTAAGTTTGCTCCAACTGCTGCGATTAGAGGGGAAAAAGCTTTTTATCATTATGGCGTATGTATTGGTCAGATGAGAGAATTACCATCAAACATATATATGGGTTCTATATTTACAAACACATCGCCTGTCATTATACCATCTAATATTCAATTTTTGCCAGCAATTTGGTCATTTTGTAGTTCACCGTCATTTAATGAGGATTTAAGAAAAATAAATCAAAAATTAAGTATTGATAATGGATATATTGCTAAAATTTGTTTTGATCTAGAGCGATGGCAGAAGGTTGCGGAAGAAAAGTATCCGCATGGGTTGCCGAAGCCTTATAGCGACGATCCGACGCAATGGATATTCCACGGTCATCCGTGCAAGTCGGTGGTGTGGGATGACGAGAAGAAATGGACGGCTTATGGGCCGTTGCGATATGATTCGACGGTGTTACAGGTGGCAGTGGCGAGGTTATTGGGGTATCGGTGGTCATTTGAGACCTCTCCCC
>JAFUEE010000161.1 GCA_017464085.1 Pseudomonadota bacterium
CCTACATTATCGAGTATACTGACAATTGGCAAAACACGGGGAGGGCATACATTGATGCAAGTTCTCTCCAAAATTATGTTAGGTGATGTTCGCCGAGACTGGATTTCTGGTTTTTGCGAACTTTTATGGACACTACCAATGAAGTGCAAGGGATGCATGATAGTGCACCCGTATTTTACAGGTGGAGGTTTTATGCGCGCGTTAGGAGTGGTTTCTTTGGTGCTTGGGCTGGCGATTCCTGGAACGTCATTGGCTGATGACGCATGGCAGACGGCAACGTATGGATTGTCTTATATCGATAACTTTTCATCGTGCCCGTCATCATGCCAGGAAAATACGCTCAATTATGCCGACGATCAGATTAATCAGCTCGATTCAGAGCTAAACTCGGATGGACTGACCAAGAGTTTTAAGTATGCAAGAGGATCTGTTCAATCCACGGACATTATTGAGGATCACTACTCTGGGTATGACCATCACTATGGCGATCAAGTTGATCTCTATGCCATCACAACCCATGGTGGGATATTTACGAATAACAATGGGCAATCGGTTTATGTGGCATCTTATTGTTCAGCCCAGAACACCGTCTATATGTCAAACATCTCAGGTGATTCCAATAATTGTTTGGCAGTATCAAATAAAATGTTTTTCGGTGAACAAACGAACTCTTGGAGTAACACTTTTACAACCAATCCCGGAAAACTGCGTTGGTTGATTTTATCCACATGTCACTCCATGGATAATCCACCCTCTATTTGGGGCGGAAGGTTCTCATATGGACTGGATTACCATATGGGGTATCAGGGGACCATGTTATTGGGCGAAACTACCGATGAGTGTTTGGCGGATTTTGCTCACAACGCATTTGGAGGGACATCTAAATTCAAAACGGTATGGTTTACAGCAAATGATGACTGGTGGATTGACAATACGGCGGGAGTGTTTTCCTGCGGTAATTGTTCAGAGACTACCCAGAACGATGCAAACAACTGGAGAGATAATTACAGAAAAACGTGGTCCAGGAGGCAAATTCTGTCCAGTTGTTCGTATCATTGTGCCTATTCAACCCATGAAGGCTAAACCGGGATCAGGAGGTGTGATATGATAAAGAAGTCATTAATCATCGGATTGATTTTGCTGGCGGGAACTTTCGTGTCTTGTGGCAATAAACAAGGCGAATGCAAAAGTGGGCCGCTGACAGCGAGTTTTTCCGTATCACAGGCGGCATTGTCCGAGATGCATCTGACGGGGGATATTCCAGGCGCGCAGGCTGTGGATCGTATAGATGAAATCTTGTCATCAGGCCGATCGCTACGCATGAATATATATGAGCTCAACTCCCCTGATTGTATAAATGATCTCATTCAAAATCGCCACTTTGTATCACCCCAGAATATAGAAGACAGTCGCGATGTTGTCATTCAGGACAATGAGACTGTATGTGCATGGAACCGTAACAGCTTATATGAACAATGTATTAATGAGCCGTTATTTAACAGCAATCCTGGAGTGTCGCGCGAAGAACTCAAACCAGATTCTTTCTATATTTCCGAAGCGTTGAATATATTAAAACATGATCTGGCTCCACGGACAAACGCGCATTATCAGTTTATACCATATAAGCGCAAATACGGGATCAACGGGAGCGCCCCCGCGCATGAACCTGAAAACATCACGGAAACAGTATTTGAAGTCGCGGTAGGGTTTGCATCCGAACTTGACGGCTGGCCAGTGATCGGCCCGGGGGGCAAGGCTTATATCCATCTCATGCCGGATGGGACTCCGGTCGCGAAAAAGATTTATAGAAAAATCCCAGGGGCAGCCGTTGTCACACTTTCGGAAAATGATATTAAATCTCCCGATGAGGCGCTTGATGAGGTGATTCAGAATAATCATATAGATATGAATAAATATAAATTATTCAGAAGTGAATTTGGTTATTACTATCGCGGTAAGAATAGTATTCAAAATGTGATCGCGCCGCATTACGCTTTTTTCTTCGAACCCGTAGATGGTAGATTCGACACCAGGATTTATCATATCGTTTCTGCGGTAAAAGGTGAAGCCTCGCAGATTGTATCGGATGACCAAAATCTGGAACTCGAACGCAAACAGAATAATATCAAAGATATTACCCCAGCCCAGGAGAAATCATTATGATAAAGCGGTCATGTATATTTTGCCTTTCTCTATTTTTCTTGTTCTGCGCGCAGTCGGCATGGGCTGAGGATATGGTCCGCATCCCGTCGGAGGGCTCCGGCGCTGTCGGTTATAAGGGATGCGAGATCGAGGATGTTCAGACATGTTCTGACTCGCATGTTCAAAAGACATCGATCGCGGCATTTTATTTGGACGCGAAACCCGTGACGCTTGCCGAGCTCCGGGCCTGTGTTTCGTCTAAAAAGTGTACGCTGGATGAAAACAGCGAGCGTGCTGGCGCGACCTCGTCGAAGGAGGATGCGCCAGCTGTCGTTTCGTATGCAATCGCGGAACAGTACTGCAAATCTGTCGGAAAGATGCTGCCCACGGAGGAGCAATGGCTCGCGGCCGCGCTTGCGGATGGTGTCAAAAAGTATCCTTGGGGGGAGGAGATGCTCACGACGGCAACCGCGGTGATACAGATTGATAATTTTACATCGCTGGAGCCCGTGGGCAGCATGCCGAGCGACCAGGTCGGCGGGATATACGATCTTGCAGGGAATGGCTATGAGTGGGTGAATGCGCCACTGATGGAAGCGGATTATCCTCCGGACGCGGCATGTATTGCCTGGGATTCGCGCGTTTGCATGGGAGGCGCGCCCTTGCCGCTCTATCAGAAGATCGGGATCCGCGCTTCCGGCATCGCGACATTCCGGTGCGCGAAATCCGCAGATTGATAGGCAGATGTATTGTGCATGAACGGGGGCTCTGCTTCACAGGCGCGGATATGGCAAGGATAAGCATAACATGTCGGAAGGCGGCAGATGGCCATCGTCAATCGCAATTCACGCCGGATGATACCATTTTCTGTAACCATAGCTTTTGAACACAGCCCTGTGAAATGGCTCCAATGTCTCGATTTGCCAGGCGGCTGAACATTTCCTTATATTGGTAATTGTTCGGCCCTTGGCAAATCCCTTTGCCTACCGCCGTGGACAGCGCTCTGTATCGGGCTGTTTCATGACTGATTGCATGTATTTTGCCGACCAGGCACAAGCGGCGTGCGATTTATTCCTGCTCTTCTGCTGCGGCGCGTGAGGCATGCAGAAAACATCCGGTACCTTCGGCGGCCGTGATCACCCCGTTCCTGATGATTTCTTCGCCACGTCGGAAGACGCATTCGATGATGCCTCTCGCTTGATGGCCATGGAACGGCGAATAGCCTGCGAAGCCGTGGAGCTTGGCTTCATCGATCTGGTATTCTTCGTCCCTGAGGATGACGATGTCCGCGTCGAAGCCCGGGGCGATGGCGCCCTTGCGCGGCCAGAGGCCGTAGATCTGCGCGGGATTTTCGCAGAGCATCTGAGCGAGTCGCTGCCAGGTCATGCCGTCGATCGCGGCGGTGACGGGCAGGAGAGTCTCGAAGCCGGGCAGGCCGCCTGGGGTGTTCTGCGGATCGGCAGTCTTTTGCGCGCGCGTATAGGCGCAGTGGTCGGTGATGAGCATATCCACATGGCCAGCGGTGACTTCATTGCAAAGCCCCGACTGCGTGAAGAATTCTCTCAAGGGCGGCTGGAGGATATAGCGCCAGGGCTCGTGATTTTTTTCCTCGAGGCCCTCATCGGCGTCATCCAGCGAGCCGTCAGGCTCGACCTGGACAAATGCATCGTCAATCTGCGCATACTGCGTCACCGGGCTGTTGTCATTGCTGTTCAGGCAGAGGTATTGCGGTCCTGTTTCATTGAAGATGCATGATCCGAGCGCTTTGGCTTTTGCGATCATCTGCACGGTCTCGTCCGAGGAGTTGTGCGCGATGACGATCGGGGCATGTGTATAATCTGAGAGCCGGATCATGCGTTCGGCGGCTTCGACTTCGGCGATTTCCGGCCTGAGCAGGGGGTGGCATTTCCAGAGGTTTCCGGGCTTGGAGAGATCGAAGCGGCTTCGGACGGTCTGTGCGGCATGCGTGACGATGGCGTCATTCTCGCAGTGAATGAGCGTGATGAGGCCGGCATTTTTCGCGCGTTCGAGGATATGGAGTATCGCGAGGTCGTCGAGGTAGTAGTTTGGCCGGTAGGTTGTGTAAATTTTGAGCGAGGAGATGCCCCATTCCGGGCATTTGTCGATGCCTTCGAGGCTCTGTTCGGTGTCGTCGAGGACGGTCATGTGGAAGGTGTAGTCGATGAGGCTTTTTTGGGCCTGATTGAGCCTGAAGTCGAGCGCGTGCCTGAGATTTTCGCCAGGGTTGGGGCCGACGAAGTCGATGACGGAGGTGATGCCGCCGCGCGCGGCTTCCTGGGAGCCGATCCACCAGTCGTCTTCGGTGTGGAAGATGCCTGTGTCGAGCTGGATATGGCAGTGGGCGTCGATGATGCCCGGGAAGAGGAGTTTTCCAGTGCAGTCGATGAGCGAATCTTGAGGGGAGAGCGCGAATGCGCGGTGGTCGCCGAGCGCGGTGATGACGCCATTTTCGACGAGGACATCGGTGCGGAGGGTCTGTTTTCCGGAGATGACGGAACCGTTTATGAAACAGGATCTGGGCATAGAGGCTCCTTGATAGGGAAAGGTGGGGTGGATGCGTGCACGGGCCGTATGCGCGAAGCGCATAGGCGCGTGGCGGGCGCGGCGTATGCGCAGCATAGCCGCGCCGGATAAGGGAACGCGCCGTATCGGCTGCGCCGATAGGGGCGAGCGGCAGGCGTATCGGCTGCGCCGAGAGCCGGGCGGTCAGAATTATAGCGAGATGTTTTGGAAAAAGTCGCATTAATTGTCACGCACTGGCGAGGATAACTTGCACAGAATCTGAAGTCATAGTAAAGTAGGGATGGATTTTTATCTGCACGAGACCCCGATGTGGGGAAAAGTGCGCTAAAAGGAAGGAAAACCATGGGCGTATTGGCGAAACCCATCCCGTTTGGTGACTATTTTCTGCTTGAGAAGCTGAATACCGGCGGCATGGCTGAGGTATTTAAGGCGAAGACGTTCGGCGTTGAGGGCTTTGAGCGCATCGTCGCTGTGAAGAAGATTCTGCCGTCGATCGCGGAGGACAAAGAGTTTATCTCGATGTTCATCGATGAGGCGAAGATCGCGGGCCAGTTGACGCATGCGAATATCGCGCAGATATTCGATCTTGGTAACATCAATGACGAATACTATATTGCGCTTGAATACGTGCCCGGTCACGATCTTCGCGTGATATTTGACCGCTGTGTGCGCACGGGTCGCAAGCTCGACATCGGCATGGTGTGTTTTGTGGTGAGCAAGATCTGCGAGGGTCTTGATTACGCGCATAATAAGAAGGATGCGAACGGGGAGCCGATGAACATCATTCATCGCGATATCAGCCCGCAGAACATTCTTTTGAGCTATGACGGGGAGTGCAAGCTGATTGACTTTGGCATCGCGAAGGCGACGAACAAGTCGTCCGCGACGCAGGTGGGCATCCTGAAGGGCAAGTTCAGCTATATGAGCCCGGAGCAGGTGTCCGGGAAGACGAACATTGACCGCCGCAGCGATATTTTCGCGCTCGGCATCGTTCTTTTCGAGCTTCTGACGCTGAAGCGTCTGTTCCTCGGGCAGAGCGATTTCGAGACGCTTGAGAAGATCCGCAAGGTGGAAGTGAGCCCGCCGACGCTTTACAATTCGGACATTCCGGAAGCGCTTGAGGATATCGTGCTGAAGGCGCTCGAAAAAGATGTGAACCAGCGCTACCAGACGGCCGGGGAGCTTCAGGAGGCGCTCCAGCGCTTCATGTTCAGCCAGGGAATCTATTATTCCGCGAAGGATCTGAGCGAGTTCATGCACTCGATGTTTTCGCAGGAGATCCTTCTGGAACAGAAGAAGATGGAGTTCTACAAGGAGCTGACGCGCGACGTGCTCGTGCAGTCACGCGCGCCCAGCGCGACGCCGGAGGACGAGACTTCGTTCTACGACAAGCAGAATGTCCACAAGATGAGCGGCATCCAGTACGAGGCTGTTCAGGCTAACCAGAACCCGAACAAAGTCGCGCCCAAACAGGCGATATATAAGGAGCTCGATGATTTTCAGCCGCCAAGCGGCGATATCGTATTTTCGACGAAGAATGGCAATGCGGTGAAAGCCGATGCCAATATCAACGTGAACGATATCGTCTCTTCGTCTGTCAAGAATGACAAGCGCCCGGCGGTGCCCCGCAAATCGATGATCGCCTCACCGGCGGTCTCGCAGGCGGCCGCCAATGGCGGTGTCGTTGTCGTCAAAGGGCATGAGACGATCATGTCCGCGCAGGCGATCCGCAAGAAAAACAGCAACCGCAATGTGTTCATTGTGATCGTGATCGTCCTGATCGGCATCATTATCGGCATTATCGCGTATGCGGTTATCGGGCATGATCCGCGTGATGGCGTGCTCAAGTTCACCGTCTATCCAAACGATATCGCGTTTAAGCTTCAGATTGACGAGCAGCCGATTCGGGATATCAACAATTCGACGTTTGATGCGAGCAATCTCTCGGTCCGCAACGATACCCATGTCCTGATCATGGCGGATGGCTATAAGACTTATAACAATTCGATTCGCGCGGAACGCGACGGCAAGGATGTCGAGGTTCATCTTGAAGCGGTGACGAGCAACATGCTCAGCATCATGGTGGATGTCGATATGGCGGATGTCTATCTGGACGGCGTCAAGCTTGAGGGCAACCACAAGTTTGAACAGCGGAATATCACGCCTGGGGAGCATATCGTCAAGGTCGAGAAAGAAGGGTATTTCCCAGAGGAGCGCAAGGTGACGCTTCGCGGGACGCAGGAATCTGTGGCGTTCAAGCTGAGAGCGGCGAAAGCCGCGCTGCGTCTGCGCGCGGAGCCTTTTGATGCCGATTATGAGGTCGTGAATATTCGGACTGGAGAGTCCTTTAAAGGGAGAGTCGGCCAGGCGGGGGTCCTTCTTGAGGATCTGCCCGTGGATTCCGAGTATAACATTATCATCGTGGACGGCAAGGAGCGCACGGAGACCCCGTGGCGTCCGAGACGTGACCTGAAGATCAACGAGCCTCAGCTGAAGTCGTTCAATACGCATGGCGCGTCTGCGCCTGCTGTTGCGGCTGCCCCGGTTCCGGAGCCAGCCCCGGCACAGGCGGCTGCGCCCGCGCCGAAGCCCGCACCGGCGCCTGCTGTGGCAAAGAAGACCGAGCCTTCGCAGCCGAAAGCCGCGCCGAAGCCCAAAGAGCCGAACCCCGAGCCCAAGCAGGAGGCGCCGAAACCAGCTGCGAGCAACAATGCGCCTGGCATTTTGCAGATCGCAGGCAAACCGCCCTGTACGATCTCGATTAACGGCCAGACATACGGCTCGACGCCCAAGAAGCTCGAAATGCCTGCGGCCACATATAAGGTCATCTGCACCAATGATGCCGGCGTTCACGAGCGGACAGTCACGCTCTCCGGTGGTGAGGTTCAGAAGGTCATCTTCCAATAAACATGAGGCATCCGAATGGATGCCTTTTTTTGTTCATGCGTATTCGCATGCTTGTGTGATGGCCGTGTCCTGGCGTTGATGCACGCAGGCGCGATCTGTCGGGGTAAACTCAATCATCGGGGGAAATCGAGCAGATGTGTGCGAGGCCGGCACCTTGCCAGCATGATGCGAGACGTTGGTGTGAATGGCTTTTGCGATGCGTTGAGATTACAAAAAAAGCGCCCCGGGGGGGACGCTTTTGCGTTTTGGAGTGGAAGCGGCTATTTGCGAGCAAATACGCCGCTTTGCGCCGGCCTATTTTTGAAAAAATACGTCCGGCGCATTTGTATTATTCGCAATATGCATAGGCGACGCCGTTCTCCGTCTTAGAGACACAGGCATTGCTGCAGACCATGTTGCTGATGATCGGCTTGTTGGCGCTTTCGCCCCAATAGAGGCGATAGAGCACGTTGCCCTCGCAAGTGCCCAGCGAAGACCAGGTCTTGCCGTTGCCATCGGTGAACGTGGCATTGCAGACCGCGCGCGTGATGCCGTCCGGGTTGATGATCGCGCATGTGCCCTTGACATCTGCGCAGTTCATGATGGTCATGACGTTGCCGCCTTCGCCGTCGTTATGCGAAGGATCATTGAGGCAGTTTGTGGCGATATTGTTGCTGCAGGTGGCCGAAGGCGTGTTGCATGAGGCGAAGCCGCACGTGTTGCTCGTGCATGTCTTGTTGCTGCCACTCATGAGGCCGCAGTTGAGGTAGTCGAAGACGACGTGGCCGTTATGGCCGTTGATCGTGTCTCTTCTGCAGCTCACGGAGTTGTTGTTGAGGCAGAATGCATGTCGTCTGAAAACGCCATAGAGATTATTGCCTTTGTAATCTTTGCCCGGCTCGCATTTGCCGACATAAGCCTTGTTGTCGTTGATGACATCGCACCAGGTATAGTCGTATTCTCTCTCCTGATCGGTGCATTTGTGATAGCAGCTCGTCTTGCCGTTGATGTCTCCGCAGAAGCGTGTGCTGCTTGAGCAGTTGATGAATTCGACTTTTTTGGTGTCTTCGTTGCAGACGCGCGCGATGACGGAGCCGTTGTTTTCAATACAGGCGTTATTATATTTAGCCGGGAGGCAGTCGGTGCCGCTGACGTTTTCACACGCGCCGTCGACGCATTGGTACTGATAGCCGCATTCTTCGGTCAGGATTTGCCCGCTGCTCGAGCAGTAAACGCGCCGCCCCTGTGCATCACAGCTATTCTTGAAACCTTCGCCGCACTTGTTGACGCAGCCTTTGCCATCAATGCATGATTCATTATAGTCGCAAGGGATTCTCTTGTATTTGTGGTTGTTTTGGCAGATGATCGAATAAGCGGAGCCATCGCAGGTGGGTTTGTCGATGGCTTCGTTGCATTCGACGCATGTGCCGTTGAGGCAGACTGGAGCGCTTGCGGGGCATGCTGTCAGTTCCTGGATGAAGCCATTGTTGCACCAGAGGCGAGTTTTGCCATCCTCTTTGCATTGCGTGCCATAAGTGGCGGGATCGCATTCTGTCTCGATGCATGTGCCGTTGAGGCAGAGCGGCTTGTCGTTGGGGCAAGTCTTCTTTGTGACTTTGTTACCTTCGCACGAGATCAGTGTGTTGCTCGATTCGCAGATGGCGCTGAATGATGCGGGATCGCATTTGGAGCCCGGCGTGGAGTTGTCGATGCATGTGCCGTTCTCGCAGTGCGTGTTTGCCGGGCAGGATTCCTGGGTGACTTTGCCGTTTTTGCAGACATTGATGATGAGGTCAGTCTTGCAGGAGGGGGTGAACGAAGCGGGGGTGCAAGGAGGCGGTACGCATTCGCCGGCGCTGCAGGAGCCTTCGGCACAAGAGACCTTGATAATAGTGCTGTTGTCGCAGAGGGCAGTATTTTTGTCATCCAGGCACTGCTGTTTGAAGGTTGCGGGGTCGCATTTTCCGCCTTCAACGATATCATCGAGGCAGGTGCCGGCATCGCAGTGCTGGTTAGCGCCGCAAGCGGTTTTGACGACATAGCCGTTCTGGCAGTCGATGACTTCATTTCCATTGCAAGTGGCGACAGCATTTGCGTCGCATTTTTCAGCTTCGGAGGCATTGACGCATTTTCCGGCGACGCAACCTTCTTTGGGGATGTCGCAATAGCGCGCGTGCCAGGCGCCGTCTTTGCATTCGCGGACAACCGTGGCGCTCATGCAGGCGGCTTCGCCGGTCGTGCAGTCCTTGGGGAAGTTCTGGCAGATGCCGCCTTCGCAAGTATAGCCGTTGTCGCATGCGACAAATGTCTTGAGGCTGTTCTCTCCGCAGATCTGGACTGTGGTCTGGTCGACACATACAGGCTTGAAAGTTTCCGGGGAGCACGGGCCGTCCGTGACACATGTGCCGTTATAGCATTCAGTGCCGTTTTCGCAGGTATCCAGAACAATCTTGCCGGTGGAATCGCATTTCTTTGCCTTGCCGTCTTCACAGACGGCGACAAAGGTCTCGGGATCGCAATCGGAGGATGCTTTGCATTCGCCGTCTGAGCAGGTCTGTCCGCCGAGACACGGTGTCTGTTTGATCACGCCATTTTCGCAGGAGAGCGCGTTCCAGCCGTCCTCGGAGCAGCCTTTGAAGCCAGGTTCGCACTGGCTGGCGCATGTGCCGCCGTTGCAGATCGTGTTTCCTTCGCATTTGACGAATGTCTCATAGCCGTCTTGGCATGCGGTATATGTCTGGCTGTCGCTGCAGAATGGGGTATAGGTGCTCTGGTCGCACGGCTTTGCCGTCATGCATAGGCCATTGCGGCAGATTTCGCCCTCTTTGCAGTTTTCGCTGACGACGACACCGGCGATGCATTTGGTCAGGGCAGCCCCATCGGGCTTGCACTGTGAAATATAAGTGGGATCGCATGTCTGTCTGCTTTCGTCACGGCAGATGCCGATGCTTTTATCGCAGAAATTGCCAGGATCGCAGACTTTTGTCTCAACGAAGCCTTCGGCCGAGCAGGTGCTGATGGCATCATCGCTGACGCATCCGGTCTTGAACTGTCCCGGCACGCAGGTCATCGTGCACTTTCCGTTGTGGCAGACATTGCTCGAGCCGCAATTTTGGTTTTCAAGGACGCCATTACGGCAGGTCAGGATGTTGTTGCTGTCACCGCAATAGGATTCGCCTTCGTTCTGGCATCTCACTTTGACGCTTGAGCCTGCATTGTCGTCCGAGCAGGCGGAAGCGAGCATGGCGCAAGCGGAAAGCGCCATTATCATGATTTTTTTGTGCATGGGAAGCCTCCAGTGATGGGGTTGTAAAGTGATATCCACACAAACACGTTATTTCATTATAACTGATTTTGCCCCTAAAAACTAGCAGTTCAGAACCTGAAATAGGCAGGAATTGCACGCAGGCATAAAAAAACAGTTTCGTCGAGCGGGCGAAACTGTGCAAAAGCCGCCTCAGCGGGCGGCTTTTAAATCGTGTGCAGTTGTTATTTGGCAGAGGTGGGCTCACCTTTTTTAGCAGGAGCGGCTTTTTTGGGGGCAGGCTGAGGCGCTGGCATGGAGGACGAAAGTTCTGCCGCGAGTGCCGCGAGGGTTGACATCTGTTCGTCCGTGAAGTTGATCGTCGCCTTGAGATCTTTTTTGTCATTGACGACTTTGACGGCGTCTTTGACGAAGCCGAGTCCGAGTTCCTTGAGGGAGTCATCCGCGAGCAGACCGACGAGCTGAGCGTTGATGAGCTCGGAGCCGAGAGCTGCGGCGTCTGCCGATTTGGCGTGCGCGATCAGCGACAGGTTGAGCCCTTTTGCAAAGCTCAGCGAGAATGTGCCAGTGTCGATATCGGCCGCGCCGACGGATTTGTCGCCCTTGTCGTTCGAAAGCTTGGCTGATTTGGCCTGCTCGCGCAGGTATTTTGTCATTTTGCCGCCCGCGCGGATATCGGCGGATTTTGAGGATGCATTGTATGCGTTGTAAAGCGCGCTGTCGCGGTCTTTGAGCGTTTTGGGCTTGTCAGATTTCGAGTTGTCGATCATCGGGCCGAGATCGAGTTTTGCGTCGCAGATGAGCAGGCGCTTGTCGTTGAGCAGGGTATAGCTGACATCGTTGTCTTTATAGACTTTGAGGCCTTTGTAATCCTTGGATGTGATCTCGGGATCGGTGCTCAGGGTTTCGATTGCCTGAGGAAGGGCGACCTTGGCATCGATAGCCGCGCAGACGCGTCCTTTTTCTGTCGAGGCGAGCGCGATCGTGCTGATGTCTTTTTTATAGTCAATACCGGCTTTCTTGAGGAGCGCGAGTGCTTCGGAAATTTCAGCTTCCGCGCTTGCGCCCTTGTCGATTGCATCGCTGATCATCTTATTGGCGATGAGCTTGTTGAAGTCCACGTTCACGACACCGACGAAATCGCCGACGAAGACATCGACTGGGTCGAGATCTTTGGCCATGGCTGAGGTCGAGAGTCCGAGAGAAAGCGCTACTAATCCGGCAATACAAAAACGTTTCATTATGAAATCTCCTGTGTCAGCTCATGATGAGCGTGGAAAGGACGTTTGGTCTGTGTCTGGGGCATGGTGAATGCCCGGCTCTGGTGAGTTAAGCAAATGCGATGCCAAAAAATCATATCGCATATTTTACGGGCGCATGTAAAGCGTTGTATGCATCGCGGCCTTGCGCCTTCGCGCTACGTCCGCGCGCGCCGCTATCGGCTGTGCCGATACGCGCCGCATCCTTATTTTTAGCGGCCTTGCGCTCGCGCGCATCGGCACCGTCGCCCCCAAAGTCATGCTGGACAGACAATAAAAGATGAGGGGGTAGCGGCGTATGCGCACAGCCGCAAAGGGCCGTGTGGCAACACGGCTCTTGCTGGCGAGCACATAGCCGCGCAGGGGGAGTCTTCCCCCTTCCAGGACCAGAAAATCACGCAAAAGCGGTCATCCATACCGGATTGACCGCTTCATGCTGAGCATGCTTCGGGCTAGAATTTCTTCACGAACTAGAATTTCTTCACGAAATGGATGCCCAGATCGACGGACGGGTCGAATAAGAAAATCATCGTCATCGCGCCATATCCGACGTGAAATCCGAAGCCCAGGGATTTGTCATACAGATTAAAGGTCGCCCCCAGCCTGAACCGAATGGGGATCAGAATATCCTCGGCGCCATTTATCAGGCCGATGCCTGCGCCAAATTCGCCCCAGAGATCGGCGGCTTCCAACGGTGCGATAAATTTGGCCGTAACAAGCGCCATGAAATAAGGAAGCTGGCGATAATCCGCGCCGCCCTTAGGCTCCCAGCCCAGGCTCGGATTGGTGACAAACCTGTGCCCCATGCCGCCCAGACCGATATCCACGCCAAGCCCGAACCATCTGACAAAGCGATATTCCGGCTGAATGTCCACCATGCCACCAATATAATGAAGATCAGCAGATTCTTCACAGCCCGGACATTCAGGGGCAAACTGGTACACTGCGCTGGCACTGGAAGTCAGCGTCCATCCGCATTCGGCACGCGCTTCGGTCGGATTTCCACAAAATGCCACAAGTCCGAACAAAAGTGCCATGACCGGGACCGGCATGAATTTGCAACAGTTCAAGGAAGCTCTGAATAATTCGAAAACCTCCTGGGGATGCGGGCGTCTCTCATTGTTGTCATTTACGCATTGATTCATATAGGAAAACCTCCTGGGGATGCGGGCGTCTCGCCCGCACAAAACTTAGGAAAACCTCCTGGGGATGCGGGCGTCTCGCCCGCACAAAACTTATGCGTCTGAAATACTATTGTCCAAAAAACGGCAATTGTTCAGACCTTCCTTAAGCTTTTGGGAGACATCGCTCACTCCTGGATTTTGTATAACAACACCATCACTAGGCGAATTCACTCAGCGTCATGCGAAAGAATAACAAACTTTCATTATATAGATTTGGGAGCATCTAAGCCATTCCGTGAAAGGTTTCTGCGCAATTGCTGGCAATTCCGCATACTCCGCACAACAAGCGTGGATATGGCCGTGCCCCCCGCGGACTACACACAAAACCTCAAGGGGGACATGTTCCGAAATCAGATCCGGCGAGTTCGTTCACGCGGATGATCGCGACGCCGCAGTTGTCGCCGCCGCCCCCGAGATTGGCCTGCAGGATGAGTTCCAGACAGGTGATGCCGGAGCTGTGGCCGCATCGCACGATCTCGGCGATCATTTTTTCGCTCTCGTTGATGTCGCAGGCGATGTAATCGAGAATGCCGTCTGTCGTCATCAGGAACGTGTCGCCGGGGATAAGGTGCAGGCTGAAGATGTCGAACGCGAGCTCTGCATCTTCGGATGCGTCGCTGTATCCGAGGCACTGAACCAGGGAGCCTGCATGCGGATGTGAGGCGCACATCTCGACGGGGAGGCCGTTGATGATGCCGATCGTGAACAGGTTATGGTCGCGCGTGATGCACGACATGCTGTCGTCACGTATGATATATGCCCTTGAATCGCCGATGGATCCGAGCGTGAGCACGCCGTTGTCGATGATCGCGACGAGCGCTGTCGATCCCATGCATTCCGATGCGGACGGGGAGAGGTCGGCATATCGGTCAAGGATATACTTGGAAATTCGGTCGTTCGCGGTCTGAAGAATCTTTTGTATTTCTGCAACGGGCTCAAGGTCTGTGGCCTGCCCGATGTGGTCTGTCCAGAATTCGGCGGCGATATCCGTGAGCATGTGGCTTGCGATATCGCCCGACCCGTAGGTGGAGGTAGAGACGCCATCGGCCACGACGATGAGCATGCGCTGGGTTTCGGCGTTCATCTGGAGAAATACGGCATCCTGGTTGATCGGGCAGCGCAGCTTTTTGGTGATGCCGATATGGGTATCCACGGAAGCGTCATAGCACAGCGGCGTGCGGCATGTATGGCGCGCCATCATGACATCGAGCGCGTCCTGGAGCGCATTCATGAAGCTTGGGATGCTCGGGAAACGCAGGTCGGGGTTGGGCTGAAGCGCCTTGTGGATGATCTCGTCCCAGCCGATCGGGAAAATCGGGTTATAGGCGCGCGGCTCGATCGCGACATCATAGCCGATCGCTTCGCAGGTCGGCACGCGCTCCCCGGCGACGAGATAATACGCGAGCGCGCCGATGATATAGACCCCCTGGCGCGGTTCCATGCGCTGGCGCATGAAGCCGAAATATTCTGGCGGAACGGAGGCGAAGTCTGTCTGATGGTGAGCGACCGCGCAGCGCTCGTTCCAAGGCAGGTCGAGCGAATCCATCCCGATGAAATGCACCGCATCGTGCATCAGGACAATATTGTCTGGACAGAGACGGAACAGCGTGTGGCCGGTCTGGAAAAGGCTCTGTAATTGCGACGCGATCCGGTCGAGCAGGAGATAGACGACATTCGGGGAAATCTGGCCGGCATTTTCGCGGTAAGCGCGAAGCGTCACGATTTCGGTGAGGTCGTAGGCCTGGATGAATGCGTCCGCCATGTGCCCGGTGCAGGTCGGCGGCATGAAAAATGGCTCGCAGGACTTCGGCATCGGCAGCTTTGTCGATACTGGGAAATGAACGAATACTGTCCAGTTCTTTTTTGAAGTGTCCTCCGCCTGCCACAAAAATGTCGAATCGAACCCGGGCAGGCTCGTCGTCAGCTTCAGCGAGGCGTTGATCTCCGACTGCAGCACGAACACGAGCGTCTCGCTGGAATCCTCCAGAACGGCAAATCGGCTCGCGCCAATTCCGCCAGTACACTGAATGGGCAGCGGTGACGCCGACAGCCAGTCGTCAATGTCTTTGGCGAAAATCATGGAATCCCCGTCCGCTGGGCACGGAACTTGGGAGGGCTTTTCCGGAAGTTGTTCGGGCACGGAAATAAACAGTACAGCAAGGTTAAAATGAACAGTCTGAATGACCTGCGGCCTTCAGTCTAACAGTATCACTATATCCAATCTATCATTCTTTCACCTATAGACCCAAAAAATCAAGGTTTTATTGACTTGGGGGATTTCTTTTTGCGCGCTCCGTGCTGAATTCACTGCATGCGCTTCATGCCAGATGCGCGAGACACTCGCTGGGCTTCACGCCACTCCCCTTTCCGGCGCGGCTTCATGCCAGATGCGCCGATACTTGAATTTTGCCATGATTGCCGGGGGCTGAAGGCGTTTGAGCTTTCAATGATTTTGGGGGCGCATGGCGGATGCCTCGGCCGCTGACGGCTTCGCGCGGGCGATCCGGGGCATGCAGTGGCGTCAGGCGCGAGGTGCTGCCGCTGACGGCTTCGCGCGGGCGATCCGGGGACCGTGATAATGGTTCACACTTTAGCCTACATGAGGGTATTAAACCTATCTCAAGTCTAGTAAATTTGCGGATTTGCGCGCATTTGACGCTTGACACGGAGGCGCTCTTGGAACGATACAGACGGGGTTATTACTGCGAATCTTTTTGACGGATTCGCCAAATCAACCGGGCATCGATTGCGTGCCCCCTGCTCATGTGAGGAGTGAATCATGAGTCGTGTTTTCAATTTTTCTGCTGGCCCTTCAACGTTACCGGAATCCGTGCTTGAGATCTGTGCCAAAGAAATGATGGATTGCCATGGCACTGGTCAGTCAGTGATGGAAATGAGCCATCGCTCGAATGCTTACAAGCCCATCATCGAAGGTGTTGAAGCGAAAATTCGCGACCTCATGAGCATTCCCGACAATTACAAGGTCCTGTTCCTTCAGGGCGGCGCGAGCTCGCAGTTCGCGATGATCCCGCTCAACCTCAACAAGACCGGCAAAGCAGCCTATGTCGACACGGGCGTCTGGTCCAAGAAGGCCATCGAAGAAGCTCGCCGGTACATGGAGGTCGATGTCGTCGCCTCCTCCCGCGACAGAGGCTGCTGCTATATCCCCGAAATCCGCAAAATCGAAGGCGACTATGACTATGTCCATATCACCCTCAACAACACGATCTTCGGCACCAAGTGGAGCTATATCCCCGACACGGGCGACATCCCCCTCGTCGCCGACATCTCCTCGTGCGTCCTCTCTGAGCCGCTCGATGTGACCAGGTTCGGCCTCCTCTATGCCGGTGCCCAGAAAAACCTCGCGCCCGCAGGCGTCACGCTTGTCATTATCCGCGAAGACCTCATCCGCGAAGATCTCCCCAAAATGGTTCCCACGATGTTCCGCTATGACACGCATAGCAAGAATGGCTCGATGTTCAACACGCCGCCCTGCTATTCCATCTATGTCATGGGGCTCGTCCTCGACTGGGTCAAGGAAAATGGCGGCGCCGAAGGCATGCTCAAGCGCAACACCGAAAAAGCCGAGCTCCTCTACAACTACCTCGACAACTCCGATTTCTATCACGCCACGGTCGACAAAGGCAGCCGTTCGCTCATGAACGTCCCCTTCCTGACCAAATACTCCACCGGCGCCACCGATGAAGCCTCCCTGGCCAAAGAAAAAGAAATCAACGACAAATTCGTCAAAGAAGCCACCGCTGCCGGCCTCGTCAACCTCAAAGGGCATCGCCTCGTCGGCGGCATGCGCGCATCCATCTATAATGCCATGTCAATCGAAGGCGTCAAAGCCCTCATCGCTTTCATGGAAAAATTCGCGAAAGAAAATGCCTGATAAGGCCTGAATCAGCATAAGGCCGCATCTCCGCAGTGAGGTGCGGCCTTTTTTTGTGTCGCGGCTATGGCTTCTGCCATACGCCGCGTCATGCGTGCCGCTATCGCTTCGCGATACGCGTCCCGAAACCTATGCCTGCGGCATGCTGTTCCCCCTTGTTTTTTGCGTCCTTGGGCTTCGCCCACTGACCGCTGACTTCTGACCGCTGACTTCTCCTTGGTTTTCGCGTCCTTGGGCTTCGCCCACTGACCGCTGACTTCTGACCGCTGACTTCTCCTTGTTTTTCGCGTCCTTGGGCTTTGCCCTGTGGCCGCGTGCGCCGCTATCGCTTCGCGATACGCGCCGTTTTCGCGCAAAAAACGTCGGTCGCATTTTTTTTTGCAAAAAAATGTTGACTCATTCGGAAAGGCCGCGTATAAGGCCACTCGTCGGAACGCTTCAGAGCGTTTCAATGTTGGATCTTAGCTCAGTGGGAGAGCACTACCTTGACACGGTAGGGGTCAGCAGTTCAAATCTGCTAGGTCCAACCATTGGATCTTAGCTCAGTGGGAGAGCACTACCTTGACACGGTAGGGGTCAGCAGTTCAAATCTGCTAGGTCCAATTCAGCAGAAGTGATGATTGAAGAGACCCCAAGCAATTTGGGGTTTTTTCTTATCATCGGTTTGTTCACACATAGGGAGAATTACCATGCCGAAAATGAAAACAAAACGCAGCTCTGCGAAGCGTTTTAAAGTTACGGGATCCGGCAAGATCGTGCGTCATCACGCCTATCACAGCCACATCCTGACCCACAAGACGACAAAACAGAAACGTCGTCTCCGCAAAGCCGTCGTCGCCGATGCAACGGTGGTGAAAGAACTGAAACGCTGCATGCCTTACGCCTAAGCAGCTGCTTCTTTTCTCTAGTTCTGAGGCCGGGCTGAGCGTCTTATCGACCCCCGAGACCCAGATTTCTTTCTTTTAACAGTGGCGGGATTTCAAGCGAGTGAAATGAACTCCTCCGCTCATTGAATTTGAGGCTTACAAAATGGCAAGAGCTAAAACTGGTACAAAACGTCGTCAGCGTCACAATCGCTGGATGAAACTCGCGAAAGGTTTCCGTGGCGGCCGTAAACGTTTCCGTCAGGCCAAACAGCAGGTCATCAATGGCCTTTGCTACGCCTATCGCGACAGACGTGCTAACAAGCGCAATTTCCGCAAACTCTGGATTGCCCGTATCTCTGCGGCCGTCCGCGCCCTTGGCAAAAATTACAGCACTTTCATCGCCGCGCTCAAGAATAAGGGCATCGAAATCGACCGTAAGGTCCTCTCCGATATCGCCATCTTCGATCCGAAAGGCTTTGAAGCAATCGTGAAACTTGCAGGAATCTGATTCTCCCATCCTGCTCGTATCTCTTAAAGACGCCAACAGGCAGGAATGCTTGCTGGCGTTTTTTGTTTCCCCGAATGCCTAATCTTGTGGACATAAATCAGGAAATCCTTATCCCTTGCGCCGAATCGGAGAAAAAACGCATACCGGGCTGAGATGAGGCTAATTCATAGTGTCCATTCAATATGGCCAGCACAATCATAATCCTTGAGATGAAAGTTCCCTCCATTTTCAAAAAAAATACCCCAGGGCTGCTCATCGCCGCTGTCGTGCTGCTCGCCACAGCCAAGCTCTGGACAGCCTATCAGGCCGGAAATGGCCAAAAAAAAGGGAACGGATAACTCCCTCTCCTATTCTGTTTTTTCGAATAACCCAGGTCGGGGGCGGAAAAGACGGCTCCCGGCTGTTCATCACGGAGTCATTCCATGCCGTCCGATCTCGTATGGTCAAAACTCCAGGAACTGCGCGATAACGCCCTCAGCGCGATCGCCAGCGCCTCGGATGAAAATGCCCTCACCACGCTTCAGAAAAAATATCTCGGCAAAAAAGGCGAAGTGCAGGCCTATATGCAGCACATGAAAGAACTTTCTGCCGAAGAACGCCCAAAGCTCGGCGCCCTTGTCAACGAAGTGCGCGACAGAATCGAAGCACGCTTCGCGGAAACTGAGAAAAAACTTGCGGATGCTCGCTTGATGGCCGACCTCAAGCTCCGTCACGAAGATCTCTCCCTCCCTGGCCGCATCCCTAATCGTGGCGCCGAACATCCCCTCCAGGAAACTCAGCGCGAAATTGAAGACATCTTCCTCTCGATGGGCTTCGAAATCGCTCGCGGCCCGCAGTCCGAATGGGATTATTTCAACTTCGAAGCGCTCAATTTCCCCGCAGATCATCCCGCACGCGATATGCAGGATACGCTGATGCTCGAAAATGGCTCTTTGCTCCGCACGCATACAAGCCCCGTTCAGGTGCGCACGATGCTCTGCTATGAGCCCCCGATCCGCATCATTGCTCCCGGCACGGTCTATCGCCGCGACGATGACGTCACGCATTCACCCGTCTTTCACCAGATCGAAGGCCTTCACATCGAAAAAGGTCTCAACCTGACGCATCTGCGCGGCATCCTTCAGCTCTTTGCGCAGTCCATGTTCGGCAAAGACACAAAAATCCGCCTGCGCCCGAGCTTCTTCCCGTTCACGGAACCCAGCGTTGAAGTCGATATCGCCTGCATCTTCTGTCACCAGAAAGGCTGCCGCATGTGCAAGGGCTGCGGATGGATTGAAATCCTCGGGGCAGGCATGGTTGACCCCAATGTCCTGCGCGAAGGGCATATCGATCCTGAAGTCTGGTCGGGCTGGGCTTTCGGCGTCGGTATCGAGCGCGTCGCCATGTTGCTGCACGGCATCACCGATATCCGGCTCTTCTTCGAGAGCGATCTCCGTTTCCTCAGTCAGTTCAGGGTCTAGTCTGCCCGGTCTGTTTTCTGTTTCGAACACTACTTTTCCCGGCAAAATATTTAAGGAAATAGAATTATGCTTATCAGCTGGAAATGGCTTCAGAATATGGTGGAGACTGGGGGAATCACGGCAGCCGAGGCGGCCGCGAAGATCACTGCCCGTGGTCTCGAAGTGGAAGGTCACGAGCCCGATCCGACCGTCATCGGGGACATCCGTGTCGCAAAGCTCATCAAAATCGCCGAACATCCGAATTCGGATCACCTGCATCTTGTGGATGCAGATGCTGGCACCGGCGAACTGATCCGCGTGGTGTGCGGCGCGCCCGGCATCGAGGAAGGATGGGTCGTGCCGTTTGCGCCGATTGGCGCCAATCTCGGTGGCGGCTTCAAAATCAAGAAATCCAAGCTCCGTGGGGAAGAATCGTTCGGCATGCTGTGCAGTGAGAAGGAACTCGGGCTCGGCTCGGACAACGAGACGTTGATGCGTCTCGATACGAATGCACCGCTTGGCGCGCCGCTGGCTGATGTGATGTCTCTCGGCATGCCCGAAACCGTCGCGCCCTATCACACCGATATCTTTGAAGTCGGACTCACCCCCGACCGTGGCGATTGCCTCAGCCACTTTGGCGTGGCGCGCGAACTCGCGGCAGCCCTCGACTCCAAAATGAAAGATCTCGCCTGCTATGATCTTTCGTTAATCGAAAAAGAAGATTTCGTCAGCATTGAAAGCGCTGAAGACTGCCCGCGCTATATGGGCATCCGCATCAGCAACGTCAAGGTTGGCAAGAGCCCCGCATGGCTGCGCCGCGCCGTCGAGGCATGCGGCGCTCGCTCGATCAACAATATCGTCGATATCACGAACTTCGTCTGCTTCGAGCTCGGTCACCCGATGCACGCATTTGATGCCGATAAGCTCGCGGCCAAGAAAATCGCGGTCCGGCGCGCGCGTGCCGGCGAAAAAATCTACGCGATCAATCACGAGACCTATGACCTCAATGATACCGATATCGTGATCACGGACGGCGTCAAGCCTGTGGCTGTGGCCGGCGTGATGGGCGGTGCAGACACAGAGGTCGACGAAAATACGCGCAACATCATCTTCGAAATCGCGACATTCCACCCCTCGCGCGTGCGCAAGACGAGCAAGCGCCTCGGGCTGCACAGCGAATCTAGCCATCGGTATGAGCGCTTTGTGGATGCATGCGGCATTTCACGCGCGGCTGCGCGTGCGCTCTGGCTGCTCCTTCAGACGACCGATGCGTCGATCGAGGCGATTGACGACCGATATGTCGCCAAAAACGAACCGCTTTCCCTCGTGCTGCGCACAAAACGTGTCACGGATGTCCTCGGCGTCGCCTTTACGGGCGCGGAACTCAAGCGCTATCTGGAGCCCATCGGCTTTGTCTCCGAGAACTGGGATGCCGATGCAATCGCCCTCAAGGTGCCGACTTGGCGCTCTGACATCACGCGCGAAATCGACATCATCGAGGAAGTCTGCCGTGGCTATGGCTTTGACAACTTCCCGGCAAATCTGCCCGATGTCTCGATGAAATGCCCGCACAAGCTTCATGCGCAGAACCTGAACCCGACAAAATATCCCGTCTCCCCGAACCTCTATGATCGCGCGGAGCGCAACCGCCTGCACGCGCTGCGCAGTGCGCTGATCGGCATGGGCCTCGACGAGTGCATGCACTATACCTTCATGGATCCAGCCGATCCTCGCAAATGCAATTTCTCCGAGGATTCCGCAGAAAATCACCCGATGCGCATAGCCAATCCGATGAGCGTCGAACATAGCACGATGCGCACCTCTCTCGTGCCCTCGATGCTCGAAGCGCTTCAGAAAAATATGTCGAACCAGCAGAAATCCTGCACGCTCTTCGAAGTCGGCGAAGTCTTTTTCCCGAGCACCAAGGAAAACGGTGTGACATGTCTCGACGAGTTTCAGCGCCTCTGCATCCTGTTCTGGGGGGAGTCTGGCAAACCGTGGTATGGCCTATCCCGCAAGTATGACGTGTATGACTTGAAGGGATGCATCGAGTCCGCGATGCACGCGCTCGAGCTCAACGTCGGCATCGACCAGAAAGCCTCGCTCGTGCCCTGGTTGCATGACGGCATTCAGGCCGCAGTCTGCGTGAATGGCAATATCGTCGGCCATTTTGGCGAACTTCATCCGCTTGTGGTGAAGAATTACGATTTGACGGGGCCGGTCTATGTGGCCGAAATCGACTTGAGCTCGATCCTGGCTGCGCATCCCGATCTTCTCCGTATGAGCCCGCTCGCGCGCTTCCATTTCTCGCAGCGCGATCTCTCCATTACCGTCAAATCGGATGTGTCGTGCCGCGACATCGCCGAAGTCATCGAAGCGGTGCGCCCGGCCTATCTCGAATCCTGGCAGCTCTTTGACGTCTATCGCGGCAAGCAGATTCGCGAAGGCTTCCAGAGTGTCTCCATGACGTTCCGCTATCGTCATCCCGATGCGCACGATGCCGAAAAGGGCCGTCCCCTCAGCGACGAAGAAGTCACGAAAGCTCACCAAACTATCGTAGATGCCCTTAACGCGCGCCTTGGCTCGGAGCTTCGCTAAATTTTGGGCGCGGGCTATCGGCTTCGCCGATACGCACCGCGCTTCGGCCTATGCGCATGCAGCGCATACGGCCTCCAGTTGCTCGCTATTGCGCTTTGCGCAATACGCGAGCATTTTTTTGCACGCAGTCGGATGATATAAATCAATTTAGGTCTTATTCTGCTTGAATATAAAATAGATGACTCAAATCCGAGTAGATTGTTTATCCATCGCCTTGATGACAGTACAACATGGGGGAATGTGAGGCGCGTAATTCTGGGGGGATCAGGATTGCTCATCAAATCTGCATCCTGAAAGGGGGCAATGTACCATATCTATATTTGGCAAACACTGCCAAATATAAATATATCGTTATTTATTCTCATCCTGTTTGGCTAACGCTTTAATCTCTTCGGCAGATAGATCCGTAATTTCTGATATGATGTCAATATCCATTCCTTTTTTAAGCATCTTCAGTGCGGTTTCAATTTTCCCTTCAATTTTCCCTTCAATTTTCCCTTCAATTTTCCCTTTACGTCTTTGATCAACACCATACATGCGCGTGATATAATCTTGATCGAATAATGCGGTCATAATATTCATTTAGACTCATCCTGGTTGGCTAACGCTTTAATCTCTTCGGCAGATAGGTCCGTAATTTCTGATATGATGTCAATATCCATTCCTTTTTTAAGCATCTTAAGTGCGGCTTCAATTTTCCCTTCAATTTTCCCTTCAATTTTCCCTTCAATTTTCCCTTCAATTTTCCCTTCAATTTTCCCTTCAATTTTCCCTTCAATTTTCCCTTCAAGTTTCCCTTCACTTTTCCCTTCAATTTTC
>JAFUEE010000162.1 GCA_017464085.1 Pseudomonadota bacterium
CGACCTACGTTATCGAGTATACTGACGATTGGCAAAACACGGGGAGAGCTTACATTGAGGCAAGTGCTCTCCAAAATTACGCGAGGTAACGTTTGCTGATGCTGGGTTTCCAGTTTTTGCGAACTTTTATGGACACTACCAGATATTTTCCTGAGCTTCGATCAGCGCATCGATGTCGAAAGGATTCTTGAATTTTTCGGGATTTGCATTGACGACGAGCTGTATGGCGCGGATTTTGTCTTGAAGCGGTGCTGATTTGGCATTGTCGAGTATTTTCTGGGCAATCTTGCTGATTTTTGCTTCTGTTTTGGGGCTGTCAGAGCTCGGATTAGGGCAGCCCAGGAAGCGGTCGCGGATGCTGCACGCGAGCCGCAGGGTGATTGTATTGTTTTTTGTGGGGACAGAGATTCTTTCGAATGCCTCGATGGTCTTGTAAGGGCGATGCGCGCTGACCGCATGGGTGATCAGGCGATCGCGCAGCGTTCCTGGAAGCTTGATCTCTGAGATGGTTTCAGCCGTCTGTGTCAGCATCGCCTCGAACATCAGCCAGGTTGTCGCGAGGTCGATTTCGGTATGGATCGCGTCGAGATCATTGGGCTGCGATGGCTGTGATGCCGCAGTAGGCAGATGATGTCTTTTTTGGACTTTTTCCAGCGCATTGGCGCGCATTTCCTTGAGCTTGTTTGATTTTTCTATCTGAAGCTGCCGCATTTTGTGGAACAGCTCGTTTCGGTGCAGGATATCGGCGTCGTATTCGGTCTTGAGTCTGGCGATCTGAGTGTCATACGTTTTGGAGACTTTGCTGTCCTGTTCGAGGATGCGTTCTCTCAGTGCGCTGTAAGCATCGTCGCGCTCCCTCCTGATTGTCGCCACGGTCTGTTTGATTTCCGAGAGGACAGCCGGTCGTACGTCGGTTTCCGCCTGATTGAATCTTTCCCGCAGTTCCCTGAGCGTTCCGGCGTATTTCTGTTCGATCGTGTACGAGCGTTCGAAGTATTCCTCGAGCGGGTCGTTCAGCTGGGCCTGAGTTTTGTAAGGCAGGATCGGGGAAGAGAACTCGAATGCGAAGAAGTTTTCCTGGCTGTTAAAGATCGAGAGCAGCTCATCGCTGAGGTCTTTGCGCGAGAGCGCTTTGAGGTCGTTGAAATCTCTGGTGGCTTCGGCGGCATAGGTGGCGTAGAGCTGCCCTTCGATGAGCTGTGTTTTGGGGGCAAAGAACGTGTTGCCGTCGGTGGCGGTGTCCGGGACGGGGAGTGTCCCATTTTCGGTTTTGGCGAACAGGCCGAGCTGTACATCGCGCAGGTCGATGATGACCGGCGTCGGGATTTCGTCTGCGCGGTAAGAGAGCATGAACACGGGAATCCTGATGTCCGGATCTTTCGCGAGTTTTCTGAATTTTTCGGATGAAGCCATCAGGAAGTTCGTCATGCTTTCGCTGGCAAAATAGCGCCCGTCCTGTATGGCATGTCCGCTGAGCTGTATAGCCGTGACCCTTGACATATCCGTTGGCGAAGTGAGGACTGCAAAATTGGCCGGCCAGAGGTCGTTGCCGCGTATCTGCGAGATGGCGCCTTTTCCTGTCGGGAAGCCGGCAGGCGTGCGGGCGCCCGGTGTTTTCTCGATAAAAGCCGCCCAGGCTTTGTCGTCATAAGAAGCCGGGGAGGCATAAGCTGCTGCAGAAAGTGTGGCAGTCACTGCGAATAACGCTGTAAATGTAAATATCAGGGATCTCATTCATACTCCTCATTGTGGGGCAGTCAAGCCGCGCAAGGCGATAAGTATAATGGGGAGTCAGGGCATAATCGAGTTTTTAATCAATTATTTATAATGATTGTATTTTTTTTCGAGCGGCCCGTCTATTTCGCAGTCGCGAAATACGCCGGGCGTTTGCCGCTATGCGTTGCATACGCGGCAAAAGGTGGCGGATGCGTATGCCGTCCGGCATAGCATCCGCGCGCTGGCCGTATGCGCGTCATGCGCATAGGCCGCGGCCCTCTGAAAGGCTCATGTGGTCGGGCGAAGGAAGATGCCGAGCTTCTGCCGGATTTCCGAGAAACGCTCGCTCGTATTGAAAAACAGCAGGTTCCTGACGCCCGATGTGTTCGCGAAATAGGCTTTCCATTGCTGTGTATTCGTCGGGAGCTGCGAGTTTGGCACTTTCCTTCGGAGGATGCCGGCGATAGAGGCCGTGAGGTCGGCGCTGAATACGTGCCCGATGTTGGCGTCGAGATTTGCGGCGGCATACTGCAGCTGCGCGGGATCGTACTGGAAGGCTGCGATTCCGCGTGACGCGATGAGCTCCGTGATGGCCTTGCGGATGTTTCTTGGCAGGAAGGACTTGATCGCGTTGAGGATGTTCGGCGTGGTCAGGGCGTTGTCGAACAGTCCGAGGAGTCCGGAGATGAGCATGGCGACATTTTCCTGCGGATACATGACGAGCGGCATCGTGCCGAGCTTGAGGTGCGTCATGGCGGCGGCCATGTGGAAACGGCGTTCGGGTTCTGAAGCGAGGTTGAGCGTGGTGCGGTTGAACTGGATGATGTTCGGATTGTCCTGCGCCAGGCTGAAGATGGAGGGCATGTCTGGCACGAGCTGCGCATCAAATCCCGAGATGCCGAATGCATCCGCCATATCCCTGAAGAGTGCCGCATAGCTCTGGACGGTCGAGATCGGTTCACCGGAAATGGCCGGGCGTTCAAAGATATTCGTGTGTCCGTCGGCAGTCTTGAGCAGGTCGAGGATATTCGGGTTGATCTCGATGGTGGCAGCCGCGCGAATGATATTTTCGTCGATGCATCCCGGGGCGCTTGGCAGGCGCTGGAGATAGGCGTTCTGGAGCTGCGTGGAGGGATTGAACTGCGCGCCGAGAACGAGGAGTTGCTGTTCTACGCGAGTCTGCAGGTCGATGCGGTTTGAATTTGTCGCGATATCGAGCATGGCGCTGTACGGCTCGATGCTGAGCGGGGAGAGCTGTGCGGCGGCATTGGCGTGGACCATGGCTTCTTTGGGGTCGAAGACGCGCGCAGCGAGAAGCTGCATCTGAAGCGAGTTGGGCGCGAGGCGGACGGCCGCGAGCGCGTATTTGTCGGCCTCGAAGCGCATGTTGAGCGGGCCGCCGTAGCAGAGCGCGGCGAATTCATAGATCTTGACGCGGATGCTGTCGGGGAGATCGCTCTGGTCGAGGAGCTTGTCTGTGAATGTGCGCAGGATGAACGGGTCGTTGCACTGCGTGAGCCAGGCCTGGAGTTTCGAGAGGATCGACGGGTCGAGCTTGACGAGTCCGGCGGCTTCCTTCATGATTTCCATCTGTTTGTCCGGGTTGCCGAGTGCTTTATAGATGTTCGCGAGCTTGATGAGGATCTGTATATTTTGAGGCGGCTGGACGAGGGTGTTGGCGCGCAGGAGCAGCGCGAGCGCCTCGTTGAGCTTTGAGTCCATGAGGTAGATGTCTGCGAGTTTTTCGATGGCAGCGACATCGCCCGGATGCGACTTGAGGACATCCTGAAGGAGCGGGACGGCATTCTGCGGGTTAGCCGAATGATAGATGTAGAGGTTTGCCAGGTCTTGCTGGGCGGAGAGGCGCATGTCGGAGCCTTCGGCGGCGTATTCGAGGATCTGTTCGAGGGCGGTCCGCGCTTCGTGCCAGTGGTTGAGCGAGCTTTCGACGCGCGCGAGTTTTTGCAGGACGTCGAGGTTGTTGTGCTGGATGTCGAGGACCTGTTTGTATTTGACAGCGGCCTGTTGAGGCTCGTTGAACTCGTTGAGGTAGATTTCCGCCATCTGCAGGTAGCGCGCGGGCTGGTCTTCTTTCGAGAGCGAGCGCGTATGGATTTGCATGAGGCTGTCGATTGCGGCGATGTCGTGCTTATTCTTGAGCAGCTTGATGAGGCTGTCGAGGATCGGCATGCATTGCGGCGCGAGCATGAAGGCCTGTTTGTAATATTCGATCGCGAGGTCCGGGTGGTTGAGCTGGTTCTGTGCGGTTTCGGCGGCCAGTTTCCATGCTTCCGTTCTGGAGTTTATATTTTCGAGGCTTTGTGCCTGCAGAGCGAGGAAGCGCGCCTGGAGGTTGGAATCGCCGAGTTTCTGGGCCATGTTTGAGGCGACGCGGAGTGCGGGGAGGTGTGTCGGGTTTGCTTCGACGATTTCGCATATCAGCGCGAATGCTTTTTGCGGCAGGTCGGGATAGATTGATTCCGCGAGCGCGAGCTGCAGTTCCGTGCGGTCGTCGCCTGTGGCATGTTTGAGTCGTTTTTCGATGAACGGGATGAGGTTCGTCCTGTCGGGCTCCATGGATTCCAGGCGTTCGTTAGCGATGAGGTTGTCCGGGTCGATTTCGAGGACATTCTTGAGCGTGGTGACTTCGTTGTCGAATGCGTTTCCGGTAGAGGGGAAGGTGTGCGCGAGGTAGGACGCGAGGATATTGTCGTGTATGGCGATATTCTTGTCCTGCGTGCACTGAGCGCCTTCAGTGAGGAGCGGCGCGATTTCCGCGAACTGCCCGCGTGCGTCTTGTGCCATGATGAGCATGAAGCGCGCGTTCATGGCGTGCGGGTCGAGCGCGAGCGCGAGTTCGAGGGGGTGGATGGCATCATCGGGTGACTTGTAGAGCCAGGCGTAGATATAGGCGAGCGTGAGCGAGCAAGCGGCCTTTGTGGACTGCGTTTTGACGGCGTTCGTGAAATCCTGGAGGAGCGGGATGAGCGCGTCGAGCCGGGCCTGCGCGCCATAGAGCAGCGTGAGCACGAAAACTGCCGGCGTGTAAGACGGATCGCTGGCGACGGCCATTTCGAGGATTTCGATGGCTTTGTCGGCGTTTCGGAAGCGGGTCAGCATGCGTATGGCGACTTTGTAAAGATGTTTTGCCTTGTTCGCAGGCTGAGAGATTCTTTTGGCCTGAGCGAGCGAGAGCTCGTAGTAGGCGACGGGGTTGCCGGTTCGCCGGTAGATAGCCGCGAGCTGTGTCTTTGCGAGGATATTGTCTGGGTCGATTGCGAGGATGCGCGCGTAGTAGGCGGCGGCCTCGTTTGTGTCGCAGATCAAGTTCTGCTGTATCTGTGCGATTGCATAGAGCGTGGCGGTCTTTGTCTCGTTGTCATGCTGAAGCGCGAGCAGTTCGTTGAGGACGGTGACGAGCTCTTTCCAGCTGCGCGCCTCGCGCAGGATTTCAGCCAGCTCCCGGAGGACGCTGATGGCGTTCGGGTTTTCCTGTTTTGCGAGGTAGAGGAAGTTGATGGCATACCGGATCTTGTTGAGCTTGTACCGGCAGATGATGGCGATGCGCATGAGCAGCTCGCTACGCTCGATCGGGGAGACGGAGGTCTCTTTCTCGATGAGGAGCATCGCGATCTGCGATTTCCAGTTCTTTGTTCTCTGGAAGAGGCGTTCGAGGTTGTGGATGGCATGGATGTCATCCGGGAAGATTTCCCTGTACTGCTGGTAATAGGCGATGGCGTTGTCGGGCTGGCTGAGATTGTAGTCGCACAGGGTCGCGAGCGTATAGAGGATGGATGCGCGTGTGCGCGCGTCGTTTGTGACGTTCAGCCTGGCGCGGTAGATTCTGGCGATGCCTTCGAAATCGTTTCTGGCGCGGAGCTCCTGTTCGAGGTATTCGAAAGCCGTGCGCTGCGAGGGGTCGAGTGAGAGCGCATTGAGGAAATTCTGTTCGGCTTCGGCGTGCTTGTTGAGCACATCGATGCAGTAGCACCCGAGGGAAGCGAATTTGGCAGCGGCTTCTTCGGTGTTTGAGAGTTCTGCGAAGCGTTTCTGTAGCTGTGTCGCTTCTTCCATCCTTCCGCTTTTGAGCAGGAGGTTCTGGTAGTATTCGAGGATGAGCCTGTCCTGGTTGTCGTTCTGCACGATCGCCCTGAGGATTTCCAGTGCATCGGAGATTGCGCCGGCGTTGGTGTCGAGGTTGACGGCTCTGAGCAAGGAGAGCTCGATTCTTTCGCGCGGGATCTGCGTGGCCTGTATGAGCGAGATCAGCAGCTTGTCCGTGACCTGATATTTGTTGGGGTCGGAGAATGCGTCTTCGAGCTGCAGTTCGAGCGGTATCGAATCAGAGGGCACATATTTGAGCGCGAGATCGAAGGCCTGTGCGGCGGATGCGTTGTCCGCGAGGATGTCGTTCGCGATGCATCCTGAAAGCAGGAGCGCGGCATGCCCGATGACTTTGTCTTTTGTTTCTCGGACGAAGTCGTTCGTGCGCTGGTAGAGTGCCTGATAGTTCTCCTGGCGCAGGAAGATGGCCATGGCGTGGTGGAAGGCATACAGCGAGCCGGGTGCGAGCGTGAGGGCATGGAGATAGCTGTCCTGTCCGGCGGCATGTCCGGGATTGAGGCTGCTTTCGATGTCGCCCCGGATGCAGTAACAGGCGACTTTTGTCTGCCGGTCTTCCGTGAGCGCGCTCATCCTGTCGAGCATCTCGCAGCACTCGGTGTATCTGCGCTCGAAGAGCAGCATATAGACGAGCGTGCAGATCGGGGAGATGCTTTGCGGCGCGAGCGAAGCGGCGTGATAGAGCATGTTGATCGCGTCGTTGCGCTGATTTTCCAGCCCGAAGAAGGTGACGATGCCGCATTCTTCGAGCAGCGCGGCCTGCTGGTCGGAAGGGATATCGGTGTCGAGTTCGGACTGGAGCAGCGTCGTGACATCGCGCGTCTTGTTGTAAGCGCGAGCGATCCTTCGCAGCTCGTGGATCGCGGTTCGGCTGTAGTGATTGATCTCGAGCGCCTTGAGGTACCGGACATAGGCGAGTTTTTCGTAGCCTGTGTATTCGAGGATGCGGGCGATCGTGAGCTGTATGGCGCATTCGCGCACGCTGTCCCGTGTGCTTGCATATCGGATCTCGTCGTCATATCCCGCGATGATTGTTTTGAGCGTGTCGGGGATATCTTCGGCGACTTCGAGGTCGATATATCCGGCGACAGCCGGATTGACCTGCATCTGTGCGGGCGTATGCACTTCGGGGATGATGTTTGGTGCGGAGAATGGCGTTTCCTGCACTGCGGCGGCTTTTCCTTCGAGCCATTCTTTGGGCAGATTGATGCTGTTGTCCTGCGTGTCTTGCGTTTCCAGGAGCGTGACATTTTGAGGCAGCGTGGCATCTGCGGGCGGTGACTGTCTGGGTCTGCTGTCGGCTTTGTTCTGCACGGAAGCCGCTGAAACCGTTTTTGCGGTTGTCGCTGAGCGATCCTGGATGTTTTCGGATTGCGGCGTGGCCTTCGCGAGCGGGCGTGCTTTGAGGGTGTCAACGGGCTTGGGCTTTTCAGAACTTGGGCGTTCCGGCATGGCGGCAAGTTTTCGCTGGCTGCGATGGCCGGTTTCAGGCGCAGGTGTTTCGTGTGACCGCTTGATGTCCTGTTCGGTCCAGACCGGCTGCTGCACATCCGTCAGCATCATCTGAGGGATGCCGAGGCATGTTTTGTCTTCGCGGGCAGGCAGCTGGGTGTTTGGCAGGGAGGGCGCGCTGAGCATCTTGGGGATGCCGAGGCTCGTCCGGCTGTCTTTGCGTGCCGGTGTCGGGCTTTTGGACGCGGGCATGTTCGGCAGTGCAGGGTTGTTAGCAAGGGCAGAGGGATGCGCCGGGGGGCCGGGGTGGGTATCTGGTCGAGCATCGGTCGGAGCGGCTTCAGGTTTAGAAGGCGATTTCGCGCCTGGCAATGACGGCTTGATCGTCGGGGCGGCCTCAGGTTTAGAAGGCGATTTCGCGCCTGGCAATGACGGCTTGATCGTCGGGGCGGCCTCAGGTTTAGAAGGCGATTTCGCGCCTGGCAGTGAC
>JAFUEE010000163.1 GCA_017464085.1 Pseudomonadota bacterium
AGGGATTACATTGCGTATTATAGGACTAAACGCGTTCAAGCACGTTTAGCATATCGAACACCACAAGAAGTTTTGCTTGAATACCAAGCAGCCCTAACGTAAGCTAGTAATTACTGTCTACTAAAACAGGGATACCTCAATCCATAGGGGGGCCTGCGCTTCGGATATCCGGAAGCAGGCGCGCTGGAAGCACTGTCCGGGAGGATGACGGCTCATGCGCTGTGCCATTAAAGCCGCTTGGGGCTGCACCATGAGGCACGGATGCCGGGCTGTGGGCCGGGATCGGGGGAGTTATGCTGTCTGTTCCTGAAAATCATAGACGCATCATGCTTTTTGTGAGAAAATAAGGAGCCCTGTTTTGGGGTATCACAGGCGCTGTTTTAAGGGCGTTGAGCGCGTCATTTTTAAGGATATCGTATGATTGGACTGAAGATTTATGATACTGCAGAGAAGAGCAAGGTCGATTTCAAGCCGCTTGTAGACGGCAAAGTGTCGATCTATGTGTGCGGACTGACGGTGTATGACCTGCCGCATATCGGCCATGCGCGCACGTTTGTCGTGTTCGATGTGTTCCGCCGGTTTCTGAAGAAAGTGGGCTATGAAGTCAAGTTCGTGCGCAACCACACGGATATCGATGACAAGATCATCCGCCGTTCGTGCGAGGAAGGGACGACGCCGGAGGAGCTTGCGACGCGCATGATCGACGCGCTTCACGAGGACATGGCCTCGATCGATGTGGAACAGGCGGACATCGAGCCGCGCGTGACGCAGCATATTCCCGACATCATCGCGTTCATACAGAAGCTGTTTGACAACGGCTATGCGTATCAGGCTGGCGGGGATGTGTATTTCCGCGTGTCTGCGTTCAAGGATTACGGGAAGCTTTCTCACCGGAATCTCGACGAGATGATCAACGGCGTGCGCATCGAGGTGAATGAGGCGAAGGAAGCTGCCGGGGATTTCGCGCTTTGGAAAGGGGAGCTTTCCGAGGACAAGCCTGCTTGGGATTCGCCGTGGGGCAGGGGGCGTCCGGGCTGGCATATCGAATGCTCGTGCATGAGCACCAAGTATCTTTCGCCGTCGTTCGACATTCACGGCGGGGGCCGCGACCTGATTTTCCCGCATCATGAGAACGAGATCGCGCAGGCCAAGGGCGCGCAGGAAGGTGATTTCGCGCGTTATTGGATGCATGTCGGCATGGTCGAGATCAATGGCGAGAAGATGAGCCACTCGCTGAAGAATTTCTGGACCGTGCGAGATATCCGCAAGCAGGTGCATCCCGAGGCGCTGCGTTATTTCTTCCTGACGACGCATTATCGCAACAACATCAATTTCTCGCACGACACGATTCAGGAAGCGACGCTCCGCATCACGTCGCTGTACCGAACGCTTGAGGCAGCCGACCGCATGTGCGCGCCGGCGCTTGCAAAAGACGCGTCGCTCGTGGCGGATGATGGATTTGTGGCTTCCCAGGTCGATCCTTTTGTCGAGGCGATGGCGGATGACCTGAACACCCCGAAGGCGCTTGCTGTGATGGCGCAGACTGCCAAGCTCGCGAACGAGATCATTGATGCGCGCGGCAAGAAGAAGCCGGAACAGATCCGGATGCTGCTCGGCTGCCGCAAGGCGCTTCAGATCATGGGCGACCACTGCGGCCTTTTCAGCCGTGCGCCTGAGACTGCGCTGCTCGAGCTCCGCGAAAATGCTGTGCGCCGTCTCAACCTCGATGTCGCCGAGATCGAAAAGCTTCTCGCGGAGCGTGCTCAGGCGCGCCAGGAGAAGAATTGGGCGGTTTCCGACCAGATCCGCGACAGGCTTGCGGAAATGGGTGTTCAGATTCTGGACCGCCCCGAGGGCACGACCTGGCAGGTGAGCTGACTTTTTTGAGGCGCTGCGGCGGCTGATCGGGATGCCGCAGCGCATGTGATCGCCCCGGCTGGCCTGGATGCTGGCGCATGGGGCTTCTCTTTTATGGAAGGAGGAAAAAATGAAAAGTGCTTATAAGATTCTGGCAAGTATAGGCATGATCGCGCTTTCGACCGCAGTGGGGCTCGGCGTGCGCCATCTTGTCGCTGCCCTCAAACGCCGCAAAGGCCAGGACTGCTGTGATGCGCCTGAAAATACGGATATCGTTGATTCACAGGGTGCTGAGGATGATGCCGAGTCTGAGGATGCCGAGGACGCTGAGGATAGCGCGGATGATGCTGCGGATGAGGCCGATGATGCCGAGGCGGATGAGGCCGATGATGCCGAGGCGGATGAGGCCGACGAAGCCGAGGCGGATGACGCCGACGAAGCCGAGGCGGATGACGCCGATGATGCCGATGAAGATGCCAGCGAGATTCCGCCCATTTCTGAGGATGGGGAGATCATTGAGGCTGAGACGGAAATCCATCCGGACACGGTTTCGTCTTCGGATGACGCGGGTGCCTCGGATGCCGAAGCCTGAGCGTTTGTTTTCATATAGTGTTTTTGCGGGTTAGCCCGTTGTTTGAAAGGCCGGAGCTTTGAGTTTCGGCCTTTTTTAGGATGGTAGAAATGCTCAAAGGCGCGGAACTGAACCTGTTGTTTTCGCAGGTATTCGGCTATTCGGCATCAGAGTTTGGCCACCGGATTGGATTTTTGGTGGATGTGCCTTCGGCTGCCTCGGAGGATACGCCGCAGTGGCGCGAACGCCGCATTCTTGCGATGCAGTGGGCACGCGCGCTTGCGAAGACATCGTTTCATGCGTGCATGGTGTATGCCTACGAGTCTGTGGGGCGCGGCAGCGATTTCATTCATCTGGTGTACAATATCCCGCTTTTGAGCGAGATTCCCGATCACGCGAGCCAGCTGGGATCTGTGGGGACAGAGATGGTTCCCGTGGGGGATGTGTATTCCCGGGCGGAATTCTGGATCGCGCTGACACAGGTTTCTGTGACGGGGATATTGAAGATAGCGGCGGCGCGTTACGGTTTTCGCGCGGCAGCGCTTCCAGGCTTTTCAAATGCGATGCTTCCGTCGCTCTGCGTGGATGTCTCTGTTGTGGATCTTCGCACGCGGAAGCTCGCGCAGGTGCTCACGGATGCGCAGTGGGCGTCGCTCGATTTCGATGTGAAAGGGCGGAAATACAGTCTGACGCTTGATTTGCGCTATCGCATGGGGTTCGCGTCGAACGGGCGTTTCCGGCGCAACGGTCAGACGGGCAATCTTCCGGGCGGGGAGGCTTATATCGTGCCTTACGAGGGGGAGAAGATCGGGATTGTGTCGATGACGGAGGGGATACTTCCGGTCAGCCATGAGGGCGATATCGCGCTCTGCGAGGTGTCTGAGAACCGTGTGGTGTGCATTGACGGGCGCAGCGCTTGGGCGGAGTCTCTCCGAAAGTCGATCGAGGAGGAGCCGGCGCGCGCGAATGTCGCGGAACTCGGACTCGGGATTCTCGGGGAATGGGACATCCGGCCTGTCGGGTATGCGATGCATGACGAGCTTCTCGGGATCCATGTCGCGCTCGGCCGTTCGGAGCATATCGGTGGCGTGACCTCTCCGGCGGATTTCAAGTCCCCGGGGCATGTGCAGCATGTCGATTACATCTTTCATCACTCGATCATGCCGGAAATCCGCATTGTGCGCGGCACGCTTGGGTACGAGGATCGCGAGGCTGTGTTTTACCTGAATGACCGGTATGTCTATGATGAGCTTTGAGTGATCTGTGTGCCCGCAGTCTGGGCATCTGTGGAAAAGGCCTATCCTTTCGGATACGGCCTTTGGCGTGCGTCGCTATCGGCCGGTGGCCGATACGCGCCGCTTTTTTTATCTGTCTGTTATGTTTTCCTGGTGTTTCCTGCGGAAGACAAGTCTGCCAGGCAGGAAATCGTGGCGCGCGTATCCGCTCGCTTGAGAGAGAAGGATCCGAAGTATATCGTGATGATCAAGATCGAGCAGATTATATTTAAGCATCAGTGATGGCAGACAGTCATGCGGCAAAAACTAGTCGTGCCGTGCGCTTTGCATTCTGGCGCAGGGATAGCGTGTCGGCGCGAATGTGAGGGATCGATGCGATTTTTTTTGATAAAATATGGGGATAACGACAAGATAAGCGTAAGAAAATCATGTAATGTGATATCTCTTGCGCTGGAAGTGTGTGAACTCCTGGCTGTTCTAGGGGGAAGGCTGATGTTTGGGTCGTATGGCGTACCTGATTAACGGGAGAAAGAGGCTGTGAGACGTGGATATATACTGAGTGTGGTGGCAGTGTCGTGGATGTGCGGCGCATTTGTGACATCGTGCGGAGACGAGGGCGGGGAAAATAAAAAGGCGGAAGGCTGTGCATCGGGCAGCGTGATGTGCGGGGATGCATGCTGTGAATTCGAGTGCGTGGAGGGCGCCTGTATCGATGTGAAGACGGATCCTCAGAACTGCGGTTCAGCGGGCACGGTCTGTGACAAGGACGAGTCCTGCGAGTCCGGGAAATGTGTGAAACAGGGTGTTTCATGCACAGCGCCCTTGGAGCTTTGCGGTTCGGCGTGTGTGGATATGCAGACGGATGCGCTCCACTGCGGCAAGTGCGATCATGCGTGTCTCGGCAGTGAGTCTTGCGAGGGCGGCGAATGCGTGATCAAGTGCGCGGAAGGCTTGACGCTTCTGAAAGATGGCACATGCGTGGACCTGATGACGGACGGCGCGCATTGCGGGCGCGAAGGCAATGTATGCGCAGATCAGATGTACTGCAATGCCGGTGTCTGTGAATGCGTGGCAAATCATTATGATTGCGATGGCGATCCATCGAATGGCTGCGAGTCAATCTTGATCTGCAAGGCCGGGTGTTCGGAAACGCAGACAGTCTGCGGTGATGCTTGCTGTGATGATGGGATGATCTGCTGCGGGGATTCATGTATGGATGCGAGTGATCCGCGTCATTGCGGCGGCTGTGAGACGATATGCAGCCTTTCGCAGCGCTGCGATGCCGGTACATGCGTGGACATGCCCGAGGGATTTGCCTGTGAGACGGCAGAAGCGCCGGATCTCTGTTGGGGGGCGTGTGTCGATCTTTCATCCGATGACAAGAATTGCGGCTCTTGCGGCGATGTCTGCGGCGAAAGCGAGACGTGCAAGGAAGGCGTGTGCCGTTCGAACAAAACTTCGAAATGCGGGGAAGATGAGCTCGAATGTTATGGCACGTGCCGAGCCGTGCTCGAGGATGACGATAACTGCGGCGCTTGCCTGAATGCCTGTGGCGCGAATGAGAAGTGCGTTCAGGGCAGCTGCGAGCTTCAGTGCGGCGATCTCATGAGATGCGGTCAGAAATGCGTGGACGCGCAGACAGATGCCAGTCATTGCGGAAACTGCGGGGAGGCCTGCAAGGCCGGAGAAGCTTGCAGCGGCGGCGTGTGCGGCTGCGCGGAAGGTCATTTTGATTGCGACGGCGATGCGTCGAATGGCTGTGAAGCCACTGAGGCGTGCCCGTGTTCTCCGGGCGCGGAACAGGCATGCTGGCGCGGTTCTGAGGCCAATATCGATCCGGAAACGAAGAAACCCTATGGCGAATGCCGGTTCGGCACGCAGAAATGCGATGCGTCAGGCAAGTTCTGGGGGCCTTGCGAGGGCGGTGTCTATCCGTCTGCGATCTCGTGCAATCAGTATGGCGACCTCAACGGCAAGGATAATGACTGTGACGGCAAGATCGACACGGAATGCCGTTCGGAATGCGAGCTCAAGGCCGGGGAGATGTCGTATATCGGCTGCGAGTACTGGTCAGTCTATCTGTACAACCTCGTCACGACGAACCATACGCTCGTGTTCAGCAACCCGAGCGATACGGATACGGCGACGATCTATATTTATGACAAGAAACGCAACGAGAATGTTTCCCAGCAGCCGGTTCACACGCTGGAGCTTGCGCCCAAGAAGGTGCTCGTGCAGCAGATGAATACCGGGAGCACGAATATGTGCGTCTCGACGAGCTATATCCAGAATGCGTATCGCATCCGCTCGACATCTCCAATCACCGCCTATCAGTTCAACCCGTGGGACAAGGCGACGGCCAATTCGAACGATGCGTCATTGCTCTTGCCCGCGAATGTTCTCGGGAAAGACTATATCGGCATGACATGGCACAGCGAGAGCGGCGGCGACCATACGTCCTATCTGACGGTGGTGGCGACCTCTCCGGGCAAGACAAAGGTCAAGATCAAGACGACTGCGAATGTGGTGAAGGGCACGGCGATTGACGCGATGAAACCCGGAGAGGAACGCGAGTTCATGCTGGACCGTTATGGCGTTCTGACGCTCAACGCGCCCGCCAGTGAATCGGAAGAGCAGACGGGCACGCGAATCACTGCGGACAAGAATATCGCCGTGTTCGGCGGTTCGCGTTCGTCTTATGTGCCCAATGCGGCCAGTTCCGGGTGTTGCCGCGACCACATCGAGGAACAGCTCTTCCCGCTCCAGGCCTGGGGCAAATCGTATTATGCAGTTGCGGCGTATTCAAAGGGGAAGGCGGGGGACTTCTGGCGCATCATTGCGCGCGATGACGATACGAAAGTCACGATATCCGGGTCGCCGACGATCCAGGACAAGACCTTCACGCTCAAGGCCGGGGAGGCCTATCCTGTGTTTGAGTCGCGCGGCGGCTTTATCGTCAAGGCGGACAAGCCGATCAGCCTCGGGCAGTTCTTGCCGAGCAAGGGCTATAACAAGCCCACGGACAATATCGGCGACCCGTCCTTTATCCTGACGGTTCCCTATGAGCAGTACCGCGATAATTATGCTTTCCAGGTGCCGAATTCCTACAGCCAGAATTATATCACGATCATCTCTCCGGCAGATGCAAAGGTGAGTTTGGACGGAAAGATCTTGCAGGCCTCGAATTATGTGAACGGGGGCACGGAGAAGATCGGCTCGACGGGATTTGTCTATGGCTATGTCTCTGTGAGCGTGGGCGTGCACAGGGTTGAGGCGGATCAGCCGGTCGGGGTGTATGGCTATGGGTATCAGAACATCAGCTCTTACGGATATCCTGTGGGTCTTGACCTCAAAGATCTGAACAGTACGAACTGAGGTGGGCATATCTGGGGGATGAAATCAAGGGTTGTATTTGAAAAGAATCGGCAAGTGCCGGTCTGGTTTTAGAGGAGCAAATATGAACGTGAAGAAACAGGCGCGTGCTGCTGCCATATTTTTGGCTTCAGCGCTGGCATTCTATGGCTGTAGTGACAGTTCTGGCTCGGCTTCTGGCGGCGGAAGCGGAGATGCGTGCGACAAAGGCACGAAATGCGGCGATGTATGCTGCGAGGGCGCATGCGAGGGCGATGTGTGCATCGACACGTCTGCAGACCGCGAGAATTGCGGAGAAGTCGGTCATGCATGTGAGTCCGGGGAGAAGTGCGAGTCCGGGGAATGTCAGCCGGAAAAAGTCACGTGCGGCACGGATGAGATGACGTGCGACGGCGTATGCGTCAATGTGAAGAATGATATCAATCACTGCGGCGGTTGCGGCCAGGCTTGCGAGGACAGCGAGGTGTGCGCGAACGGGCAGTGTTCGACGTCTTGCCCGGAGGGATATGCGCCGCTGAGCACTGGCGGCTGTGCCGATATGAAGACGGACAGCGACCATTGCGGTGCGGAGAACAACCGCTGCGAGACGAATTCGTTCTGCGAGGATGGCAGATGCGCGTGCACGGATGGCTGGTATGATTGCGACAATGTCAAGTCGAACGGCTGCGAATCGAACCGCACCTGCAATTTTGCTTGCGCGGAAGGGCTCAAGACTTGCGGGGAGCATTTGTGCTGCCCTGAAGCGGAAACGTGCTGTGGCGAAGGGTGCTGTGCGGTCGGGACGACCTGTTGTGGCGGCGATACGTGCTACGACCTGCAGAATGATGCGGAGCATTGCGGCGGGTGTGATATCGGCTGCCGTGCCTCCGAAATCTGTGTGGAGGGGGCCTGCGTCGAGAATACGACGCCCTGCGAGACTGAAAATGAGATCGCCTGCTGGGGCAAGTGCACGGCCATTCAGAGCGATGTGAACAACTGCGGCGACTGCGGCAATGTCTGTCGCGAAGGCTGGTCTTGCGATGAAGGCATCTGCACGCTTCATTGCGAGGATCCGAAGACGCTTTGCGGCGATGCCTGCTATGACTTGTCCAATGACTTTTTGCACTGCGGAAGCTGCGAGACGGTCTGCGGACCGTCTCAGGTCTGCCAGGACAGCGCATGCGTGGAAATCTCCACGGTCATGCCAGACCTTGCGTGCGATCAGGAGAGCGGGGAGTCGTTATGCTGGGGCAGCTGTTACAAGCTTCAGGAAGACCGCGAGCACTGCGGCGCGTGCGATAACCGCTGCAATGAGGATCAGGATTGCACGGAAGGCAGCTGTGTCGATCGGATACCGCCCAACCCATACGGATGCGAGAATCAGGAAATTCTCTGTTATGGCAAATGCACCGATGTGTTCAGCGATGACAAGAACTGCGGGGCTTGCCTGAATGCATGTGGGGCAAATGAGAAATGCAGCCAGGGTATCTGCGAGATCCAGTGCGGGGAGCTGACGCGATGCGGCAGCAAGTGCGTGGATATACAGAGCGATGCGAAGTTCTGCGGCAGCTGTGAGACGGCCTGTGCCGATGGCCAGGTATGCACGGAGGGCGGCTGCGCCTGCGCGCCTGGCCGCTATGAGTGCGACAATGTTGCGGAAAATGGCTGCGAGTCGACGGAAGCGTGCAACTGTGTGCCGGGCTCGAAACAGGCATGCTGGCCTGGCTCCCCTGAGAATCGCCACAAAGGTATCTGCAAGGATGGCGAACAGGTCTGCGATGCATCCGGGCAGTTCTGGGGACCCTGTGTCGGCGGTGTGCTGCCTTCAAAAGTCACCTGCTCGGATGACGGCGTTCTCAACGGACTGGACAACGACTGCGACGGCAAGGTGGATGACGTGTGCTACACGACCTGCGACAATATCGCCGGCGAAAATTCCTACATCGGCTGCGAATATTGGCCCGTCTATCTCGAGAATTACTCCCCGTCCACGAAGAATCACGGGATCGTCATCAGCAACCCCAGCGAGACGCGCACGGCGACGGTCAAGATTTTCAACCAGGCAGGCCAGAATGCCAAGCCGCCCAAGCCGCTCCATACGCTGAGCGTCAAGCCTGGCGGCCTTGCGTCCCTCGTCCTCTCCGAGGGCACGACAAACATGGTGATGAACACTGGCATCCAGGCAAAAGCGTATGTCGTCCGCACGAATACGCCGATCACGGTCTATCAGTTCAATCCCTGGGGCAAGGCATCCGTGTGCTCCAATGACGCATCGCTGCTGCTGCCAAGGAACGTGCTCGGCAAGAAATATCGCGGCATGACCTGGCAGAGCGAGAAGAGCTCGCTGCAGTCCTACCTGACTGTCGTTGCCGTGGAGCCCGGAAAGACAGCCGTTTCGTTCGACACGCGCTCGACGATCGTCGCAGGCACCGGCGTCGCGCAGCTCGTTGCGAATGCGATCGGCAAATATGTCCTCAACCAGTTCGAGGTGCTCAATATGCTCTCGACGACGAATTCCGAGCAGACGGGCTCGTACATTGAGGCCGATCGCAAGATCGCCGTGTACGGCGGCTCGCAGTGCTCGTTCATTCCCAATAATATTTACGCATGCGACCATCTCGAGGAGCAGCTCTTCCCGATTCAGGCATGGGGCAAGTCGTATTTTGCAGTCCGCAGCGTCGCGCTCGGTGACAAGGGCGATTTCTGGCGCATCCTCGCGCATGAGGACAACACGCAGGTCACTTTGCCCGCGAAGCTCGGCGGGACGATCACGCTTAAAGCCGGACAGTACAAGGAACTCGTCACGACCGATTCCTTCGAGATCGATGCGAACAAGCCGATCTTGGTCGGCCAGTTCTTCCCCGGCCTCGACTATCATACGAGCAATCCCAAGCACGAAGGCGATCCGGCATTCATCCTCGATGTGCCCTATGAGCAGTATCGCTCGGAATATGCATTCATGATTCCCGACAGCTACCGCGACAACTATGTGACGATTATATCGCCAAAGGACAACGTCATCCACTACACAGGGGAGGGCTATTGCAAGAGCGGCTGCAGCAACCTCGATCACTCCAAGCATGTGATGAACCCGTTCAGCAATGTCGATATCAATTCGCTGACGAGCATCGTCAAGCCGAAGAACGACAACGACGTTTCCTACACGTCTGAGAAATTGTTCACGGGCTTCAAGGAATTCGGCACGAAGGGCTATGTGTATGGCTATCTCAAGCTTGACGGCGGCACGCACAAGCTTGTCGGCGAGAAACCGTTCGGCGTCATCGGCTATGGGTTTTATGCATACACGTCCTATGGCTATCCGATCGGCCTCGACCTGAGGGTCCTCAATACCAACTGATCCTTTGTGGTTTGTGTGGGTGCTGCTATCGGCCTTGGCCGATACGCAGCGCAAGGAAGCCGGCTATCTTGCGATACGCCGGCTTTTTTATTGTCCCCGTCGCCCTTGGTTTTCACACAGACGTTGAACACAGCCATAATCAAGGGGGGCATCTGACTCATTGCGTCAACATTTGCGTGATTTTTCCGTTTGCAGAAAATGGCCAAAGTGGGCTTACGGAATTTTTCCGTTTGCAGAAAATGGCCAAAGTGGGCTTACGGAATTTTTCCGTTTGCAGAAGGCTCTGTTCTGCATGCGTGGATATGAATTGAGTGCTTTTCGAATCCGTGATGTGTTATCATGCATGCGTGAGAAAGATGGGGAGGTGTAAGCGCGTGTAAAAAATCTGTGTAAACGGTCATCAGGCTTTTCTGGCATGGTTTTCTGGCCGAAGGTATTTCATCAGAGCCGATGATATGAGCTGCCGGATGATGGGCAGCAAGCGGAGGGAGAGATGAAGCGAATAACGCGAGTGATCAGCATGATCAGCGGTGCGGTTGCGTCGCTGTTCACTGTGGGATGTATGAAGCCTGCCGGGGATGTGTACGGTCCGCCCGACAGTTTCGACAGGTATCGTGAGACGGCCGAGAGCGATCAGGAGGCGCCAGGGGCGGAAGGCGAAGGAAAACTTGACCGCGAGCCTGCGCCGGAATTTCCCCAGAGCGAGGAGGAGCCCAAGAAGATTTATGGGCCACCGGAGATGCTGGAGGTCATGCCGGAGCCGCAGGTCATGCCGGATGCGCCTGACAAGCAGGCGTCTGACAGTCAGGAGGCTGAGGATGAAAAGGCTCAGAAGAGGGACTTTGAGACGCTTAAAGAGATTAATAAGTATCGCAGGGAAGGCAAGAAGGTCTATGGCCCGCCGCCTGCTCGTAAATAAATAATGATATCAGGAATGTCCTGATGACGATCTGTCGAAGGAGAGTGCGACATGAAACGGATCACGCGCGTGATCGGTATGATCACTGGGGCGATTTCTTCATTGTTTGTCATAGGGTGTGACAGGCCTGGGGGGAAGATTTATGGTCCGCCCGATATGCTGGACGAATATCAGAGAACTGGGGAGATCAAATCGGATGCACTGGATCGTGCGTCTGATGTGTCCGACAAGCCTGAAATCGAAGCGCCTCCGTCGGCGATCTATGGTCCGCCAGAGATGCTGGATGGCGGCTTGGAAAATGCGGATATTCCAGAGTCTGAGGGCGTGCCTGCCGATATCTATGGCCCGCCTGAGATGTTCGAGGCGCCCGTGGTGGAAACGGAGCCTTCCGGAGCTTCGATGGCTGCGCAAAATAAGGATGAATCCGAGGATGATGCGGATAAAAAGGTTCGAGACAAGGACTTTGAGACGCTCAAGAAAGTCAATCACAAGCAGGCAAAGAAAACAATCTATGGTCCGCCTAAGCGGTGATGCTGCAGGGTTCATGCGGCCCATGGGGCTGGGGGATTGGTACGAGGGCACCGAATATGGTGGCGCGGCGTATTGGCAATGCCAATAGCCGCGCCCGCGACACGTATGCGCCGCAGGCGCATAGGGGCGCGTTAAAGACATGATACGGAACGTTTACTGACGCAGGGATATGAGGTGCAGTCATGAAAGGGATAAAGTTTACATATTGCGGCGCAGATGGCGAAAAACATTCATTTTTATTTGACCGTTCAGTGACGGAAGCATGGATCGGGGCTGGTCCGGAATGCGCGATCTGCGTGTCGGGCAAGTCGGTTCTGGCGCGTCATGCGAGGCTGTTTTGGCGGAATGGTCATGTCTTTGCAGCCTGTGTGCCGGGATGCGACCGGACGCTTGCGCCCAAAGTCGATGGGATGAGGCTTGATGAGGGCGGGGATGAAGTGTTTCTGTGCAGCGAGCTTGTGGTGGGGGACGTGGTGATTTTCGCGTGCGCGATGGAGGAGGGCTCGCAGGCGTCCGAGGCGGAAGCTCAGCCGCAGCCGGAGCCTCCATGCTGTATTTATGGCCCGCCGTCACGGCTTTCCTGCCCGAAGCCGACTGAAAGAGATGAGGAGGAGAATGCGCGCGTAATGAAGATGCTGCAGGAGATTCGGGATACGCCGATGGTGACTTATGGCCCGCCTCAGGCATTTGCTGACGCTTGGATAGGTCAGGGCATGAAGCCGGTGCCTGCGCAGGCGTCCGGGGATGAAGGGCGAGGCAAAAGATCCGGCAGACCCCGCAGAAGGCCTGCGCAGGCGTCCGGGGATGAAGGCGAAGGCCGGTCGGGAGACGGAAAGAAATAGGCTTGCAGAGGCCGCGTTGCGGCTCCCTTTGGATGTTTGTGCCGGCAGTCCGTCAGACTGCCGATGAAAAAAATGCATTCAGCGGCTTGTCATTGGAAAGGATGTGCATACTCTGGGAAGCCGTTTGACGGAGGCAGCCGAATGCCTCCGCATTTTCATTCATCAAGGAGAATAAGCATTATGTTGAAACCATTGAACGACCATATTGTTGTGCAGCGACTTGAGCAGGAATCCGTGAGCAAGGGCGGGATCATCATTCCTGACACGGCGAAAGAAAAACCCGCGAAGGGCGTTGTGATGGCAGTGGGTTCTGGCAAGCGCGCAAAAGACGGTTCGCGCATCGCGATGGATGTCAAGGCCGGTGATGTCGTTCTGTTTGGCAAATATTCAGGGTCCGAAGTGAAGCTTAACGGCAAGGAATATATGATCCTGCGCGAGGATGATGTGCTTGCGGTTGTCGAAGAATAAATCTTTAAACCTGTACCTATCTTACTGAAAATAAAGGAAAAAATAATGGCCAAGGAAATCATCTATAAGGAAGCAGCCCGTCAGGAACTTTTGAAAGGCGTAGAACTTCTCGCGAAGACCGTGAAGACGACGCTCGGCCCGAAAGGGCGCAATGTCGTGATTGAAAAGTCGTATGGCAGCCCGAAAGTGACGAAAGACGGCGTGAGCGTTGCCAAGGAAGTCGAGATCAAGGATATCGCCGAGAACCTCGGCGCGCAGATGGTCCGCGAAGTCGCGTCGAAGACCGCAGATGTCGCAGGCGACGGCACGACGACGGCGACAGTGCTTGCGGAAGCGATCTATCGCGAAGGCATCCGCTATGTGACGGCCGGCCATAACCCGATGGCGCTCAAGCGCGGCATTGATGCCGGCGTGGCGAAAGTCGTCGAGTTCATCCAGAAGAACGCCAAGCAGACCCGCGATCCGAACGAGATCCGTCAGGTCGGGACGATCAGCGCGAACGGCGATGTCGTCGTCGGCGATCTGCTCGCGCAGGCCATGGAAAAAGTCGGCCACGAAGGCGTGATCACCGTCGAAGAGGCCAAGGGCATGGACACGGTCCTCGAAGTCGTCGAGGGCATGGAGTTCGACCGCGGCTATCTGTCGCCCTATTTTGTGACGGATTCCGAGCGCATGACCTGCGTGCTCGATGACGCGCTTCTGCTCATCGTCGAGAAGAAGATCAGCTCGATGAAAGACATTCTTCCGATTCTCGAAGAAGTGCTTCGCACGAACAAGCCGCTCCTGATCATCGCGGAAGATGTCGACAATGAGGCGCTTGCGACGCTCGTCGTGAACCGACTGCGCGGCACGCTCAAAGTTGCGGCCGTCAAGGCGCCTGGTTTCGGCGATCGCCGCAAGGCCATGCTTCAGGATATCGCGGCCCTTACGGGTGGCCAGGTCATCAGCGAGGATCTCGGCATGAAGCTCGAGGACACCAAGCTTGCGATGCTCGGCAGCGCGCGTCAGATCACGATCTCGAAGGATTCGACGATCATCGTCGATGGCCGTGGCAAATCGGACGATATCAAAGCGCGCTGTGCCCAGATTCAGAAGCAGATCGAAGATGCCAAGAGCGATTTCGACCGAGAAAAGCTCGCGGAACGCCTCGCGAAACTCAGCGGCGGCGTGGCCGTGATCAAGATCGGCGCGGCGACCGAAGCCGAGATGAAAGAGCGCAAAGACCGCGTCGATGATGCCCTCCATGCGACACGCGCCGCGTTTGAAGAAGGCGTGATTCCCGGTGGCGGCACGGCATATCTCCGCGCCGTGAAGTGCCTCGACGAAGTCGAATGCACCGAAGCCGAGCGTTTTGGCGTCGGCATCCTGCGCCGCGCCCTCGAAGAGCCTGCACGCCAGATCGCACGCAATGCCGGTGTCGAGCCCAGCGTCGTCGTCGACAAGGTCCGCTCGAACGACACGTTCTCGTTCGGCTATAATGCCGCCAACGATACGTACACCGACCTCATCGCGGATGGCATCCTCGATCCTGCAAAGGTTGCGCGCGTCGCGCTCCAGAACGCAGCATCCGTCGCCGGCCTGCTCCTGACGACCGAAGCCCTCATCGTCGAGAAGAAAAAAGACGACAAGAAATGCGGCTGCGGCTGCGGGCATTGCGACTGCGAAGACTGATCCTGAAACATCTCGCTTCAGTTGCCGCGCTATCGGCCGTTTGCCGATACGCGCGGCGTGAATGCCGCTATTCCTTCTGAATACGCGGCATTTTTTTGGCTTTGTTCAACGGCTGAGGATATGGCAAATCGATGGCATCCTTTCTGGGGGGTGGCCTGGGGGCGATTGCAAATGCAAACTGCTCGTATGACACGCAGCATTTCAGCCCACGCAGATGGAACCTGGCTTTTTTCCGTTTTCCAGAAGCCAGATCTCGCCTCTTTATTGAACACGCTCGACGCGATATAATAAGCAGCGGGGAGATTGTGGCTTTTTATGGATATGAGGCCGGGATGTATGAAACAGTTAAGTTCTGTGCATCGGTTCGGCGCATTTGGGGATTTGGAAAATGAAGACCGGCTACTCACTGTATCGGACATTTGACACAGCGACGGACAAGGAATTCCGGCATTTGAGGACACAGGGCGTGCGCGGGGATATCCGCTATGTTTCAGATTGTGCAGTCGCCTATCTGAAATATGCGGCTGAGGGGACGTATCGCGTGGCGGAGCTGTATCTGAGCGACGGGAAGTTCAGGTATGCGATCAGCGGCAAGAGCGGATCGGCGCAGTTCTGCGAGCGTCCCGAAAGATAGACGAGCGCCACATATAGCGCGCCATGAATCCCGATGTAACGCGACGTATACCGCATGTATAGACGCGCCATGAATCCCGATGTAACGCGACGTATGCCGCATGCGTAGGCGCGCCCCCATACATGATATGCGTGGATATTAAAGTTCCTGGCAGGTGCAGAGCCCGTCGGTGCAGATGGCCAGTGCGCCTGGTTTGAATTTGTCGCAGATTTTGCTGCATCTGGCGGCTGCGTCGTCGCCGGTGCATGCGAGCGTTTCGCGGCTGAGGCACTGGCACTTGTCGTTCTGGCAGACGGACATGACGGCGCCGATGGCCTGGCATGAGACTTCGCAGTCTGCGTCGGACTTGCAGTCGTTCGACTGGCATTCGCATGTGTTATTTTGGCAGATTGCAGTCGAGTTTGGCCGATAGATGTCGCAGATTGCGGCGCAGGCGGAGGAGATGCCTGAGCCTTCGCAGGAGAGTTCGGATGCCTGAATGCAGCTGCAGATGCCGTCGTTGCAAGCGGTCATGGCAGCATCCGGGCATTTGGCATCGCAGTCGGTATTTGCTGAACACTCGCGTGCCTGGCATTCGCAATAGCCTTCTGCGCAGACGCCCTTTGTTTCGGGCTGGTATGTGGCGCAGATCGTGTCGCATTTGTCTTCTGCGGTGCCGGTGCATGCGAGCGCGTCTTTCGAGATGCATTTGCAGGCATTGTCCTGGCAGTCGAACATGATGGTATTGAGATCGTAAGCGCGGCAGAAGACCTCGCAGTCTGCTTTGGCTTTGCAGAGGCTGTTGTCGTCACAGGCGGTCAGGAGAAGAAGGGGGATGAGGGGCAGCAGAAGTTTTTTCATGTGAGATCAAGTGCTATGGCTGGCAGTCATTTGTAGAGAACAGATTCGATATCGTTCCAGTCGGTTCTGGGCTTATCGAGCAGATGTGCGGCGATATTCTGGATATGCGACTGGATCTGGTGGCAGTTGTCGCGGATGAGTTCGTTGAGGATGTTATTTTGGTGATCGAGCTCGCTTTGGAACGCGGATCTGAGGGATTCGGCATGAATGCTGATGTCTTTTTCCGCGAGTTTTCTGAGCATTTCCCGGCGCGGTCGTTCGGCGCGTCCGGAGAGCAGGATGGGGACCGGGGTGAAGAACATGGCGACATTCTCGGCGGTGTCGAAAGCGCCGGTGCGCGTCGGGGTGTTCAGGAGATTGCAGATTTTCTGGAGATGGAACTCAAATCGGGGAAGCGCGTCGGTATCTGGGATAAAGTCATTCCAGAGCTTGTGCATCAGGTCATCGAGGCTATCGAGGATGATGTGATAAGTATTTCTGGCAAATTCGAGGCAGGAATCCCGGATGAAGTCTTCGAGGTATTTTTCGACATCTTCGAGGAAGACCTTGTTGATCTCCCGGGGAATTGCTTTGAGGAACGCCTGTTCGAAACGGTCGGTATCATCGGTGACGAGCTGTTTGAGGTGAGCGATGTGCTGTGAGATGCGGTGGAGGATATCCGCGATGACAAGCGGTGTCATCTGTCGCTCGGGTGTCTGGTCGAGTTTTTTGAGCGCGCGCAATGCGGGGACGTCGAGCTGTTCAAGCGCACGGTAAATGGGGTAGAAGCCTTCGAGCGTGTTGGAGAGCTGGCTGCCGAGTTTTTCAGAATTTCTGGCTTCGTAAGACTGTTTTCCGGCCTCGATCTCGTCGTGTATGCGCTTGCGCAGGAGCGCCCAGTCGCCTGATTTTTTCTTGGAGGAAATCATGTAAAACGGCTCGTTTGCGACGGGAAAGTCGAGGCATGTTTCGATGTAGTGGCAGACTTCGAGGGTTTCTTCTTCGTCGAGCCTGTCGCATTTGTTGATGACGATTGCGCGAGCATGCGGCGGCTGATCGAGGGAGAGCTTCGAGAGGAGATTCTGTTCCGTGTGCGTCAAGGCCTGGTTGGCGTCGAGCAGGAAGAGGAGCAGGTCGGCTCTTCGGATGTAGCGGTTGAGGAAGCTTTCCCTGACGAAGGATGCCTCGTTCAGGCCAGGCGTGTCGATGAACACGCATTCGCGGTCAAAGATGTCGAGATCGAGGTCGATGTCAATCCTGTCGGCGGATTTTTTGATCAGGATATCCGGGAGCTTGTTTCGTGAGGCTTTTTGCCAGTCATCCCAGCGCCACTGCGCGATCTGTTCATTCCCGGCGCTGGCGGTGACTGCTCGCCTGCCAGTGCCGAAGTGCAGATAGGTGTCGATCTGAGTGGTCGGCGTGACGCCGTAGGGGAGGATATTTTCCCCGACGAGCGCATTGATCAGCGAAGATTTTCCGTGATTGAACTCTCCGAGGAAAATCACGAAAATCTCTTTTTTGCTGAGCGTCTGTTCGAAGCTGTTCCGCCATTGCGAAGCGAAACTCGCTAGGCCCATATTTTCAGCAGTCGCGAGCAGTTCTCTGATGTGTTCGGGCATCTGGATGTCAGCAGACATGTTGAATGGATCCATTATCGACGGAGAACATCCTGGCTACGCTGTCGACGTGCACATGTTCGCGTGAGGTTGTGGTCAGGAATGTCTGAGTTGTCAGTTGGTTGAGGTATTCAAAAAGCCGTTTGTGCCGTACCGGGTCGAGTTCGCTGGAGACATCGTCGAGCAGGAAGACCGGTTCGATATCTGCTTCGGCCTTGAGGCATGCGATTTCTGCCATTTTGATCGCGAGGCTCATGGCGCGCTGCTGTCCCTGGCTGGCATAGAGTTTTGCAGGTCGTCCGTTGAGTGCGATGGACCAGTCGTCGCGGTGAGGTCCTTCGATCATCTGCTGTCGCGCGAGCTCTCTTTCGCGAGCTTTTGACATCGCATTTCGGTAGGCGTCGAGCACCTGAGCGAGCGGTATTTCGTGTCCGGAGCCGAGCTGGATGTCGTCGCGCATGTTCGCGTTGTGATAGACCGGGAGGCATTCCAGGCTCTGATCGAATATCGAGGCGAAGACATGCCGGATGTGCGGGGCGATCAGCCGCAGGTAATCGTACCGCGCTTCGATGAGCCTGCATCCGATTGGCAGGAGCTGCGCGTCATAGACATCGAGGAGGGAAAGATCGGGTGTTTCGCTGCGAAGGACAGCGGATTTCTGTTTCTGGATTTTCTGATATTGCTCGAGGTCGATGAGGTATGCGGGTCTGAGGTTGAACACCATCCGGTCGAGGGCGGTTCTGCGGAGCTGTGGCGGAGCCTGCAGGAAGGCGACATCCATGGGGACGAAGAGGATGGTCCTGAGGATGCCGAGATAATCGCGCGCGCGGGCGCATGGCATGCCGTCGACGAATGGCCTGCGAAGTTTTTGGTCGAGCTCGAGCCCGAGCCTGACAGTGGCATGATTGTTCTGGACGACGGCCGCGAGCTGTGCCTTCTGTGCATCGAATTCGATGAGGTCGCAGAGCCTGTCGGCTCGGAATCCTTTGAGAAACGCGAGCGTGTAAATCGCCTCGAGCAGATTGCTTTTTCCCTGTGCATTTGCGCCATAGAAGACATTGAAGCCTTCGGAGAACTCCAGGCTGATCTGCGAGAGGTTGCGGAAGTGCAGGATATCGAGCGAAGCGAGGTGCATATCAGGGGGTGACCTCCACGCCATGTTCGATCACGTTTCCGTCGATTTCGATCGGTGCCGGGAGCGGGCGTGTAATGTCCGTTGGCAGTGCCTTGGGTTCGATGCGCGGCGGATAGGACTCGTGGACCTCGAGCCCGAAGCCTTCGTCTGTGATGGAGACGGTGACATCGGCGGCCGGCGCGGAGCCGCGCAGTCTGAACGTCCGGACGGCGCGCTGGCCTCTGACAGGTTTTTCGAGGTTCAGGTCTGGCGCGCCTTCGGTGAGTTCGGTGTCGCCTTTGAGATCTAGATGCATGCGCGGTGCGCTGTTGAGGTCATCGTGATAGGTAACAGTCGCAGTCAGCAGCGTGATGTCCGCTTCCTGTTTGGCGGACAGCTCAAGCGTGTATGGGAGCACGAGCGCAGGCATTTCAGCGGCTTGAGCTGCGGTCTCAGACGGGGCAGTTGTCGGGGCGTTTGCTTCGGGCGTATCATTTTTTCCTGTGCAGCAGCTTGTGCATAGCAGGAGGGACAGCGCTGGGAGGATGACATATCTTTTCATGGTAGGCATATCCGTGTCAATCTGTCAGTCATTTGGGGGCGTCTGCCCATCTGATGCGTGCGCGCGTCGCATCGGTCAGGCGCGTCCTGATTTCGTCTTCGAGGTCAGCTTCGAAGCTGAGCCGGAAGTCGACGCCGTTCGGCGTGTAAGACTCGCTTTCTTTTATCAGTTTTCTTTGCGCGATGATGCCATAAACCGCATGCGTATCAGAAAAATCTACAGAAAACGCGAGTTCCGTGCGCATGACGCGGAGTTTTTTTTCGGCGGTCCGGAGGCATTCCGCGACAGTGTTTCCGTATGCGCGCACGAGGCCGCCCACGCCGAGCTTGATGCCTCCGAAATAGCGGACGACATGCGCGAGCACATTGTCGAATTCCTGCCCGTCTATTGCCGCGAGGATTGGCCTTCCCGCGCTGCCGCCGGGCTCCCCGTCGTCATTGAAGCGGTAAGCGCCGCCGATGCGGTAAGCCCAGCAGTTGTGCGTCGCATCTGGGCATTCGAGGCGTTTGACGGCCTCGAGGGCGGCTTCTGGGGTGTCGACGTGGACGCATGTCGCGATGAAGCGCGATTTTTTGATCTCGACGGCAAGTTGAGGTTCTCCAAGGAGTTCGTACATGAGGGCCTCAGTTCTGGACAGTGAATTTCCAGCACCTGTGTATGCGGTGCGCTTTGAAGTCTTCTGGGATGGAGCGTTCGGTGATATCCTGCACGTCGTATGTCCTGCCGGCAGCCTTTTCGGGGAGTCGTTCGCGGTCGAATGAGAGTTTGCGGCTGTTTGTCGAGAAGTATAGCGAGCCGCCGTCCGCGAGCAGCGCGAGGCAGCCTGAGACGAGCGAAGGCCACTGCCTGTTTGTGTCGAGCACGTCGTCAGTCTTTTTGGAATTGGAGAACGTCGGGGGATCGAGGAGGATGATGTCAAAGCCCGGTGCGTTGTGATGCGCGCGCTTTCGCGACTCGATCTGGAGGAATTCGACGACATCGAAACGCGTGCGGGGATAACGCTTTGGATCGGTGAAGCCGTTGAGCTCGAGGTTGTGGCCAGCCCATTCGAGATAGGTGTTGGATAGGTCGACGGTTTGCACGAAGTCGGCGCCGCCCTTTGCCGCCGCGCAGCTCAGGGAGCCCGTATAGCCGAACAGGTTGAGGACGCGCTTGTGTTCGGAGATTTTGGTGAGTTGTTGCCTGAGCGGCCTGTGGTCGAGGAAAAGGCCTGTGTCGAGGTATTCGCTGAGGTTTACGCCGAATTCGAGGGTGTTTTCGCGCACGACGCCCGAGATGGCATCGCTGGTGCGCGTCCGGACGTATTGTTCAGATCCTTTCTGGCGTCTGCGTGTCCTGACGATGATGTGGTCGCTTGGGAGGCCGAGCGTCAGCGCGGCCTGTTCGCGCATGCGCGCGAGCCATGCGTCCTCTTCGAGCGGGTCTTTTTCGTAGGGGCGTTCAAAGAGCGCCATGCATGCATATTGGTCTGCGACGCTGCCGTCGTTTCCGATGAGCCCGTAGAGGTCGATGCACAGCGGGATTTCAGGGATGTCGCGGTCATAGACGCGATAGGCGGTAAGATTTTGGCGTGCGGCCCATTTTTTAAGGAAGAGGGCGCGTTTTTTGAGCCGGTTGGCGAACATGGTCGCCTGCGATTGAAGTTTGTCCATAAGATCCTTCCTGGCGTTGGACCGCATCTGGCGGCCGGAGGGGGAGACTATCACAAGATGGATGCAAATTTAAGTGGGATGACAGTTTCTTTGGGCGTCGCTATGGCCTGTGGCCATACGCGCCGTGTCTGGCGTCGCTATGGCCTGTGGCCATACGCGCCGCCTGTGTTTTGCGGTATCAGCAATATGGATGGTGCGGATATTCAATGGTGTGCATATTCATAGAGTTTCAGGGACGTGATGTGTGCGGCTGAGCGTATGCGCAGGGCGCATAGCGAAGCTCTGTGCGAGCGTATGCGCCCTGCGCATAGCGAGCGCTTTTTGATATGGAGGTTTTGGCGCTGCAAGACTTGTATGTGTCTTGTGCATGGCGCTGGTTCCGGAAAAGTCGTCTGTCCGAGGCTGTTCCTCGGGTGATTAAGCGCATGCTCTGAGCTGCGCGGAAGCAGTGTGGGGGGATTGGAATTTGTTGGATTGATAAGGATTGTCAATTCTGTTATGCGTTGCGGCTGATGTGGTCGCTCGGGAGACGGGGATGCAGTCAGGGCGAAAAAATGTAAATGACACTTTTTTCAACGCGATGTGGACAAACAGACCGGAATTGCATTAAAACGGCATCAGGTTTCCTTTTGCGCGAACTTTGAGAACGCGAACTATGAAGAAGGAGAGAAGTCCTTGGTAAAGTTAGTTTACAGCGATCAGAGTGGTTGGGAGAAATCGGTAGAGGTCAATGAGCTCAATCCGACGATAATGATTGGACGCAATCCGGACTGTGCGGTTCAGACCTCGAATGCTTCAGTATCGCGCGTTCATGCAATGGTGACCTGGAAGGGCGGGAAGGTTTATGTTCAGGATCCGCCGAACAGCCATCCGACGAACGGGACGAAAGTCGATGGCATGCGTCTCCAGCCAGGCCAGGTGCTTGAGCTGATGGCAAACAGCGAGCTTTTGTGCGGCAATTTTGCGATACGCGTGGAGAGCGAGGGGCCAGGCGACCGCGTGTCACACATGGGGGATCAGGGGGCGCTTCCGCAGGGGGGCCCGATGTATCAGCAGGGATATAATGGCTATCAGCCGCAGGGGCGTGGCGCGGCAGGCTGGATGCAGCCGGGGCAGGCGCAGCCGAATATACCGCAGCCGGGCGCGATGATACCGCCGCCGCAGCCTACTCAGATGCCGCAGCAGCAGCCGGTGATGCCGCAGCAGCAACCGGTGATGCCGCCGCAGCAGCCGGTGATGCCGCCGCAGCCGGCCCAGATGATGCCGCCGCAGCAGCAGGCGGCACAGAATCCGCCGGATTTGAACCGGAAGTCGCGGAGCAACAATGCGCGCGGCTATATGCAGGGGCGCGATCGCGGCGCGATGTCGGCGGGAGTCATTCCGCATGGCGGCGATGAGGCGCTCAGGCTTCAGGAAGAGATATCTCGACTTCAGGAAGAGAATTCCCGCCTGCAGGCCGACAATCAGCTTGCTCGCCAGGAGATTGAGGAGCTTCGCTCCAACGGGACTGGAGAGAATTCCGTGAAGGAGCTTCAGGACAAGCTGGAGGAGCGCGACCAGATATTGACGGATTATGAGCGCCGCATCGAATACCACGAGACAGTCGTGACTGGCCTCAAGGATATGATCGACAAGCTCAAGGAGCAGATCGACCACCAGAAAGACCAGTATCAGGAATGCCGCCGCGACCTTGTGGCGTCTCAGGAAGAGGCGGAGTCGCTCCGTATGGAACTGTCGACGCTCAAGGAGACGCTTGATTCGAAGGGGATGGCGACCTCGAATGCTGAGACGACGATCGCGGACTTGAAAGTCCAGCTTCAGCAGAAGAACCGTCTTCTTTCGGATCTTCAGCGCGATCTGGATATCGCGCAGTATTCGTGCAAGGAAGAGCGCGACAATGTGGAGCACCTGAAGGAGAATGTGGACAAGCTGAATGCCGAGCTTGAGGAAAGCCAGCGTCGCAACCGCGACATGAAGAAGGTCGTGGAGCAGCATGAGATGATGTTCAATGAGCTCAAGGGCAACCTGAACGACCGTGCGCGTGAGATTCGGCAGCTTCAGGATGCGCTGAGAAAACAGGGCGGCGGAGACAACGCGGCGCTGATGCAGGAGCTTGCGCAGGTGCGCGACAGCCTGACGAAGCGCAACAGCGAGGCGGAGATGCTCCAGAAGCAGCTCGAGGAGGCGCTCAAGGCGGCATCTGGCGCGGAGGCGGCGAATGTGACGCTCAAGGCGCGCGTGTCGGAGCTTGAAAAGGATGCGGGCGGCGATGCCTCCTTGAAGGCGCGAGTCAGCGTCCTGGAACGTGAGAAAGCGGCGCTCGAAGAGAAGCTTTCCGCCGGAGCCGGTTCGGGCGGCGGCGTGGACAGCGGCCTGATGGAGCGCATCCGCGGGCTTTACAGCGACATGAATGATGTTGTGAGCCAGTGGCGCGAAGATCTGGGCATACTTGATTCCAGCCTTTCCGAGCTTCAGACAGTGTTCAAGGCGTATGTGAAGATCGACGTGTCGAAGCTTCAGGAAAAGGATCGCAAGAGGTTGGACAAGATTGCCGATCTCGATCCTCGCCTGATTTTTGATGACATCGGGAATTCGCTCTATTCGAGCCAGAATTCATTAGCGTCGATTAAAGAGAAATTGAAAGATTTGAGGGGTGCGCTTCAGGCATGAAGCCTGAGCGGCCTATGGGTTATGGGTGCGCTGTGTCGCATGAGTCATGGGTGCAGCGCGAGCCTGATTTGTGAAATATTAGACGGGAGCAGACGGATTATGGAAGGAATTCGGGCGAATGTTTCTTCAGAAGAAGAAATCGAGTATTTGATTCGAGCGAGATATCCGCTTATGTATGTCACAAGTACGGAAGAGGAGCGCGTGGAGAAGAATCTGCGCATCATTTGCGAGCGCCGCAACCGTCGATTTGTGACGTGGTCCTGCACAGAAGGCTTCCAGGGCGGCGACGGAGACACGTTCAATGATATCCGTGACCCTCAGCGTGCGATGGAGCATATTTTCCGTTATGAGAACGACGCGCTGTTCTGCATGAGGGATTTTCATCCGTATCTTTCGGATCCGCAGGTCACGCGCCGTCTTCGCGATCTCAGCCGCGAATTCAAGACGAGCCGATACAAGAAGCACGTGCTCCTTCTGAGCCCGACGTTCAAGATTCCGGTCGAGCTTGAGAAAGAGATGAGCGTGATTGATTACGATCTCCCGAACAGGACGGTCATCAATGAGCTTGTCCTTCAGGTTCTCAAGAGCGTTCCCGATGAGCTTTGCCAGCAGGTCCGCAACGATCCTCTTTTCCGTGAGAAAGTCGTTGAAGCGGCGCTCGGCCTGACTGCTGTCGAGGCATCGAACGTGTTTTCCAAGTCTCTGATCATCAAGAAAGACTTTGATATCGAGACGATTGTCGATGAGAAGAAGAATCTGATCCGCAAGAACGGGTTGCTTGAGTTCTATCAGTCGGATCTGAAGCTTCGCGACATCGGCGGCCTTGAGATTCTCAAGAGCTGGCTCAAGACGCGTAACCTTGCGTTCAGCTCGAAAGCGCGCGAGTTCGGTCTGCCGCTTCCGAAGGGCATTCTTCTTCTCGGTCTTCCCGGCTGCGGCAAGTCTCTGACTGCAAAATCGGTCGGCGCGCTCTGGAAGATGCCGCTTCTCCGCCTGGATGTCGGCAAGGTCTTTTCATCGCTCGTCGGTTCGTCAGAAGAGAACATGCGCAAGGCCATTGCAACAGCAGAAGCGGTCGCGCCGTGCATTCTCTGGATGGATGAGCTTGAAAAAGGCTTCTCCGGCACGAAGTCTTCCGGCCAGACGGATGGCGGTACGGGCGCGCGTGTTTTCGGTTCGTTCATCACGTGGCTTCAGGAAAAGACGAGCCCTGTATTCGTTATCGCGACGGCAAACGACGTGTCGATGCTTCCGCCGGAACTTCTCCGTAAAGGCCGTTTTGATGAGATTTTCTTCGTCGATCTTCCGAGCCCCGCAGAGCGCAAGACAATCATCGAGATTCATATCATCAAGAAGAACCGCAAGGTTGCTGATTTTGATATTCCTCGTATCGTTGCGGCCACACAGGGCTTTTCAGGGTCTGAAATCGAGCAGGCGATTGTATCCGCACTGTTCGATGCCTATGAGGCGAAAAAAGATATCGATACGGAAAGCGTGATCCGTTCATGCAACGAAATCATCCCGCTCTCCTATCAGATGAAGGAACGCATCGACTACATGCGTGACTGGGCGAAGAGCCGCGCTCGCCGTGCCTCTCTCGATGAAGAAGGCGCGCATGAAGAGGACAAACAGATCCGTCATCTTGAGATGTAATTCAGAGGGAGATAATTATGAGTCACTTTTCAACCGTTGAATCCAAAATGAAAGACCTCGAGTGCATTCTTGAGGCGATCAAAGATCTAGGCATGGAATGCGTGCATTCCGAAGAAGGCGTGAATGTGCGCGGATATAATCAGCAGCTGGAAAAAGCTGATATCTCGATCAAAGTCAGCGGCAAATATGATGTCGGCATTCGCCTGACAGAAAATGGCTGCGAGCTTTTGGCGGACTGGTGGGGCGTGGAAGCGACGCGTGGCGTGAACGAACAGCAGTTCACGAATCAGCTTCAGCAGCGCTATGCCTATCACAAAGTCGTGAAAGAGCTCAAAGCGAAGCACTACACGCTTGATATGAACGAAGACAAGACCACGAACGTGATCAAGCTTACGGCTACCAAATGGGGCTGATGCCCGATTGAAGCATTATTGAGGAAAATCAAATGGCAACAAAACAGGAAATCGAATTTACCATCAATCCCGACGGCTCTGTGGAGATTCATCCTGTGGGCTTCAAAGGCAAGAAGTGCACGGAAGTGACCAAGGAGATTGAGGAAGCTCTCGGTATCGTTAAAAACGTCAATTACACGAGCGAGTACTATCAGCAGGAAGAAGAAGTCCATACCCAGATCAAGGTCGGTGGCGACAGCGACAAGTAAAGGGAAGCCTTTCGGGCATGCATGCGCCTGAAAGGCTTGTTATTCTGGAATAAGATCATGACGGAAGAAATTGCGGAAATGCTGGATCAGTCTTGTTTGGATCTGTCTATCGTTCAGATAGATCTCGGACCGGAGAAGTTTGTTCCGCATCAGAGACCGTCGAGCGGGTTTTGGCGTGCGTCTTATGCAGATGGCGATATGGCTGTCGGCGTGCGCCATTTGGTCGATATTCATATCGACAAGCCGATATCTCGCGATATGAGCGGGTTTTGTGACCGGATTTTCGAGCTTCACAAGATGGATCTCGAATCTATTGCAGAGCCCGAAAATATCGAGCGCCCGAACGAAGTCGATGATCAGGTCGTCGAATGTACGCCTCAGTTTATATTGAGAAACATTCCGAAAATTGAACGATATTATGATCTTGACCGCGTTCTGCCGTTTGAAGTGACCGATATGCCTAAAATGGAGGCGGATGACCTCCTGGCAGATGCCAAGAAAGTGCATCTCGGGGATATTGAATTCATTGAGGTCGAAAGCGTCAACTTTATCAATGACTTCAGATCGTTCCTCGAAGAGATATTTTATTTGTGTCCGTGGGATCAGATCACACGTCAGGAACCGGATGAAGACAGCCCGTGGCATATCAAGAATTCAACTACGAAGCTTGCCCAGGATTTGCTCTCGCGCAAGAATACCCTCTTTATCTTCAGTGCCAAGGGTATGACGCAGATGGGCATGAAAGCTTACAAGCCACGCGAGGAAAAGAATGAGCCTACCGAAGCGCGGCCGGATTTTGTGCGAAGCTACGGGCCGGGTTGATGCTAAAAGTGCTCAGAGCTTGCTCTTTGTTGCTCGGATGTTTGTCCGGCATGTGGGCTTTTTTGAATTGTGAACAGGGGATATAGGTGTACTGTTCATGGGGATGTTATTTTTAACGTGATGAATATTGACGGGCTTGTCGTTGCATTTGCTTCATTCTTTATTATTGGCCTGTTTCATCCGATTGTGATTAAGGCTGAATATCATTTTGGAACAAGATGCTGGCCGGTATTCTGTCTGGCTGGAATCTGTTCGATCGCGGTGTCGGTTTTTGTGACATCTACTTTTTTGTCTTCTGTGTTCGGCGTGCTCGGATGCACGTGTTTCTGGAGCATCCTTGAGCTGTTCCACCAGAAAAAAAGAGTGGAGAAAGGCTGGTTTCCTAAAAATCCGAATCGGAAATATTAAATTCTGGGTATTGGGCGTATATTTCCGTGAGCATGTTTTTGGGATATTGATGTTCCGGCAGGATATGAATGAGCGCGCGGTAGATTGTCGCGGCCTCTTTGGGCTGGTTGCATTTATGATATAGAATATCGGCATATTCGCGGAGCGAATTGCTGGCTGCCGAGATATTGGCATCATGGAGATGCTTTTCAAAATGTTCATGTATTTCAGCGCTGGGCTGTTTGAGCAGGCAGGCGATTTCGGTCTTTAGGATTTCCAGCAGCTCAGTCCATTCATCCCGTTCGCGGCAGAGATGTTTGTAAATCTCGATGATTGCAAGCTTGTCGACAAAATCATTGCTTTCGAGAAGTTTGTTGATCTCTGTTTTGGCCGTTTCTATATGCCCAGTTTCGATATGAAGCTTGAGCAGGCGGATCTGGTGCTGTGCCATCTGCTTCGAGCCGGGCACGCGGTATTTGCTGATTTCGTTGAGAATCTGAATGGCATTTTCAAAATCCCTTGTGTCGATATAGATTTGCGCCAGAAGCTGCAGCGCTGTTTCATTGTCTGGAGTTTTGTTGATGATATTTTTGAGCGTTTGAATTGCGAGATCTGTTTCTTTGAGATGTTCATATCTGAGCTGTGCCAGTCGGAGTTCATATTTTTTGCATTCCTTGGATATCGTGAGTATTTTGCATTTTTTCTGATAGATATCAGCGAGTTCGTGGAAGCATTTGAGTGACTGGTAGATGGCTTCAAGGGCGTTGAGCGTCTGTTCGCCGTTTGCGACTTCCGGGCTGATTTGGGATGCGCGTTCCAGAAAAATGCGTGCAGCCTGCGGATCGTGTCGATCGTACAGATAAATGCAGCCGATTTCCTGGAGGATTCTTGGCGGCTGTTCCATTTCCGGTATGTCCGAAATGGACTGCAGGAGATGCGCAAGCAGGGCTTCCGTGTCTCCGCGCAGGCGGGCCCGCATGATCAGGTCTTGTATCGGGGAGGTTTCATCTGAGTCTTCGCTTGAGAGCGTAGATGTATCCGACTGGAAAGCTGTGGTGACGATCGCAGCCGAAGAAGAGGAGATAATTTCTGAAGATACGGATATGTCGGATGCAGGCAGCTGTGTATAGTCCTGAGTCTTAGGTGCGTTTGAAAGCGCCGGAATTTCTGAGATAGAGAGCGATCTGGAACTGAGCAGGATAGATGTGAGTGAGGATATGGGATCGAGCGTATTGGAACGGACGGAAAAGCCGGGTTTGATATCGTTCGGAATGAAGTCGAATTTGTCCGGGTTGATCGGACTGCAGAGTTGGGCTTCGTGATAGAGCGATTGCGCGAGCTGTGTATTGCCAAGCTTTTCGTTTGTTTCGCTTGCCTCGAGGAGAAGATTCTTTTTTGTCTGGAGATCTTTGGTCGCGCGCGCGAGCTTTTCCAGAACGATTGCAAGCTCGAAGAATTGGCCGCATTTTCTGAGATACTGGCGCAGCTCGAGAAGGATCGGCATCTGGTTGGGATATCTGTTGTTTACTTTCCTGAGGATGTCGAGAATTTTTTGTGATCTGGCATTGAGTGATTCCAGGAGTTTGACGAGTTCGAGCGTCTGTTCGACTGCTTTTGCGTTTGGAAGGCTATCGATCAGCTCGATCATTAAGGCGATCTGTTCATTTGGCTGGTTGTGGCGCTTGCAGCTTTCGATTTGTGTGAGCAGGACGCGAGGATCGTGTCTGGAGATTTTTTGTGCGGCTTCCAGGTGTTTCTGCGCCTCATCTGGCAGATTGAACTCGCAGTCATAGATATTGTGCAGCGTGAGATGGAGCGTGAGAGCGTCTTCCGGCTGGATGCTGTCCTGGTTGATTCGAAGGAAATCCAGGCAGGCTTGTATCATTTCAGGAAAGGCATGTTTTTGAGCGAGGATGTCCAGACGTTTGGATAGAAGTGTCATGTCGCCCGGAATGAGTTTTTGGTGAAGCCCTAAGATGCGGCTGTATGCGGGGTAATCTGGGAGCTTTTCGATCAGGTGTTCGAGCGCGATTGCGGCCTTGATCGCATTTTGTCTTGTCAGTTCCAGGGCCTGAGCATTGGCTTCAGAGGGGGAATGTTCATCGCGCAGCTTGGCCTGTTCCCAGATGGATATGAGCAAGTCGAAACAGAGGAGATAGGTATCGACAGCTTCTTCAAAGTTGTCAGAATTTTCGAGGCATTGTGCCAACAGCGAGAGCGTGTCCAGGTTTTGCGGGTCGACATCAAGGACTTTTCGGCAGACATTGATGATGGACTGGAGCGGGTCGTTGTGCTCGAACATGGTGTGCGCAAGGCAGACACCGTATTTTGCGATCAGCCGGGGCTTGTCCGCCTGATTGAGCCAGAGCTGGAGATACTGAATGGCGGTATTGTGGTATTGTGCAAGACAATAGGCATTTGCGAAGGCGATTTTTTCCTCGGGTGTGGAGACGCTCTGAATAAGCGGCTTGAGCGATTCGAGGATGGAAACGGCAGAATCGATGCGCTGGAAGCTCTGTGAGAGGATATTGGCGGCATCGAGCATAAGTCGGATGCGCATGTGAGGCGCATGGGCGCAATCGTGCGCGCGCTGTTGTATGAGAGCGAGCAGCATATCCTCGTCATTTTGCTGCTGGTAGATTTTTTTAAGGATATCGAATGCCAGTGGAAACTGTGTAGTGGTGCTGGCTTTGTCGGTCAGCAGGTACAGGCGCACGAGATTTGCGGCATCCGGCGCCCATTTGTTGATGAAATAGAGCAGCACCTGAAGCCGGCACGGCGATTGAGAAGCTTGTGCTTCGCGGATGGCATTGAGGATGTCTGTTTCCGGCAATGGCTGTCGTGAGCTTGCCAGAGCATGAATGCGCTCGATGGCTGGGCTTTTGGAAGGCGTGGGCTTGAACTGGAGGGATGCTGTGGAGAACGCCTGTATCTGTGGTGTTTCTGGCAGAAAGCTTGTGATGCGGATTGGGGAGCGCGCGGAGCTTGACGCATGGCATTGTTTTCTGTCGAATCGGAGGCGCAGGCCGGAACTGCGCATTTGAAGGGAGAGCTGTCCTTGCGTGCAGTCGATCGTGCCGCATTCCAGGGCATTGAACAGCCATGCAATCAGATTGAGCGAGAACGTGGCTTTGTCAGGCTGGAAGCTGGCATGGACAGCATTTGGCATATCGTGTTCGAAAGACTGCGCCATATTGGCGAGCAGGTCGCATGCGAGATCGTATGGAGCGCGAGGTGACAGGCCGAAAACCGTGATGGCGGATATGGCAAATGTGAGAACGGAGGGGGAGGGCGTTTTGATGTGCCATAGGATTTCCAGAGCGTAATCGCCGCAGATGCTGAGGCTGGCAAGCGCGTGATCGCGTGTGAGGTAAAATCGCGTGCTGGGGTGGAAATCGTCTATGGAGGAGTCTGTCAGCCGTTCATAAAGCTGTGAGATGAGGCCTGAAGCGAGTATTGCGTGAAAGGTGATGAGTCTTGGCGTATGCCCGGGCTTGTTCTCGACAGTCAGTTCCTGAATGAAGAGCTGCGGGGAGCATGCATAGTTCTGCAGGACTAGCCTTGGGATTGCTCTGTGGTGTTCTGTTCGGATCGGGAATGCTGGCGGGAATAGTGACATATCGGGAGGAAAGTTTTGCCGGCCGAGGGCCGGATGTAAAAAAACGCGTTCGTATTGAGGCGGAACGCCGAAATAGAACGCGCAAAGCGCCGCGTATCGGGCATTGCCCGATAGCGGTGTACCAAAATCGAAATGCGGATGATCAGCGGATCGGCTTGCCCTGTGCGGACCAGAATTCTGGATCGGGGAGTTTGAGGTTGTCGATATCCTTGAGTTGTTCGAGGATGGCCGCCTTGTCGCCGACGAGTACGATCAATGCCTGATCGAGCGTTGGAAATTCGCGCGCAACGGCGTTGAATTCATCAGGCGTGAACGTTTCGATCTGGCGCGCGAAATCGTTGATTGCATTGACAGGCTTGCGGTTGAGATAGAGGCCGGCGATGGTCGTGAGCGCCCCGAAGTGTGTCTCGAAGGACTGCACGAATTCAGATTTCCAGGTTTCGCGGGCGCGCTCGAATTCTTCCTTGGTGAAGTCTCCGGTGGGGAGCTTTCCGAGCTCATAGATGAATTCGCGGAGCGCGAGGCCAGTGACCTTGGTCTCGACAGAGGATGAGGAGAGCAGGACGCCAGAGAGTTTCATGGGGGAAACGGCTGAGTTGGCGCCGTATGCGAAGCCTTTGTCTTCGCGGATATTCTGCATGAGCCTGCTGGTGAACGAGCCGCCGAACGGGATGTTGAGGAACTGCCATGGGAGCGTCTTGAGCGAAGTGGCGGGAATCGCGGGCTGATAGATGCGGATGACGGTCTGTGGTGCGGCGGGCTTGTCCACGATGATCAGGCGCATTTTTTCCTGCCGGCTGACGAACATTTCTGGCTGGGACTGCGCGGGTTCGGGGAGCTTTTGAACGCCGAAGCGTTTGTCGAGCATGTCGCGCACGGTTTCTGCGGGCAGATTGCCGACAGCGAAGAATGCCGGGGGCGTGTTTTGGAAGATGGCCTGATAATCGGCGCGGATATCCTCGATCGAGAGCGCGGCGATGCTGGCTTCGGTGCCGTCTGCGGATCGCGCATAGGGATGGCCTTCGAAATAGGCTGCATTGGAGACGATTTTGGCGATCGCGTTGGGATTGTCCTGCTGCTGTTTGAGGCCGTTGAGGACAAGTTTCTGGATGCGTTCGAAGGATTCCTGCGTGAAGTCCGGATGGTGCCAGATTTCGTCGAGGATATCGAGGGAACGCTCGAAGAACTGCGAGAGGACCTGGATGGTGATGTGCGCGTTGTCCTGGGTGACATTCGGGGAGATGGTGGCGCCGATGAATTCGATATCGTCGGAAATCTGCTGGGCCGTCCTGCCGTTCGCGCCTTCCTTGAGCAGTGCGGCAGTCATGTTTGCGCAGCCGGTTTTTGCGGGATCGTCGCTTGAAGCGCCGCGCTCGAAGATGACGCGCATGGTCATGAGCGGCACGAGTTCGTTCTGGATGTACCAGAAGTGCGCGCCGTTGCTGAGTGTCATCTGGATCGGGAGCGGATGCTGAAACGTTTTTGCAGGCGGTATCTCGGGGAGGTCGAAATCTGTATTCTGAGTCATGGGTGCGGTTTCCTGAGTGGCATGTTGTGGAGACGGCTTGGCGGCGCATGCGCAGAGCAGCGCGCCGGAGATCATGAGGAGCGCAGCGGTCCTGAAGTTCATGGCCTGTCCTCTCCTTTTTTCGGAATGACAGTGATGACCGCTCTCCGTGAATCATCGGAGAACATCATGCGGACGGTGTCCGTGAGCGTTTCGACGGAGGCGTTTCTGTACCTGTTGAGGTCGCCTGCGGGGAAATCGGTATCATGCGCGTAGAAATAATAGCTGTTGAAGTTGTCTGCGCGAGTGCCGATGGACTGGAGCTGCATGACGAAAGCGGTCTCGATCGAGTTTCGCGTGCGCGCGAATTCGTCTTTGGAGATGCCGTTTGCGAGCAGGTCTTTGAATTCCGCGAGGATTTCGGCTTCAAGCGTGTCTGTGGAGACTCCGGGAAGCGGAATCGCATCCACGATGAAGACGGATGCTTCGCCGGACATCTGCCCGCAAGAGAGGTTTGAAGCGAGCTGTTTGTCATAGATGAGGCGCTTGATGAGGCGAGAGTTTTTCCCCTTGCAGAGGATATTGGAGAGGATGTCGAGCTCGGCGTCGCCTTTTTCCATGATTGCCGGGGAATGGAAGAGCATGGTCAGTCGCGGGAGCTGGACCGTTTCGTCCTCGATGGTTGCGCGTGTTGTGACGGGCGCAGTGAGCTGCGGTATTGCGACGGGCGCGGGTTTCGGCTTTTTGGGAATGGCGCCGAAATATTTTTCGATGAGCGCGCGCGCGTTTGCCTTGTCAAAATCGCCGCCGACGACGAGCGTGGCATTGGCGGGGACATAATAGGTGTTGAAGAAATCGATGACATTTTCGAGCGTGGCGGCCTTGATATCTTCGACGGAGCCGATGACGGGATGCCCGTAGGGGTGCGATTCGGGATAGAGGATGCGGGGCATTTCGAGCCAGATTTTGCCATAGGGCTGATTTTCGTAAGATTCCCGGCGTTCGTTGAGGACGACATCGCGCTGTTTGTCGAGCTTTTCCTGAGTCATGGCATCGGGGAGATGTGCGAAGCGGTCTGCCTCGATGAACAGGACTGTCTCGAGCATATTTTCGGGGGCGACGGTGTAATAGTTCGTCACATCTTCGCGCGTGGACGCATTGTTGGAGCCGCCGCCGCTTTCGAGGAGCAGGTCGATGTTCGGGACTTTGTCGGTGCCCATGAACATGAGGTGTTCGAAGAGGTGCGCGAAGCCGGTGCGGCCCGGCGCTTCATTCTTGGAGCCGACGTTGAACCAGAGGTTGACGGCGATGATAGGCAGTGAATTGTCCTGAAGCAGAAAGACTTTGAGACCATTTTCGAGCGTGAACTGATCAAATGGGATAGTGATATTTTCCTGGACCATTGGGATCTCCTGTGCGTCGGATCTGGCCGTGATCCGGGCGTTCTGAGTCGTTGTGTCCGGCGCGGCGTGATCTGTGTCACCCGCGTGCGCCGGGGATGCAAGAGCGAGCGTTGCCATGAGGCTGAGCAGCAGGTGTTTGAGTTTCATAAAAATCCTTGAACGGTATGTATATTTTGTGCGGCTTGCTTTCTGCGCACGCGCAGATACGCTCGCCAGGTGGCGGCTATCACTTCGTGATACGCCGCCACTGAACATCCGGAACATCTGCCGGCTGGATGTCAGGCATCTTTCATGGCGTTGAGCTTATCGAGCGCCGCATTGATCTTTATGCCTGTGCTGACGAGTTTGTTCTGGCATTTTTCGATGAGCGCGGTGGCTTCATTGACGAGCTCGAGCATTTTGTCGATATCGCAGTCTTTCTGCCCGAGGAGGTCAACGATCTGCTGGATTCGCTGTATATCCTGTGTGTAAGTCGATTGTTCTTCCATATTTGTTCTCTGGTGCGTGGCCCGCAGAAACGCACGTGTGGATGCGGGTGCGGGGCTGAAATCATGGTGTGTCTGAATTAAGAGCGTTCGATTTGTTCGATGGTGACGCGCAGTTTTCCGTCCCTGAGGCGGATGATCAGCGTATCGTTCTGCTTGACGTGTTCGACGGAGGCGACAGGGCGCCCGTCGGCCGTGCTGACGGCGGCGAAGCCCCTGACGAGTATCGCCTCGGGGCTGAGCTGTTTGATCGATCGGGCGCACTGCGCGAGTGTTTCTTCGGCGTTTGCGGAGCCTTTTTGGAGGCGTTCGGCGCACATGGCCGCGAGCTGGCAGGTCAGTCCGCGCGCAGCCTGCAGGCGATTGTCTGTGATATTCTTGATATCCGCGACGAGCGCATCGAGGTCATGCGCCTCGGATGTGCGTTTCTGGAATGCGAGCGATGCGATCTTGAATTTTACGTCCTGAAGCATGGCGCTCTGCATGTTGGCATGAGCAGTCACGTTGTCCCTGAGCCTGGCATTGCAGGTTCTGAGCTGCGTGTCTTTGGCGTGCAGCATGTCGAGCGTGGCAGTCCGGAGGTCGGACTGGAGCCTGGAGAGGGTTTGCTGTGCATAGAGGCGATGGTCTGCCAGCATGCTTCTGCACTGGCTGGATAGGCTGTTGAGCCTGTTGGCGGTGTCTTCGAGTGCTTTGACGGTGCGATCCTCGATTTTATGGCGAGATTCGTCGAGCGTCTGTTTGACGGCGGATGCTTTGTCGATCAGGTAATTGCAGACCATGCTCGGCGTGGACATGCTGATTGAGATGTCGTCGATGATCGTCGTGTCTTTTTCGTGCCCGATGCCGCAGATGAACTTGAGATTGGATCGCGCGATATATTCTGCGACTTTGAGGTTGTTGAAATCCCAAAGGTCTGCAGAACTTCCGCCGCCGCGCAGGATGATGCCGTAGTCGAATTGCTGTATGCCGATTTTTTCGAGCAGTTCAAATGCGGCCAGAAAGCTCGGTTCGAGATCGGCGCCCTGGAGCGTGACATTGAATAGCGTGATTTCGAAATTATAGCCGCCGCGCCTGAGATTTTTGTAAAAATCTTCGTTTCCTGCCGCAGTCATGTTCGAAAAGACCGCGAGCCTGAGGGGCAGGTAGGGTTCGGACAGTGTCTTGTTTCGGTCGTAGATGCCGAGGCTGATGAGCCTGGCACGTATCTGTTCGCGTTGCCGGAGCTTTTCTTCAGTGGCGAAGGTCTCGTCAATTTCCTCGATATAGAAAGACATCTGGCCTCTGGCCGGATAATAGCCGAGCTTACCGAGCACGCGGATGGCTTCCCTGTCTTTGAATGGTCTCAGCTTTCCGGCGGAGATCCGTGACTGGAACTCGCTGTATTTGGAGCTCCAGATGACAGCATAGAGCTTGTCGGTCGTGGATGTATTGTGAGTGTCCAGCGTTTCGAGCTGATTGTCAGAATAATGGAGCATTGTCAGGTAGATATGCCCGTTGTTCTTGAAGTCAGTGACGATGCCTTTGATCCATACAGGTTTGGGGAATGATGTGGCGATGCAGTTTTTGATGAGGGTTGAGAGCTCCTGGATAGAATAGGTCCTGTCCGTCGTGCGTGGAGGCGGTTGCATGAGAGTTTTTGTTGCGGTAGTCCTGTATGCCGTCTGTGCCGGTGCATTGTGCTGTCCAGTCGGCGTGGCGGGGAGATATTCCGAATAGCCGGAAGCGTCCAGAATGATTCTGAGCTGTTCAAATGCGGGAGGTTGTGCGCACCAGTAGCCTTTCTGGTTGTGTTCGTTGAATTTATATACGGCACCGGCAGCCTGAATGGCATTGAGCACGGTCTGGTCGTCGCAGCACGCGATGACCCAGACCTGTCCCTGGAGCATATATTTTCTACTGTCGTTAGATTTAATCCTGTCTGCCATGATCATTGCCCATATTCAAATCTGTGAACAATCTAACTTATTTATATGAAAAGGACAATTTGAATCACGATGTGCGCGGATGTGGTACAGATGATTTGGGGATTATTTTGCTGTGCGAAAACGATGATTTCATATTGCGTGCGTTTGTAGAGATATGATAATACAGTAATGCTATATAGGTTGCGGCCTGGATTTGGGCCGTAGAAAGGTTGCGGCTTAAGGTATGGCCGTATTTATTTGACACGAGAAAGGAAGTTTAGAGGTTCATGAGGCGGCGTCAGACAGGCCCCGGCGTTCCGGGCGAGGAGAATCAGTACAGAATCAACCACCAGATTCGCATCGCGCAGATTCTGGTTATTGGCCCAGAGGGGGACAAGCTTGGTGTGATGAGTCCCGATGAGGCGCGTTCAATTGCGTCCGAGCACGGGCTTGATCTTGTAGAAGTCGCGCCGAATGCCAAGCCGCCAGTCTGCCGAATCATGGATTTTGGCAAGTTTAGATATGAGCAGGCCAAAAAAGCTTCCAGCTCGAAGGCTGCGAAAGTCGACTTGAAAGAGCTTCGTCTCCGTCCCAAGACGGATGACCACGATATGGAAACTATGGTTCGCAAGGCCAAAGGGTTCATCGCGCATGGCGACCGTGTGCGCCTCGTCATGAGACTGCGCGGGCGTGAGCAGTCCCATGCGGAGCTCTGGCTCGACAAAATGGTCGAGATCATCAATATGTTCACCGATTGCGCCTCTGTCGCTCAGCCGGCCAAAGTCGAAGGCAAAATGATCACGGCGACAATCGAGCCCATGAATAATGCCGATAAGGACAAGGCTGAAAAAGCCGCGAAGGCTGACAAGCCTGCTGTGTCTGAAAAATCAGACAAGCCGGCGAAAACGCCTGAAAAAACGGACGGCAAGTAGCTTTTCAGAGCCATTCATCCAGAAGCCCTCTCGCATTGTGAGAGGGCTTCTTTCTTAGTGTGCTTGACGTCTGTGCGTTTTTATGGGGTGAGGCTATTGTGAATGCGCTCCTGAGCCGCCTGAGTTGTGATGTGTATCATCAGGCAGCTGAAAATGTCGCGATGACGATGCTTGTCGGCCAGTCGCATGTCTGACCGCGCAGATTTATCTGTGCCCATTGCGTGATTGACTCGCACGATTCACGTGACAGATACTGTCCAAGACGGTCGATATAGCTCGGCGTTTCGGCATTGTGGCTGAACCAGTAAGTGAAAATGGATGGCGTGATTGTCATGCGTCCCGAAAGGTCGAGCTTGCGTATATGCATGTGCATGTCGGATTCTCGGCAGGCCTGTTCGAGAACCTGCAATGAGAAAATGCGTTCGTGGTCTTGGCTCAGGAGCGTCTCTTCAGCATTTTTCCATGCCGTGACGAGATGCTGGTCGAGTTTTCCTGTGGGATCGGCCAGGCTGTATATGCGTGGCATTTCAGAGGGCAGCGTGTTCGCGAACGCGATCTTTCCTGTGGGAGATAGGCGAGCCTGTGCGGCGCGCAGTAACTCGCCCAGGTCATGGCAGGTGTGCATGAAATTGCGCCCGATGATCGCATCGAATTCGATGTCACCGAACGCGTTGAGCGCATCCGGGGTGATATCGTCCACGCGCGCGATTGCGGCGCGTTCGAGTTCAGGACGTTTTGATATGAGTGCTTCAAAGCTGTCTGCCATTGCGGACGGTGTGATGACGGAGAACACGCCGCCATCCGGACATCTTCTGAGTGCTTCGAATGAAAGCAGTCCGGAGGCTGCATTCAGGTCGAGGATGCGTGCGTTCGGTTGTGGGGAGACGAAGTCGAAGAGCTCGTTCCGGACGAGGTCGGCGCGCGCGGCTGCGCCGTCAAATGTCCTTCCGATCCATTTTTCTTCGGATGTCGATCGTGCGTCGAGTTCTCTCCGCTCTTCAAACAGCGCGAGCTGAGCCTCGCGGTTCCGCGAGACTTTTGCGGCAATGGTTGCCTCATACCCGATGTCTGTCGGATGATAGAATATACGTCCCTGAAGGCCGTCAGGGAGGTATTGCTGTGCGACCCAGTGGTCGCGGTAGGCATGCGGATAGAGATAGCCCTGCCCGTGCCCGAGTCCGTCCTTGTCGCGCGAGGCATCCTTGAGCGGGTCAGGGATGTCATAAGAAGCTTCTTTCTGGACGACAGAGAGCGCGTCAAAAAAGGCCATTGCGGAGTTCGATTTGGGCGCGGTGGAGAGATAGATCGTGGCATGCGCGAGGTGGTAACGGCCTTCGGGCAGCCCGATGCGATCAAACGCCTGAGCGCAGGATTCCACGACGGAAACGGCATGTGGGTCTGCCATGCCGATATCTTCGCACGCGCTGATGAGCAGCCTGCGGAAGATGAAGTTAGGGGATTCCCCGGCCTGTACCATTCTCGCGAGCCAGTAGAGCGCGGCATCCGGGTCGCTTCCACGGATGCTTTTGATAAAAGCGCTGATCGTGTCGAAGTGCGCGTCACCTTCTTTGTCATAGAGGACTGCGCGCTGCTGTATGGATTCCTCGGCGACAGCGAGCGTGATTTCGATCTGTCCGGAACTGTCGGGCTCCGTGGTGACGACTGCGAGCTCGAGGGCATTGAGCAGCGCGCGTGCATCGCCGTTTGCGACATTGACAAGATGCGCCAGGGCTTCTTCTCGCATATTGATGTTGAGCAGCCCGAAGCCCCTGTCGGGATCGCTGAGTGCCTGGAGCGCGATTCCGCGCAGATCGGAAGTTCCGAGCGGCCTGAGCTGGAAGATTCTGGATCGGCTGACGAGCGCCTTGTTGACTTCGAAATACGGATTTTCAGTTGTGGCGCCGATCAGGGTGATCGTGCCATTTTCGACCCACGGGAGAAGCGCGTCCTGCTGGCTTTTGTTAAAGCGGTGCACTTCGTCGACGAACAGGATGCTCTTTCGGTTGACCAGAGAGAAGTTCTGTTTGGCGGAGTCGATGGCTTCGCGGATATCCTTGACGCCCGCGAGCACGGCGTTGAGCGACAGGAACTTGCATCGCGTTGTGTTTGCGATGATGCGCGCGAGCGTTGTTTTTCCCGTTCCGGGCGGGCCGTAAAAGATGACGCTTGAGAGCTGGTCGGCTTCGATTGCTCTGCGGAGCAGCCTGCCTTTCGCAAGTATGTGCGCCTGTCCCCAGAATTCGTCCAGCGAGCGTGGGCGCATTCTGGCTGCAAGGGGTTCATGGGGTCTGTCGGGGACGGGCTTGGGGGCAGGGCGGTCAAAAAGGGAGGGCATGTCGTATCACGTCTTGTGAGCGATTGTGTTGGGTTGTCGTTGGCTTCGGCTATCGCGCTTAGGCGCGATACGCCTTCGCGCCGGCGCTTTTCTGGCGAATGCGCGCCGGCCTATTCGCAGTGTATGCATCCGGCCGGGCATGTGTCAGCCGCGTCGCGGCAGTCTTCTGGTGTCGCATCGTCTCTGAGGATTACAGCCTGGCCGTCGTCATTGAAGCCGAAAGTCCTGTCGTCCAGCGAGATGCATGCGCCGCATGAGAGGCATTTTGCAGAGTCCAGCCAAGGGGCGCGAGGTTTGTCTTCAGCAGATGCTGCACGTGCATCTTGTGTCTGCGGGCTTTGCGTCGGCACGAGTGATTGATGCGTATCTTGAGCAGGTGTGGCCGTTATGGCGATCTGTGCGGGCGGTTCGCCTGCCAGCCCTTCGATATATGCAGATTCATCGCGAATGGCTTCGTTGAAATCTGGCTCGGAAGCAGTAGGATGTCCGAGATGTGCGTGCAGAGAGCTGAGGCATTGCTCAAGGGTTTCGGCTGTTTTTCGGATGATTTCCTGAGACGCATCGTATTGCATGGAAGCCTGTTCGACAGCCTTCTGCGAGGCTTCGAGCTGCTTGAGATGGAGAGCGGTGCGGGCATCTTGCGCGAGCTGAAGCTGAGCTTTTGTGGAGAGCGAAAGTTCTCGCAGGGTCTTCCAACGCTGCATGCGGTCGATGCATGCATTGACGACATCGCGTGTCATGATGCATTTGCGGAGCGTGGAGTCGACGACGCCCCAGATGAACGGGATATGCGGCCTGTCGAAGGATGGGGATTTTAGAAATTCGCCGATCTCGACGAGTTCGTCATTCCATGCGTCATTTGGGAGGATACGGAAATACTGATGATATCCAGGTTCGAGCGCAAGCGCGTGCGCGTAGGTGAATGTTCCGGACATCTGCCTGATATTGCCGTCTGCATCGATATAGGAGAACTGGCAGGTCGGCCAGACCTGGTCGATCTGCGGATTTTCGTCGACGTTGAAGCGTTCGACGCGAGTTTCTCCGATGCTCGGGTCATACTGGAACATGGGAGCGGTGCGCGCGTAGTGCGCGGCTTCGAGCTGGACACGCGGCGGGAGTCGCCAGGACCATGTCGGACAAGCGACGACAGTGATTGCGGGGCGCAGCATTCGGTTCATGCGCGTGAGGGTTTTGACGAGATGTTCCGGACGCGCGAGCGATGACTGCGCGACGAATGCTTCGCGGAATGCCGTTGCGAGGTAGCTGAAGCCGGGGTCGTAGTTTGCGTGGTCTTTGCTGTTGCCTGTATTTTGCGAAGTTGATTCGAACGCGAGCACGACGATGGGCTTTCCTGCGCGGATGATGCGCGAGAGCGGGGAGAGCTGCGCGTAGATCCGTTCTGTTGTTTCTGCGATGCAGAGAACGGGCAGCAGCCTGAGTTCGTCTTCAGACAGATCCTGCCACGTGAATTGCTCGAGGATGTCTGCATGAAAGACCGGATCGTATGCATTGTCGATATCAAGTCTCGCCATGCGCATGGCTTTGAACGCCTCGACATGTTTCTGGCTGATTGCGTCGAAGAGTCCGGTCGCGACGGCGATGGGCTCTTCGTGGCAGATGCTTCGCACGCGGTCATAGGAGGTTTTGACCTGGACTTCTGGCGGATAGATAAAGATGAGGTCGTCTGAGGAGTCGAGGTGCTTGAGGAAGTTTTCGAGCGTGTCGAGGGATGCGGTCATTCTGCTGATGCGCTCGGGGTCGTGCTGGACGTGTCCTCTGTGCTGATGCGAGAGGTCTTTGGAGATTTCGTGGATGTCTAGCAGTCCATCGGCAGCATCCCCAAACGCATCTCTGAGCGCGTCTTCGGACATGCCGAACGGGCCGTATGCGTCGTCGAGCCTGAGTGATTCGCGCAGCTGCGTGATGAGTCCTCGTATTTCTGCGCGAACATCACGGATGCGGCTTCTCCGCGCAGCGCGTACTGCAAGGACATAAAGGTCGAGCAGGGTGTGCGTGTTGAGCCCGATAAGATAGCACTCATCGGGCAGGGCTGTGATGAATTCTCGGATGCTGCTTCGTATAGCAGGTGAAAATCCCGGATCGGCAGTCGTTGAAGCTGTCAAAGCCTCGTCGAGGAGTTTTCTTGCCGGGGTGATGAGCAGTGTGTCGTCGGAGATTTTTTCGGCATACGCGAGGAAGCTCGTCAGGCTTCGCTCTGCGGTGGAATCATCGGGGAGTGTTGAGAATTTTTGGCGGAGCGCTTCGTCGAGCCGGCTGGCCTGCAGTGAGGGATTGCCCGAGATGCGGGTCGCAAGCAGCGGGTAGTGATGTTCCTGATTGAGCGCTTCGAGGTAGGGATTGAGCGCAGCCGGACGGATGGAGAGACCTGGGAGCGGATGATGGTGCGCGTCTGAGGATTGGCCGCGCACGAAGAAATTACGTATGATTGTTCGCCATGTAGAGGCATCTGAACGGTTTTGTACGGCAGGCAGCATTCTGGGGAGCTTGATCTGCGGGGCGAAATAGGGGTCAAACCTGTCGGAATACTGAATGGAGCGGTCGACTTCTCGAACTTCCTGCATGCCGGTCATAAGCCGTGCGTAAGCATCTTTTGATATGAGACGGTTCTGAAGTATCTCGTCAGAATTGATTTGTGCGCCAGTATGTATCTGAATGAGTCTGAGAAGCGCGCCGTGGACGGCATAGCTGCCGTACCTGTCGATTGTGCTGTATTCGTCGATGAGCGCGCCCGCGAGCGAGTAAATGCCGATCTGTTTTTTCTCGATGAAGGTCTGCATGGCGGGGCTGAAAAGCGGCCAGATGGAGGCTTCTTCGACGCTTCTCCCAAGGACGAGGACAATCGCGTGATCGGAGAGCGGCTGGAGTATATTTTCAATGTCAAGAAGGCCCGGATGCGAGAGGAAGAGCACGTCAATTGGCAAATTTTCGCGTTCAGAGTGTTCGACATGGACTTTTTCCAGCCCGAGCGCGCTGATCTGCGGGTGAGTGCATTTGACAGGAAATGCGGAGAGTCCGTTTGATTTTTCGAGGTATGATGCGAGATCGAACAGCAGGCCTCGGCTCATCTGGCCGCCTGGCGCGGCGCCGATGACGAGCGGTCTGTCTTCTTTTGGGCTTGTGAACGTGATGGAATCCTCAACAGCTTGCGCGTCGATGCCGACAGTTTCTGCAATTGTCTCGATCGAGTCGTCAGACGGCATGCTGATATAGCGGAATGAGCGGTTTGAGAGCGCCTGCGCGAGAGGCGCATGAAAGTCTGACTGTTCGTATGTGTCAGTTTCATCGAGGATGAGGATTATCTTCTGATTTGCGAGGCAGTCCAGGACTGTTTTTTCAGGGAAGGGGCGCATGACTTTCGGACAGACATAGCTTGCGCAGAGGTTATGTTTTTCAAGCAAGCCTGTGAGCGCGCGGGCTTCATCGATGTATCGTCCTGAGGAGAGTATGCAGATGCCGTGGGGGCTGGCATGGCTGGCTTCAACGCTGGCGATGGGGAGGCCGAATCTGTTCTGGAAGCGCGTGAAGCTTTCCTCGATTGTCCTGAGTATCAGCGCATCATCGAGGATGTCTCGTGTTTTGGCGCCAATGGGGGAGATGGCGTCGAGCATTTCTCGGGAGATCATGCGAGCGCCTTCGAGGCGCGCGGCATGCCTGTCGTCGATGGTGCAGAGGCCTGGCAGACCGAGCCGTGCGGCGACATCATGGGCGATAAGGCAGTGATAGACTGCTTCCTGAGCGGAGGTCGCCTGAAGTTCGAAAGGCAGGCGGATTCTGAGCGGATCGGCGCATTTGCGTTCCCTGTGGCAGACGAGCGTGGAAGGCATGGAAGGCAGCGTGAGATCTGGATTATTCTTGTCGCTGAAAAGCGCGGCGGCGCGCTGGTTGAGCAGTGCAAAACCTTCGGCTTCGGCGATTGAAAATCTGGCGCCGGAGCGGCAGATCAGCGCTTCGGAGATGTTGATGTGCCTGCGCGTAGCGCGGACTAGCCATTTGTCGAGCAGTTCGAATGATTCCATGACGAAACGCACCTCCTGGATGATGCGGCAGGACCTGGCCGCAGGGTGTGAGGGGTTTAATCCTTTTAAAGAAGTGTGTGAACAGAAAAAAGCGCACTCAGAGACGCGGCAAAGGTGAGGAGCATGAGTGGCGAAACCGTGACTGATGACTGGGCATCTGTGTGCCCGTTGCGTGCAAGCGTGAGCGTGTGTCGTTTGTCGTATCTGGGTGATGTAAAAAAATCACATGTCGGAGGCTGCCGCGCTTGAGTGTAAGCGATGGCGCCGGCGTATTGAGCGCAGCGAGGAGCCGGCGCCCGCGCGCGTATCGCCATGGGGCGATAGCGCGCGGATAAGGAAATGAATGCAGATGCGTATGAGAAACAGATGCGGAAAAAAAGATCGTCAGGCAAATGTCAGAAAAAGTAAGATTTTGGTGCTTAGATGTCTGATGTGGCATGAAATGTGCTTGGAAATATCGTTTGGTGTGCGGAAATTGCCGCATTTCGTGTTTCAAATTTGTCCCATTATGCCTCGTATGCGTGAGTTTGCGATTAGAAGTGGAAAATGCATGCGAGATAAGTTACAAAGCAGACGGTTATGTGTCTTTGTGATGCTGAATCGTTATAGAGCGCATGTTATGGCTTTCTGACGGCGCGTGATGCAGGTAGTTTTGGATGTTTCAACGATATGGGCAGTTTCCTGGCTATACGATTCAGGAAAGGGTTGATTCGCCGCGATATTACGAGCGATTTTTGGCGACAGAGAATTCAGATCCCCGCAATTGGTGCATGATCAGGTGTTTGAACAAGGAACTTGCGGGAACAGCGGAGCTTCGCCTGTGCTACCAGGATGCGTGCCGTCACTATGCTCACTTTCATCTGGATGGATTGGTGCCGGTCCGCGAGATGGGTATGAGCCGGACGCACGGTTTTTATATCGCGTATGCGTATGATTTCAGCTATCTGTCGCTTGGGGAGATATCAGCGCTGTTTCAGCGAGATGAGATTCGCGTGAATCCGGCATTTATGATGAGCGTTCTTCTGGATGCGGTGCGAATTTTGGAGACTGCGCATGCGAACAGGCTCGATCATTTTGGCGTGCTTCCGCCCGACATCATTGTGTCGCCGAATGGCGAGGTGTATGTGAAGGGCTTTGTGGAAGTGGCGATGCGCCGTCGGTATCATTTTGAGACGGAGATGCTGGAGAAATTTGAAGCGCCCGAATGGCGTCGTCACGAGACGGTGGGTGTTGAGAGCGATGTGTATGCGATCTCATCATTTTTGTATCAGAGCCTGACGAACGAGCTTCAGCCTGACGAATGGGAGCCGCGCTGGATGGGCATGATGGATGTGCTGAACCGATCCGGTGTGCCCGGGGAAGCCTTGAGCGCGATGATGTCGTTTTTCCAGCACACGCTTGCGGAGCGCCCGCAGCAGAGGCTTTCGAGTTATGGTCAGCTCGCGCAGTCTCTGGAGCGTCTTGTCGGGGAGTTTGGCGGTTATCAGCCGCGTGAGGTGCGCGCGGAGGTTCTTGATGGGCATTTTGATGATTTTCCGCCGCGCATGCGCGCTGACAGCTGCGAGTTCCGCAGCGATGTGATCAACCTGATTACCGGGGAGTTGCCGACGATCTCGGCGGAGATTCCGGAGCCCAGCGAGGAACATGCGGTGCTGACTGGCCTGACGGGCATGCAGCGCCGGGAGGCGCCGCCGGAGTCTTCAGGCGGCAGCGGCGGGGATATCAGTTTTGAAGAGACGCTCACGTCTTCGCCGATCATGGAGGGGATCGAGACGCGCGTGCTTCACCGGAGCTCGAACAGTTTCCGGACGATCAATCCGAATTTGCGCGCGTCGATTCATGCATCGCCGCTGGAAGTCCTGGCGCGTTCGCGCTATCAGATTCTGGACGAGCTTGGATCGGGTGGGACTGGGACGGTGTACAAGGTGCTCGACACGACGCTGACGGAAGTGCTCGCGCTCAAGGTGCTCAAGCCGGAACTGGTGTCGGACGCGGCATGGCTGCAGAGGTTCAAGCGCGAGCTGAAGATCACGCGCGACCTGGAGCATGCGTATATTCTTCCCGCATACCACCTGGAACAGCTCGAAGGCTTGTATTTCTTCACGATGCGCTATATCGACGGGAAGAATCTGAGCGAGCATCTGCATGAATCGTCGCTTCCGCTGATGATGAGCATGCGGATACTGACGCAGGTCGCGGAGGCGCTTGTCGCGGCGCACGACCGAGGTGTGATCCATCGCGATCTCAAGCCTGCCAACATCATGGTGGAAACGGGGACATATCATCCATATCTGATGGATTTCGGCATCGCGAGCACGCTGGACATGCCTTCGCTCACGATCGAGGGCCAGGGCATCGGCACGCCGTACTATATGGCGCCGGAGCAGTCGCGCGGGGAGCAGATCACGATTCAGGCGGATGTCTATTCGTTCGGCGTGGTGTGCTATGAGTGTTTCACTCAGAAGCTTCCTTTTACAGGATCGACGGCTGTGGCGATTTATACGGCGCAGCAGTCTGGGATATTTGAGCCGATCCGGAACCTGAATCCGATGGTCCCGCCCTCGATTGCGAAGGTGGTGGAGAGCTGTCTTGCGCCGCAGGCGCAGAACAGGCCGGCCTCGATGCGCGTGGTTCTGGATGGCCTTGGACGAATGGGATAAGTGATGTCAAAACCGAGCGTGATATGTATCGATCTGGACGGTGTCCTTGTGGACATGCATTGGGGGCTTGTGCGCCTGTTTGGGGATGATCCCGATAAGTACACGGAGACGCAGTGGGCGGAAGTCGGCGAATGGGGGCTTTCGATTCCGAAGGGGGATTTCTGGGGGAAAGTCCGAAGCCAGGGCATCCAGTGGTGGCTCAACCTTCCGAAGCTTCCGTGGACGGATGAGCTCTGGGCGGCAGCCCAGGCGACGGGCGCGACATGCGTGGTGCTGACGACCCCCGCGCCGTTTCCCGAGTCCTCGTATGGCAAATGGCAGTGGGTGAATGAGAACCTTCACACGCAGAACATATTGATCGGCAGGCCGAAGGAAATCTGCGCGCAGCCGGGGACATGGCTGATCGATGACCGCGCTGGGTATGGCCCGCGCTGGGAAGGCCGGGGCGGCCGGCTGTTGTCTTTGAAACGTCCGTGGAACAAGGACGGTCTGTCGATTGGGGAAATATTGAAGATTTTGAAGGAGGCCTGTTGATATGACCGCTGAATTACTCGATGGCAAGGCCGTATCTGCCGCCATACAGGCGGAGATCCGCGAGCGTGTGAACGCGCATTTCACGCCGGAAACGGCGCCGAGGCTTTGCGTGATTTTGGTGGGTGACAATCCCGCGAGCGCAAGCTATGTGCGCACGAAGTGCAGGATGGCGGAAAAGCTCGGTTTCCGCCATGAAATCTATCACTTTGATGCCGATGTGTCGCAGGCTGAGGTTGAGGCGCGCATCGATGCATGCAATGCGGATCCGATGTGTGACGCGGTGTTCGTGCAGCTTCCGCTGCCCAGGCATCTGGATGCGGTCGCGCTTCCCAACAGGGTGCGCGCGGACAAGGATGCGGACGGCCTGACACGCGCGGCGATGGGCGCGCTGCTTTTGGGCGAAACGAATGCCTTTCAGCCATGCACGCCTCGCGGGATCATCCGGCTGCTCGATGCCTATCATATCGATATGACCGGGATGGATGCGGTCGTGATCGGGCGCAGCAATATCGTCGGCAAGCCGATGAGCCTGATGCTCCAGCGGCGCAACGCGACCGTGACGATGTGCCACACGCGCACGAAAGACCTCGCATCTCATGTCATGCGCGCGGATCTGCTCGTCGTCGCTGCCGGAAGCCCCGAACTCGTCAAGGGGGAATGGATCAAGCCGGGCGCGGTCATCGTCGATGCCGGGTTTACCAAAACGCCTGACGGCGTCATTCACGGCGATGTCGAGTTTGAACCTGCGCGCGAGCGTGCGAGCTATATCACCCCGGTGCCGGGGGGCGTCGGCCCTATGACCGTGATCAGCCTCATGGAACAGACGCTTGAAAGCGCGCTCGCACATCGGTGTAGGTAAATGTGCGGCATTGTGCGCGAAATGCTGCATGAATCCTTGATTTGGCATTGTTTTTTTGTTGTTTCGTTTGAGAAAAAAGCCCTATAAAAGGTCTCGTTGTCTTGCGCATCAGCGCATTTTTTACTCTTTTTTCAGGAGCAGGGAACATGAGCGATACTTTTGATCACATCATTATCAATGGACGTCCCGGCGGTGGCAAATCTGAATTGATTGATTTCATCCGCAATACGCCGCTCGAAAAGCGCAAGGAGCTTTTCCATATCGGGGAGATGGTGTTCGAGGATGACTTTGTCTGGCTTTGGGAAAAATTCCAGGAAGATGATATGTGGGAATCGCTCGGCTATGAACGCCTTTACTCCCGTACGCACAAGCTCGGCTATGTCCAGTTTGACGATCAGAAGTCTGGCCATCCGCTTCTCGACCTCTGCTGCCAGAAATTCAACGTCGCGATCAAGAAAAAATACCTTTCCAATCCCGATTTCTACAAAGATCACACGCTGTTCATCGAGTTCGCGCGCGGCATGGCGGATGGCGGCTACAAGCATGTCTATGACCTGCTGGATGACGAGATTCTGAAACGCTCCGTGATTCTCTACATCAAGGTTTCATTTGAAGAATCGAAGCGCAAGAATGATGCGCGTTACAAAGAGTGGGAAAAAGGTTCGATCCTTTCGCACAGCCTTCCCGAAGAGAGCCTGCTTCGCTTCAGCAGCGCGGACGACTGGGAAGAGCTGACCGGCGGCAAAGAGACCGGTTTCATCAATATCCGTGGCATCGAGATCCCGTTTGTGACGATGCCGAACGAGCCAGAACTCACCAGCGGTCCGGAGCTTGACGCGCGTTACAGTCGCGCCCTGACGCTTCTCAAGAATCTCGTCAAGTAAGCAGCTGCGCTGTATTTTAAGCCCCCGCATGGGGGCTTTTTTTATGTCTTTTTTTGAGTGATCAGTATGATTCATAAATTCTGGCCGTTCCTGTTCTTTCTGACGGGATGTGCGTCTGTGACAGCAAGCTCCCCGGATGCCTTTGAAACACCGACGTCTGCGCTCGGACAGTCATTGTCTGAGTCATCCGAGCCTGATTCGATGATGATTCCCGAGGGGGCCAGGCGCACGCCGTCCGGATATGCCTACGTGACGCTCCGCGCGGGGCGCGAAAAGCCTCTGGCGACGGATGCGGTTCGCGTGCATCTCAAGGTCCTCACGGTCGAGGGCGCAGTCGTCGACGAGAACGATGCGACGCTCGCGGTTTCCCATTCGACGCCTTTTTTTGAAGAGTTTCTTCCGCAGATGGCGATCGGGGAGAAAATCCGCGTATGGGGCGACCGCGCGAGGATCTGGGAGATAGAGATGCTGTCTGTCGATGAGCATTTCCGGGCGCCTGAAGATGTCGCGTCTGCGCCTGCGGATGCGCTGACTGTTCCCGGCACGGAGGAGGTCCGCTATCGGATCCTGGAGCCCGGACATGGCGCAAAGCCGAAGGCTGGGCAGGCGTTGCGCGTGCAGGCGACGCGCTGGAAAGATTCCGGGGAAATTTTGGAAAGCAACCGGGATAGCAGGGGGATGGTCATCTTTCTGACGCAGGAGGCCACGCAGGTCGATCCAGTGCATGATGCCGTGCTGCGCGAACTGAATGAGGGGGCGCATGCGCGGCTTTGGATACCTGCATCGATGCTCGGGGCTGAGTTCGGCATGACGGAAGATCTTTGGCTAGTGGAGTTTTTGCATGATCTGGATGTGCCAGCTGAGCTTGAAGCGCCAGACGATGCTCAGATTGTCGAGCCTGATGCCGCCTGGATGCGCTTTGAAGCGCGCTCCGAGAGCGCTGATGCGGCAAAACTTGCTGAAAATGAAGCTGTCGCCGTCGAGATGACTTGCTGGAACGGTCAGACCGGTGCGCTTGTCGATTCCAGTCTTATCCGTGACAAACATGATATTATGGAAATCAAGCCAGCGCTCGGTATTTGGCAGAAGATTATGATGACGGCATCCGTGGGGGATATATTTATGGCTTGGATTAAGGCTGCGGCATTGCCGGAACAGGTGAATATGGACCTGGTCTGCCGCGTGAAAATATTTGAAAAAGTATAATTTGTGGGCGCGGGCTATGCCTGCGGCATACGCCCTGCGCGCGCGGCTATTGCTTCGCAATACGCCGCGCGTGGTTATTAATATAATTAATATTAATATTAATAATATTAATTAAGTGTGTCCAGAGGCGTTGATAAATCGTTTTGTATGTAAAAAAAACAGTAGAGTTACTGTTGATTTATGCAATTTAATATACTATATACTTTATTGATGGTTCTCATCGCTAGATATTGATGTCAGTTGAGTGATGAGATTATCTCTTACTTTTATAAGGAGAGAAAAAATATGATTTTCGATGGTTACAAAATAAAAATTGGTGAGGTGGTAATCGGTAAAAAGGTCGTGCCAATATTTGTTAAAGGCGGTGAACATAACCCACCACATGTTCATGTCGATGTGGACAAGAAATTTGGACTTGTCGAGATTAAGAATGGTAATTTGTACAGAGGGAATCTAACGCCTAAACAATTGGATGTCGTATCTGGTTGGCCTAAGAAGAATAGGAAGAAAGCAAAAGAAGTTTGGAATTCGATAAATCCGTCGCTACGACTTGATTCCTTGTCGCGAATGATTAGCACACTTGAATATCAGATGGCGCATGTCAAACGATTAAGGCAGAGTGGGGGAAGAACACAATTAGTTAAAGCGATGTGTCAGTTGGCTCGTACATTGAATATGGTTACAAAATTAGGAGGCTGATATGGGCAAAATCATATATGCACCCAAAAGAGAGGGGAAAGAACGTAAAATTTGGCTTAAATCATTTGCGCAATACAAAGAATGGAAAGAATGTGTGGACTATCATCACAACATTGTTTCCGTGGAAGTCATTGAGCCGTTAGTTCTTCGCGTGACGTTTGATGATGGCAAAGTAACCAGATATCATGTCATCGATACAGCTAGAAAATCTGGTGGGTACATACCGGATAACATTGAGATACTGAGTGAAGACCCGGAGCTGTTTAACAGTATGAAAGTTACATGCTGGGACGTTGACTGGACGGAAGATATTGGTCTTGGCTGTGAGGAGTTGTATCACAGTGGCGAAGAACTCGTGCCGCCCAGGGCGAAAAATCATTGATGGCGTTTGTTATTATGTGATAAAATTAAAAAGCTGTCTGGTAGTTGGCGTATTGCTTTGCAATACGCCGCGTTTTTTCGGTGATAGCCTAAACTTATGGCTAGGTGATTTTAGGAGTGAGCAAATTCATGAATAAGAGTGGCAAACGAGTATTAGTCTTGGCGTTGTGTGCTGGAATCATCGGGTTTTCTGGCTGTGCCAAAAAAAGTGGCGATTTGAATGTACAGGATCCTGCAAATGAGGCGAACGCTGCTGGACAGGAGGCTGTTGCTTCAGGAAAGCTGAGTGATACCGATGGAAAGCCTTGCACATCTCACAAGATGTGTTCGCCTGGTTCTGCCTGTGTTCAGGATAAATGCGTGAGGATTGATGCAATTTCGTGTAAAACGAATCTCGACTGTCCGGAATTTGATAAGTGTAGCAATGGGCATTGCGTGGGATGTGTATCCGATAACGATTGTACAAAAGATTTTACATGCAACAGTCATGAGGTATGTGTGCCGAAACATTTTGGTGTTCCGCTTTGCAGTTCATCTATGGATTGTAACAATGGCGAAGTCTGTCGCGATGGCATGTGTCAGGCTTTTTGTACGAGTTCTTGGGGGGATTGCGAAGATGGCGCTACATGCATATCCGAGAATAATATGCTTATCGGGGTGTGTCTCAATCAGAATATCATAAGCCATAGCTCAATGTGTGGTGCTGAGGATTGTGAATATCAATGCGGTGAGGGGAAATTCTTATCAAATGGGGTTTGTTATCCTGAAAATTGCAGATCAGATTCTGATTGTGATGAAGAAAAATATTGTGCAGATAACACCTGCAAGAAAAAAGAGTGTGAATCTGATGATGACTGTAGCGAAGGTGTTTGTCGGCATTTTGTCTGTGGATGCAATACGAATGCTGACTGTTCTGAAGAACAATATTGTGATAAGGGAAAATGTCAGGACTATCAGTGTGAAACCGATGACGACTGTTCGTTCTATGATATGGTATGCCATGACCGAAAGTGTGTAGGTTGTCGGAGTGATAATGACTGTGAAGAAGGCAAACACTGCAGGGAAATATATTCGTATTCATCAAGAAGCTGTGGGAATCACGGCTGTAAGTTTGGTGGAAAGTCAGAAAAGCCAGACAGTGTGAAATGTGTGGAATGTAAGGAAGATAAGGATTGTCCGAGTGAACGGTCACATTGTGATTTAATGGAAAATGTCTGTGTTGCATGTATGACGGATAGTGATTGTCAGGAGGGATATGAATGCGAGATAGATCATACATGCGTTAAAGATGAGAATGCACAGCCTCGTAAACAGGAGCAGACATGTTCGGTCAATGCAGATTGCGGAGAAGGAAATTATTGCTCGTATGAGCAAAAATGTAGCCCGATGGCGAAAAAATGCGCTTCAGATAGCGATTGCGAGGATGGTGTGTCCTGTAATCGACATGGTTATTGCAGTGCAAAACCGATCAAATTTTGGGGATTTCCGTTGCCCGAAATATGTTCGACAGATGAGCATTGCGGGCGTATGGGCGGATCTGTGTGCACAGCGCGCTTGAGAAAGGTCTATGATCCTGTGAAAGGTGAAAACATAAACGGACACGCCTGTGGCTATGTATGTACCAAGTCAGCGGATTGTGAAAAGGGCGAAACTTGTATATTTGGGGAATGCGCTTTAGATTATGAGCGTCATTTCTGTGATGCAACATCGGACTGTCCGAGCGGATATGAATGCAATACATTCTATCATGAATGCATTACGCCCAAGAAGGTCGATGAGACAATGGATATGGAAAAAGCCATGAGTCTCATGAATGATATGAAGAAGTATTTCCATGTGGCGAAGACACCTGTTGAATGTATGCAAAACAGTGAGTGCAAGGATGGTTTGGTCTGTTTGGCCGATGGTAGTTGTGGATGTACAACAAATGAACAATGTCCAGATGGCAATATGTGCAATGCACAATTATCATGTGAATGTATTTCTGACAACGGTTGTCATCCCGGTTTTACCTGTGTGGAAAAGAAGTCAAGCAGTATGAGTTCGAGTCGGGTATGTGTTTGTGGTAGTGATGACGTATGCGGCGAAAATAAGATTTGTAATATGGAGGGCGTATGTGTTGACAGCAACGACGTGCGTGAAACGTATGCACGAGCCTTGGATTATCATTATGGCTATGTCCATGTTGCCGATCTTAAGAAAGCGGTTGAATACTATCAGAAATCTGAATCGCTTGGAAATTCATTTGCAACCATACAGTTGGCTCTGATTGATTTTGAAAAAACCAAGGATGCTAAAAAGTGGAATGATAAAGTTAAGAGTGCACTTGATACTATTAATGCGCAAGAAAATTCATCTGACACTTCTTCGGATGATCCAATCACATCGTTATTCAAATCTTTGTTGAGAAACAAGAGCCATATTAATTATTTGAAAGCCATGCTCATGATATATGGTATTGGGGTAAATAAGGATGTGAACAAGGGTATCCAGACGCTGACGGAGGCTTCGGAGCATTATTCTGTATTTGCCAGAGCTGAACTTGTCGATTTATATGTTTCGGGGAATTTCGTTCCTAAGAATCTGGAAAAGGCGAAGAAAATTCTCGAAGATTCTCAGGGTAATTATGTTAATCCAGAATCAGGATATGGCTACTACAGAATTGCCAAAATACTTGCTAAAACGCCCAAACTTATGGGGGATAAAGCGTCTGAAAAGTTCGTGGAATACTTGGCTCAAGCTTCATCCATGGGTCTTCTTGAAGCAAAATATCAGATTTCTGCATTTTATGGCGTAAATGATTTGAGACGTTGGGATCTTGATCGGGATGCCGATAGCAAAAAACTATTAGAATATGCTAAAAAAATGGGACACCCCGAAGCCGCAAAGCGACTTGAAATCGTGAAGACTTTTAGCGTCGAGGATGGCGATAGCGATGCATCTAAAGACGTGCTTTTGAAAGAGGCAAAACAAGGGAATGCGGTTGCCTGCTATTTACTACAGAAAAAATATAAAGACAGTAAATGTGCTCAGGCGCTTTCAAAACAGGGGTTGCTTGTCGGTGATTATCTTATGATGCTGAAATAGGCTAGTAAGCACATGCATTGAGGTTTTTCTGGCTTTGGTTGTATAGAACAGGAAACCTCAATGCTATGTGTATTGTTTGCAAAAATGGCAAGCGCGTGGTTGCGTAATACCTGTTGTCATCTTTAGAATAAGTTTCTGGTTGATATCGAGCATCCGTTAATTTGTAATCTGTATTTCCTCGCGATAGGGCGACCACCAAGGTTCGGTATTCTTGGGCGCATTTAAGTCAATGATATCTCCAATGACTGGCGTTAAGAGATGATACGGCTTTTCTTTAGACGCAAGATATATATTTTCGAGGGGATCATACCAGTTGTGGTTGGAAAGTGTGAATTTTGCGTGGTGATAGGTCATGACATATTGGGGAGCTAATATATCTATCGCTTTGACGAGACCATCGGGCAGCAGATGTATCTGATTCCAGGATTGGTTATATTGTCCATTCTCCATGATGGCGAAATCGATAGATTTGAATTGCTCGCTAATTTTTTGGAAATGATCTCCAAAACCTGTGTCGCCAGATATATATATATTTCTTGGGCCGGCAATCATAAAGGATGCCCAGAGCGTCGGATTGCCCGACAGACGCCCGGAAAAATGGCGCGCTTCGAGCGCATAGAGTTTTGTATCTTTGTCGATATCGATAGATTCGCCCCAGTCAAGCTCGTGTATTTTTTCTAATGGATAGCCCCAATACTCAAAGTGCTGGCCGACGCCAAGGCCGCATACGACATGCTTGACGCGGTCTTTGAGTTCGAGAACGGTCTTGTAGTCGAGATGATCCCAATGGTCATGCGTGATGATGAGATAATCGATGTCGGGAATGTCCTCGGCGGTGTAAATTTCAGTGCCCTTGTATGGCTTGAGAGAAAAATTGATCGGAAATCTGTAGTTAAAGACTGGGTCTATCAGATATCGGATGCCGTCTTGTTGTATTAATACCGAGGAATGACCGAACCAGATGACGAGATCTCTGTCGCGCTCGAGAGTTTTGAGGTCTGTTTTGATGGCTGGCAGCGGCTTTGAGGGGGCTTTTTCGACGCGGCCGGTTGGAGGTTCACGCATTTGAGATGAATCGCCTGATGTAAACATCTTGGAGGGCGGATCATTCTGAAAAGCGCCATCCTTATAATTCGGTGATTGCTGAATGCGCGCAAGGCGCTTCCCTTTGGGACGTTGGCCGAGCTCTTTCCACATGAGGATGCCGATAATCGTGAGGAAAAGGACGATGAGGAGGAGCAGGGCGAGGAGTATTTTTTTGATCATTGATGCTTTTTTGAAAGGATTTTGTTGAGGTATTGAGGATGGCTGTGTTCAACGTCTGTGGATATGAAATGCAAGGCAGTAGGCAATAGAAGGTAGGCAGTAGTGCGCATGATAACGGCTATAGTTTTTATGCAGAGTACAGTCGTTGCTCGATTGCGACAATACATGGCTATTTTATCCACTCTTGTTGAACAGAGCCTTGAAGATTCTAGGCGGTAGTGCGTGTAATTGAGGACTGAATGCGAATAGGTGCTTGGAGGTTATGATTTGTTAACTCTCTGTTTGCATGAGGCGTTCGAGGCGCTTTTGGGAAGCGCGCGCGATGATGGCTTTCTCGCCACGGATTTCGACTTTGCCATCGGGTGCGCCTTTGGGTTTGCGCACATATTTGACCTGTGTGAGATGCACTTCGGCAGCTTCTGACTTCGAGCGTTTGGAATAGTGCATTGCGAGCAGGGCTGCATCCAGGATTGTCTCCTGTGAAGGCTCTGCGGATTTGATGACGATATGCGATCCGGGTATGCCCGACACATGGAGCCAGTAGTCATTGCCGCGCGTGTGATGGAACGTGAGGTCGTCGTTGTCTTTTGCAGATTTGCCAACGAGGATGAGCGTGCCATCGGCCGATTTGAATGTCTTATAGGGCTTATGTACGGTGACTTTTGGCTTTTTGGGCTGTGCGGGGGCTGGTTTGCCGTCTGTGCCGCAGAGCTCGTCGATCTGTGTGCCAAGCTCGAGGATTTGTGAGGAATCTTTGGCGTTGAGGACTGTTTTTTCGAGATCTTCAAGCGCGGCGCGCTTTTGGAAAGTCTGGTCGAGGCGTGCTTTGACCTGCTCGCGTGAGCGCGTCATGCGCTTGCTGTGGGCGTATCGCTTTTCGATATTCTCGCGGATGGATATGGCCGGATCGAGCGTGATTCGCATAGGTTCGCCGGTTTCGAAGTCTGGGAGTTCCGCGTAGATCATGCCCTGTTTGAGTTTGTAGGCATAAGCGTTGAGCAGGTCTGCTTCGGCGCGCTCTCGCTCGGCATTGTCTGCGCGCATCAGCTCTTTGGAAAGGTTTTCGTAGAGCTTGTTTGCGCGAGCGAGCGTCTTGCGTATGCGCTTGAGCGCCTGATTTCTGTGAAAGTCTATCCGCTCTTTTTCATCTCTTGCGGCAAACTCGCCATCGAGCGCGGTATAAAGGTCTTCGCGATCGAGACTGTCAAAACGGTCCGTGTCGCTTTTGCGCGCCGGCGGTTCGGGCGGCGTATAGATGCCGTGAATCTTTCGCGTGTCATCCTGACCGATCATGCCCAGAACCTTTCGGGATTCGGATTCGATGAGGAAGATATGGGGGGAGCGCCCAGTGAGTTCGGCAATGAACTCGAAGAACGGGGCATTGTCAAAGCCGAACTCGAAGGTGACAATGCGGTCGTCGTCGGCGATGCGCAGCCCTGTGAGCATCGTGTTGCCGATGTATTTGCGCAGAAGCATCGTGAATGCCTGAGGCACAGGCGGCGCTTTTTTAGGCCGCGTGGTGGGATAGATGTCGAGATGTGCCGGCAAAAAATCAATGACGAGGAAAAACCGCGCGCGCGTATCTTCATCGCCATATTTTTTGAACGTGAACTGGAGTTTGTTCTCCCCGTCCGCGATGTGTTCCAGGCGCGCGTCCATGAGGTCGAAGGAAAGCTTTTCGATGAGATGGCGAAGTTCTGGGTAGTTCATAGTTTTTAGGCAGTATGCAATAGGCAGCAATAGCCGCGTAAAGGTGTGTTGAGGTATTGAGGCGTTTAAGGCAGTGGTGAGCGTGATGGATGTGTTTGCAAGGGTCTGATGATTTCCTTGGCGCATTTTGCGCCGCCCTTTCCTTTGGAAGGGATTTGGGTTCGCTTGTGCGCGACTGGCTTATAGCTGTGTGCACGGAAGAGCGTCAATCATTTTGCCAGATTGAGGTGTGGTGATGAAATTTGGTACATAGTGTAAAAAAAAGTTGACAATTGAATTTGATTGTCATATGGATGGAGATAGGTATTGAGCCATCAATGATGGCTAAGGTGTGTAAGACAAGGAGGATGTATGACGCGAGTTTTTATACCCTGTGTAGTTGGAATGTTGCTTTTTGGGGAAGTTGCGTGGGCTGAGGATGTTGATATTGTTTCTCGTGCGGGAACAGAGGGACTAAGGCAACAGTTGGTTGATAGAGATAAAAGTGTTGAGACTGATGGGGTTGTCTTTTGGAAAGATGGAAATGGTAATAAGGGAAGTTATCGATTAGATAATTATGTTCCCAAGAGAGCATCGGTTCCTGATTATAATGATTTAGTAAAAAATAGTAGCCATAGGACTGTAAAAGAGAGAGCAAGTGAGGAATTGCTGAGCAAATTAGCAAATAGTAAGGATGATGATGAAATTGAAGTGTTGGTCTTGTTTGTGGATGATGTTCCGATTCCAAAATTGGCTTCATATCATGAAACTGAACCAGAGACCTCTGTTTTTAATCTTAGTACGAAATTGTATAATGAAAAAACGTTAGATATCCTTTTGGATGTTAGAAAAAAAGAAATACCTGTTCACTTGGAATTAGCTGGAATTGATAGTTATGAGATGGTGAATGTTTATACAGTTATCAACGCCTGTATTATTCGGACAAGTGTTAGAAATGTTAAATTGCTTGTAAAACAGGGTGATGTTCAATATATAGCATTGCCAGATGAATCAAGCCCTGCTTTCTTTCTTGATGGGGGGGATAAGCAGCTTTCAGTAAAAGCACCAACTGATACATTGGATTATATATCGAATGCACGTGCGCTTATTAAAACAGATCCATATTATAGTTATGGTTCTGGGTATATTGCACAATTGGATGGTGGGGCTGATACGACTGGTCATGTTTTGTTGACAAATGTATACCATATTACACACGATTGTTATCATGGTACGGGGACTTTGTGTTCAGGAACTAATTTAGATCCAAGTGATTCAACTCGACATGGTCCAGCGGTTGCTTCAATTTTATCGGGAACATCTGCTTTAGGAAATGCATCAAGAGGTATGACGAATATGCAGCTTGATAGTTACAAGATTACATATTTTAATACATCAACTAATGACTGGCGTGTCTCAAGCCAAGCTGTTTTAAATGCATATAATGCATTAATTCATAGGAATGCAATGACAGTAATTGCTGAGATGCAGCAAAATGAACCTTATTATGGAACTGTTTCTACTTTGGCAAGTGGTGCGTTTTTATTAGGTTTTGCAACAATTGCGGCAGCTGGTAACTTTGGAAGTACTGCTATGAGTGTGAGGGCTCCGGGAAATTCCAAAAATGCGATTGCTGTTGGGGCATATCATGTCCTTTCGCCATATAACTTAGAGGATTATTCTGGGCGTGGACCCACAACTGATTCACGTATGAAGCCAGAAGTTACGGCACCTACATGGACGAGAGCAGCCAATCCTCTTGTTTCAACAACATATATAAGTCCGTTTAATGGAACAAGCGGGGCAACGCCTTATGTCGCTGGAGCGGCTGCACTCTTTAGAGGTTGGAATTCTAATTATAGTATTAATAACAATGAACCAGGTGCTATTTATGCAACATTGATTAATGCAGCAACTAGACGGCAGTCTACTCAATTTGATAATAATGAGGGTGCGGGAAGGGCAAGATTGCCGTTGTCTGCCAAGGCGTGGACTGGTAAGGCTACTGTTAATCAGAACTATGTTAGCGTGACAATTCCTATTGGAACGACTTCTTATCAAGATATTGCATTCACAATTTGGTGGCCGGAAAATCCTTCGGAAACACATAAATCATTTAGAATGGGACTCATGAATTATAATTGCGGAAGTTGGATGGGATATTTTCCTAATTATATTGAAGATAATAATTGGCAAAAGTATGTGATTAGTCAACAATGCACTGGAGATTGGAAATTGCGCATTATTCCTGAGAATGATGTGGATCGTGATCAGACTGTTTACTATAGTGTTATAGCATGGCAGAATGGTCACTAATTATAGGAGGCGATTATGAAAAAATTAGTATCACTGCTGGCGATCACGTTAGGTTTGGGACTGACGGCATGCGGTTCGGACGGCGCAAATGGTGTAGATAACGGTACTAAAGCCAACAAAGCGCAGGCAATAACTTCGGATGTTATCACTTGTTATAATGTTGAAGATAATTGCCCTGCTGGGTATGCTTGCATCAATCATATTTGCGTGCAAGTCGATTTTGATCCTTTGCCAGAACAGCCAAAACCGGTACCAGAAGATGAAGATCGCATTCGCTGCGATGAGTTTTCGTGCGAATGTGATGAGACCACATGTAACAATAAAGATTCATGTTGGCAGGTTGCCAATTACCAACCCAATATGATTTGTGTGGATGACGGACGAATTATAGATGCCGTTTGTGAGGGAAAAGCTTGGACCTGTGGCACCGGTGGCGAGTGTGATGTCAGCAAGTGCCATAGTGGAGAAGTCTGCAAAGACGGCAAGTGCGTAGAAGAGTAATAATGTCGGCTGGCCAGATTGCCAGCCGACAGCGAAGCTTTGCTTTCTTGTTTTGATTTTGTATCTGTGAGGATTTGCCTTTTGTGATTTGCTTGCGCGTATGTTCATCATAGCTGCGTGCATAGAGAGAGGCGCCGGCGTATCGCGGAAGCGATAGGCGGCGCGAATCGGCGCGCGTATTGTTCAATAGCGCGCCCCAAAAGGAAAATTATATTTGTATGTTTGAATATTGTTGTATATGTGTTTATAAATTTTTAAATGTTTATATAAAATATAAGATTCAAGTTGCAAATTGTGCAGATATAAAAAAGCCCGCTCGGAGGGAGCGGGCAGCGATGGCTATATATAATTATTATTTATTGACGAGCGCGTAGGTCTGCTGAGCGATTGCGAGCTCTTCGTTTGTCGGGACAATCCAGACTTCGACTTTGGATTTGTCCGTGGAGATTTTGCGTTCTTTGCCGTGGCAGTCGTTGGCGGCGAGGTCGATATCGACGCCGAGGAGGCCGAGCTTCTTGCATACAGCTTCGCGGACGTAGGGGCTGTTCTCCCCGATGCCGGCGGTGAAGATGATGGCATCGACGTGGCCGAGGACCATCGCGTAAGCGCCGATGTACTTGACGATGCGATAGACGAAGACGTCCATGGCGCGGATGCAGGCGGGATTGTTTTCGGCGACGCCGTCTTCGATGACGCGGCAGTCATTGGAGATGCCGGAGAGGCCGAGGAGGCCGGACTGTTTGTTGATGAGGTTGTCAAGCTGGTCGGCGTTCATGCCTTTGGTGCGGCCGAGATAGGTGAGGACGGCGGGGTCGATGTCGCCGCAGCGCGTGCCCATGCAGAGGCCTTCGAGCGGCGTGAGTCCCATCGAGGTGTCGACGGATTTGCCGCCCTGGACGGCCGTGATCGAGGAGCCGCTGCCGAGGTGGCAGCTGATGATGTTCATGTCCTTGATGTCGCGGCCCAGGAGGTTCGCGAGGCGGTTCGAGACGAACTCATGGGACGTGCCGTGCGCGCCGTAACGGCGGATGTGGTCTTCCGTGTAGAGTTTGTAGGGAATCGCATAGAGATAGGCGTATTCGGGGATTGTCTGATGGAAAGACGTGTCGAAGACGGTGACGTTCGGAACGCCGGGAAGTAGCTTCTGGGCGACTTTGAGGCCGATGACATGCGCGGGGACATGGAGCGGATCGAGGGGATAGACGCGCTCGATTTCGTCGATGATGCTCTGGTCGACGAGGCAGGTTTTGGTGAGTTTTTCGCCGCCGTGAACGACGCGGTGACCGACGGCCTTGATTTCGTCGAGGGATTTGATCGTGCCGTCGAGGAGGAGTTCGAAGACGCGCTTGAGGCCGGCTTCGTGGGTCGGGAAGACTTCGTCGGTGATCTCGACTTTTTTGCCGTCGGCTGTCTTGTGCTTGAGGATGCCGACTTCTTCGCCGATGCGCTCGACGTTGCCCTTGGCGAGCACGTCGCCGGCAGGCATATCGAGGAGCTGATATTTGACTGTAGAGGAACCGCAGTTGATGACGAGTAATTTCATGGTTTTCCTTGGGGAAGCACGCGCGGTCGCGCGCGCGCTGTTTAAGGGGCTGAGAGCAGCCGGTTGATATTAGTTTGCAGATGTTTCGGTCGATTGAGAATTATTCATCTCAAGCAGGACGCCGGGAATTTCAAGCTCCATTTCTTCAAGCTCGCCGGTGTCGAAATTTAGCATGCGAGCGCGGACGAAGCCGGGCTTTTCTGGGATTCTCTCGACCGGAATATATGGATGTTCGCGCAAATATTCGGTGTTGACATCGAGCGGCGGTATAAACATCTCGTACCAGCCGCCTTTTTTGTAGGTCAGGACGTGATATGCCTGCCAGACACTTGACCACCATTCGGGGATCGCGCCGAGTTCGTCATTGCCATCGCCATCGAGATCGCCGAGATTCGTGAGGTCGAGGTTGAGGCTGTTGACGACATGGGCTGGCGCAATCGTTTCGTCTTCAAAGTGGATCGTGCTGCCGCAGACATTGTTGGCGCAGGTTTGGTTCTGTACGTCCGTGATGATGGCGGCGGCTGTCGCGGCGTGCGTGAACTTGCCGTCCAGCTTGAGCTCGACCTGATTGTAGAAAGCTTCTTTGACCGGGCGAGCTGTATAGGACGGATTGAAGTGTGCCTCGAAATACTCGCGATTTTTCTGGTCTCGCGATTTATCGCTGTTTTGCGAATCGTCCGTTTGGGCGTCGTTTGCCTGAGGCTCAATGTTTGAGGCAGCTTCGGCCTGTGCGTTCGCGGCGGTTGCCGGGGAAGCCCCGTCAGCGGGCTCAGCATGTTTGCAACCCGTCATGCCAGCAAGCGCGAGCATGGCTGCGAGTGATAAAGCGAGTGTTGTAAGTTTCACTGCGGGTCTTCCTTATATTAATGATGTCGCGTGCGGCAGCCCGCGCTTTTGGCGCGGGCACTATCGAGGCGATCAGCCCTGAGCCTGGATGGCTGTGACGATGACGGTGTTGACGATATCGGCAACAGTGGCGCCGCGGCTGAGGTCATTGACGGGCTTGTTGAGGCCCTGGAGGAGCGGGCCGATCGCGAGCGCGTTTGCGGAGCGCTGGACGGCTTTGTAGCCGATATTGCCGGCGTTGAGCGTCGGGAACACGAAGACATTGGCCTTGCCTGCGACGGGGCTGTCGGGGAGCTTGGTCTTTGCGACGGAAGGGACGACGGCGGCATCGTATTGGATGGGGCCTTCAACGGCGAGATCCGGCGCGGCTTCGCGGACTTTCTCGGTGGCTTCGCGGACGGCATCGACATCTGGGCCGGAGCCGGATGTGCCGGTGGAGTAGGAGAGCATCGCGATTTTGGGATCGATGCCGAAGGCTTTTGCCGTGGCTGCGGATGCGATCGCGACATCGCGGAGCTGGTCGGTCGTCGCATTGGGGATGACCGCGCAGTCGCCATAAATATAGACGCGGTCCGCGAGGCTCATCAGGAACACGCCGGAAACAGTCTTGATGCCGGGTTTCGTCTTGATGAACTGGAGTGCCGGGCGGATGGTGTCGGCAGTCGAGGTCGTCGCGCCGGAGACCAGGCCGTCTGCAACGCCTTTATAGACCATCATCGTGCCGAAATAGGTCTTGTCGGCCATGAGCTTGCGTGCTTTGTCGAGCTCCATGCCTTTGGCTTTGCGGAGTTCGTAGAGCGTGTTGGCATAGTCTTCGAGGTCTGCGGATTTAGCGGGGTCGATAATCTTGATGCCGTCGAGGGAGACGCCGAGTTCTGCTGCATTGCGTTTGATCTCATCTTCGTTGCCGAGCAGGATGAGGTTGACGAGATCCTGAGCGCGGAGCTCAGCGGCGGCCTTGAGGATTCGGTCGAGCGCGCCTTCGGGGAGGACGATAGTCTTCTTGTCGGCGCGGCATTTGTCGTGCAGGCTGCGCATGAATTTGGTCGGCGTCGTGATGCTGCTGGAGGCGACGATCTTGTCTGCCGCGAGCTTGGCTGCGGACGGTTTGATGACTGTGAGCCCTTTGGCTTCGATGAGTTTGACGGCTGCATCGGAGCAGTTGGAGGCGACGACGGTCACGGTGATGCCGTCCTGCGCGAGCAGCTTGACATTGAGTTCAGCCGATGCGGCGACCTGCTCGTCGGTCTTGTCTTTGGCGCAGATTGCCGGAATGACGCAGGCATCGATATTTTTCGCGAGTGCGATGTTGAGACCATAGGCATCGCGGAGCGCGCCTTCATCGGCGATCGGATGGAGAATGACGACATCGGCGTCTTTGCCGGCGGCTTCCACGCGGTCCACGAGAATCGACAGAAGCGCGTCTTTTTTGCCGTCCGCGATCATCTTGAGGGCTTCGCATTTGCAGAAGGAATCTCCGCAAGCTTCATCTTTGCAGCCCGCGAGCGGCGCGAGCAGGGCAACACGTTTTCCCTGAGCTTCGAGGTCGGCCTTGATGCCGGCCGCCAGTTTCGGGGAACATGAATCACAGCACATGAGCAGGATCGATTTTGCCATTCCTATATCTCCATTTGAAAAGCGCCAGATTTGGAAAATATCTGGCAGTGTAAAGACGTTATGAGCCATTTCTGAGAAAACATGCCCAAAAATGGCGCAAGGCTTTTACTCCAAATCAAGCATTTGAGCGAGATATTTTATATATATTGTGTCGGGGCGCGGCTATCTGCGATACGCCGCTTGCGCTCGCCTATGCCTGACGGCATACGGCGCTCGGCGGCATGTGGGCGCGGCTATCTGCGATACGCCGCTTGGCGCGCGCCTATGCCTGACGGCATACGGCGCGTGAATCCCAGGGCGTCGACTGCGTGTACACCATTGGTGATGAATACAGAGGATTCCAGCCGCCTGTTAGC
>JAFUEE010000164.1 GCA_017464085.1 Pseudomonadota bacterium
CAATTCAAGCAATTCTGTTCTATCAATACCTCTCGCCATTGGTTCCTCCTGTAAGATGAGAGTTTATGCAAGTTCATCATACTGGATTTCCAATGGCACTTTTAGCTTTTTCGATTTTGCGAACTCATGTGGACGTTATCTGTGTGAGTGCGCAAGCCTTTTTACAGATGAAGGAGACGAAGTAATGACAGAAAAAATTATGACTGTGAGTTTTCGGTTGATGAGGCAGGATGAAATCTATGGCTTTTTGAATGATGTGTCACATCAGATCACCGGAACATTTTCTGAAGTGCCCGATTGTGCCAAAGAATTTTTGAAAGTTCAGAGTGCGTATGAAGAAGCACTTCAAGTGGACGATACCGTATTTAGCGCGAGCGATCTGGCGGCAGCAGACCGCGAAGCGGATGGTGCCTGGACTGGCTTGAATATGTATTTGAAGGCGATGCGCCTTTATCCGCGCGCAGATGTGCGCGAAGCCGCAGAGCAGATCTGGAATGTGTTCAGCCGCTATGACAATCCGACATCACTCGCGTATGCCACTGAATACGGGTTGATGGAACGCATGCTCACCGAGTTGCATAAATTGCCCGAGAGTGTTTTAGAAAAAGCCAATGCGGTCATCTGGATTAAGGAGCTCGATGAAAAATGTTCTCTGTTCATTCAGATGTATGCGCTGCGCATTCAGGAGAAGGCTGGCAAAGTGAGTGGTGCATCGAAGACAGCGCGGTTGGCGGCGATAGAAGCGTATCGCCGCATGGTGGCTATGATTGAAGCGCTGTTGCTCGTGTCACCAAGCGAAGAAATAGAACGCTTTGCCGGGCATCTGAATGAACTGATTGCCAACAAGCAGATCGTCTTCAAGAGTAGGCAGACACAATCCGCGAAGGCAGAGATATAAGGCGCGCACTTGTAACTCGGGGGCGCGCCAAGCGCGTACCCACGGGTCAATGAATTGCCCATAGCCATTCTATTTGATGGTGAGCAGCCAGGCTTTGAGGTAGCGCGCTTCGGCAAATCTGGCGACGTGATCGTCGGGGAGGCCGGTGTAGTCGAGGGCATCGAGTGTGCGGTGTTTGAGTGCGCGTTCGACGAGTGAGGCGAATTTTTCGCTGCCGATGTGCGAGGAGCACGAGCAGCATAGGATTTGTCCGTTGGGGACGAGGCAGTCTGCGGCAGCGGCAAACAGGCGCATATAGGCTTTTTCAGCAGCAGGGATTTGTGCCTGCGAGGACGCGAAGCTGGGGGGATCTGCGATGATGAGGTCAAAACGGTTCTTTTTTGCTTTGGCGCGTTCGAGCCATTCAAACATATCGCACTTCTGGAGGACGTGTTCTGCGGCGGCGACGCCTGGCTGATCCGCATTGAGGTCATAGTGTTTTTGCACGAGGTCGAGGGCATGCTTGTCGCCGTCGAGGCTCCAGACTGCAGATGCGCCGCCGATGGCGGCGTTGATTGAAAAGCCGCCGGAATAGCAGCAGATATCCAGGACTTTTTTACCGCCAGCGAGGCTTCGGATGAGCTGTCGGTTTCGTCTCTGGTCGAGGAAGAAGCCGGTCTTCTGGCCTTTGAAGACTTGCGCATGGAATTTTGCGCCGCATTCGAGAAATTCCGCATGAGGCGTATGGTCGTCGCCGAAGACAAGCGAGCCTTCTGCAAAACCGGCTTTCTGGTAGTGAGGCAGGCATTCTCGCCCGAAGCGCAGAACGATGCGTTTGGGGCGGCTGATATATGCAGCATCGAGTGCACTGCAGCCGATGGGATCATTGCCGATGCCATAAGCTGTTGCGGCAGCGATGACCTCGTTCAGATAGGGCAGCCAGCAGTTGGAATATACCTTGAGCACCCATGTTTGTGCGAAAGCATCTATGACTAGCCCGGGCAAGCCTTCGCTTTCCCCACTGAGCATGCGCAGGCCGTTCGTGTCGGGGGCGGCGATATGCATGGCTGTGCGCGCGGTGACGGCAGCCGCAAGGCGGTCTCGGATATAGGATTCGTCGAATGTGCAAGGCGCGCCGAGAATCCGTACCGGTATCGGGCTGGCGGAATCATAGAGGCCGAGGCGGATGCACTGGTTGCGCTTGCCATAGACCGCGACGAGGTCTCCGGCTTTCGGGGTGGCTTTGCCGAAATCTGCGTGTTTTGCAAAGATCCAGGGCATTTCTCGGCGCAGGCGATATTCGCAGCGCTCGTCGACGTGAAGTTTGATGATTTCTGGGGCGTGCATTTTTAGTTGTCAGTTGTCTGATTTTAGTCGTCAGTTGTCATCCGAAGGCAGGGATGGCCCGGCGTATTGCGGAACGCAATAGCCGGGCCTCAGTGGAGGCGTATGCGCAAGCATAGCCGAACGCGCAGAAATCAGCTTGGTTTGCACGCAGAGATGAGGGCGATTCGCATCGGCATTTGTACGGCGACGCCTTCAAAATACTGGTGGAATGAGCGGACCAAGCGAGTGAGCAATGCGCGCATGTCGATGGCAGGGCGTACAAAGCTTTGGAAATAGCCGAGGAATTGTGTTTCGACGAGCGTGGAGAACAGCTGTTGCGCGACATCGTTGAAGCTGATTTCGAAATTCATGATATCGCTTGACTCGACGTAGAACCCGCAGCCCTGGAGTGTCGCGTACATGGTGTCGAGGTCCATGTTCATATAGACGGCTTCCATGATTTCCTGGCAGCCTTGCGGATAGACCGTGAGGAGGGATTCTTCGAGGAGGTCGAAGAAAGCCGGGAATGTACCGATGAGGGGGGCGGAGAAGACGAGGCGGCCGCCGGGTTTGAGCACGCGGTAGTAGGCAGGGAAGACGATTTCCGCGTGACTGATCGTGCCCAGGCCGGGTTCTGTGAGCGCGAGGTGAAAGATGTTGTCTTCGTAATTGAGCGCGCTGAGCTTCTGAGTGGAGAAGAAGTTTCGGACGCGGCATTCGCGTGCGAACTGTCGGAGGACTTCAAATCGCGTGTTTGATTCGTCGACGATCATGAGTTTGCCGCTTGTGATGTAGGCGGCGATGTTTTGGAGGAGCGATTTGAGCCTGAGTTCGGGGAGCAGAATGACGGGCTGCGCGGGGAGGCGTGGAAGACTGAGGTTGAGCAGGGGCACATCAATGTTGGCAGACCAGGCGGGCTCGACGTATGTCTCGTCGATTTTCATCTGCTGCATGAGGCGTTCGGACATTTGTTGCTGATCCATAGATGTTCCTTACCCAAAGTGTGTGAAGCTGATGTCTGTTCTGTCCGAGGGGGTATCTGTTTCGGTCCATTCGAGTGGGCCGGCGGTGCAAGTGCCGAGGCATCTGCATTCGGTGTGGTGCTGTTCAGCCAGGTAGGTGATGTCGCTGAGGTGTTGAGGGGAGCAAGTGAGCAGGAGGCCGAAGTCTTCGCCGCCGCAGAGCATGGCGCTGACGGGATCGAGCTGGCATAATTGTGCGGCGTATTGCATGTATTCCGAGGGGATGAGTGCGTCGATGTTTATGCGCGCGCCGCATCGGCTTTGTGTGAGCAGGCGCGGGAGGTCTGTGCGGATGCCGTCTGATAGGTCCATCATGGCAGTTGCGAGAGACTCGCGAGCGATTGCCCGAGCGAGATATGGGAGCGCGAGAGGGCGTTTGAACGCGTTGAGGAAGGGGAGCAAGCGAGTGTCGTTGGTATAGGAGAGGCCTTTGAGGCAGAGGCCTAGCCCGATGTGCGACATGCCCGGAGAGCCTAGGACGACGATTGCGTCGCCGGGACGTGCGCCGTTTCGCATGACAGGCGCATGGCCGTCACAGCGGCCGAACATCGTGATCGAGAACATGAGTTCGGGGCTGCGCACGACATCGCCCCCGATCAGCCAGCATTCCGTGAGCCCGTGGTCTTCGATGCAGGTGCGGAGCGCTGCAATCGCGCCCGCGATATCTTCAAGCTGCAAATTATCTAGTGGGCGGTGTTCGTGACGTTTTGGAAGTGCCTGGGGAAGGCCGAGTGCGAGCGTGAATGGGCCGGGAATTCCGCCCATTGCCGCGATGTCGCTGATGTTTGCTGTGAGGCAGCGGTAGGCGGCATCTGAGGCGTGCATCCACGACAGGTCAAAGTGTACGTGTGACACGGCGGCATCTGTCGTGACAAGTTCGTGTGGAATGCGTATCACAGCGCAGTCGTCCCCGATGCCGCGCGATACCAGGTCATCGCGTGTCGGGAAAATCGACTGGATCGTGTTGATGATTTGGGATTCGTTCCATGAGGCCATCTTCTCTGTCCCCGACTGTTGCTGTCTTAGAGAATTCTGTCGAGGCAGCGTTTGAAGAAGCCTTCGCGTTTTGGCGGTTCAGCAGTCTTGAGCTTGGAATGGCTCTGAAGTGTCGGACTGGTCTTGAGGCGGATGCACTGGCTGTTGAATGGCTTGTGTTTTGCGGCGCGTTCGGCCGCGAGCTGGCTTGATTTGACACGGCGCACGCCTTTCTGTGAGGCGGGCGTGTAGCGCTTGCCTTCGGGCTCTGCGCTGGCTTTCGCGAGCACGCTCTTGGCCTGTATCACATCTTTGTCTGCGGACACGTCTGGCGTGCACATATATTCGCCCCCGGGCGGTGTGGAGCGCCGTACCGTCCAAGCATCACCGGACTCGCGCCTGCGGCACTCGATCGGGTCGAGGAACGCTTCAAGCGCGATTGCCAGTTCATTGACGTTCTGGAAGCGCGCCGAGGGCTTTTTCTCGACACATTTCAGAATGATGTCCTTGAGCTGCTGCGGTACTTTGTCGCTCATCTGCGGGAACGGGTTGTTGATGTGCATCATGGCGATATCGATGGCTTTCTTGCCTCTGAACGGGGCATCGCCTTCAAGCATGGCGTACATCACGCACCCGAGCGCATACACATCGCTTCGGCCGTCGAGCTGCTCGCCCTTGGCCTGTTCGGGGCTCATATATTCCGGGGTGCCACATACGACGCCGCCTCGCGTAATTTGCTGGGCACTTTCCGGACCGCTGACGACTTTGGCCAGGCCAAAATCGACGACTTTGATTCTCAGGTGAGGACCTGGGTTGTGCATGATAAAGATATTTTCAGGCTTGAGGTCGCGGTGGATGATGCCTTTCATGTGCGCTTCAGAGAGGCTCCATGACACCTGGAGCGCGACGCGCGTCGCCGTGATCGGGGAAAGCGTCTTCTTGATGCGCATGATTTCGCGAAGATCTTTGCCGTAAAGCCATTCCATGACGAGGAACATGAAGCCGTCTTCGGTGACGCCGTAATCGATCAGTTCGATTGTGTTGGGGTGCATGAGGCGCTTGATTGTGCGCACTTCGCGCTTGAAACGCTCGATCGCGATGGGGTCTCTTTGAAGGCTCGAACGCATGATTTTGAGCGCGACCGGCTGCTGCGGGTCTTGGTTGAGGTCTGTCGCCAGATAGACGAAGCCCATTCCGCCAGCCGCGATGAGCTTTTCCACACGAAATCTGTCCCCGAACACATGTCCTGCCCTGAAATCTGATGCAGGGTCATGTTCTTCCAGATGTTTTGCTGCCACCATGTCACATCATCCTTTGGGCGCCTGAGTGCCCGCTCTTTCCCTGAGTTTAAGGGGCGCGATTGGAACACGCGCCTGAGCTCAGTGTCTCACGTATGGTACAATTGGCAAAGTTTTGAGGTATCCTGTTCCGAGTGTTTTACTTTTTTGTGTGGCGCGCTATCCGCTGATGCGGATACGCGCGCCAATTGGCGGCGGCTATCGGTTGACCGGCCCGATACGCCGCCGCCATTTTGAGCGCACTGGTGTCTTTGAGCCTTAAAAATGATTGCTAATCCAATAATGATGGGACTATAAACGCGCCTGCATTTTGTTGGTTTGCAAAAAAATGCAGTTAAATCAATTATGAACGAATATTTAAGGAGAACATGATGTTCAAACGCTTTTCGCTTGTTCTGGTAGCTATCGCGATGGCTGGCCTGACGTTCACAGCCTGCGAGAAGAAGGCTGAGCAGGCACCTGCGCCCGTTGCCGCACCTGCAGCAGAAGCCGCAGCGCCTGCACCTGCTGCTGTCGCATCGGCAGCCCAGCCTGATGGACAATTGCCGCCTCCGGGCGCGCCGATGCCGCCTCCGGGCGCGCCGATGCCGCCTCCGGGTGCTCAGATTCCTTTACCTCCAGTGCCTCCCGAAGCTCAGGCTGCTGTGGATGCGCTCGTCGATGTCATGGGGATGATCGCCGCTGCTGGGCAGAAAGATACCTGCGCGGAAGTGCTCAGTGAAGTCAAAAAACTTCAGAACAATGAGGAAGTGAAGAACAAGCTTCTCTCCACGAAGATTCTTTCTGGTTATCCGGAAGAAATCCAGCGGAGTATCAACGAGGCGAATCAGCAGCGTCTGCTGGGGCTTGCTTTCCAGATGCAGGCATTCAACAAGTGCCAGAAAGAGCCCGAAAGTGCTGAGATTGATGCTGTCGTGAGATCGATTCTTGAGCCGATTGCGCCTGAAGAGGCTGCAACTGCTGCCGCTCCCGAAGCCGCACCTGCCGCCGCTGCGCCTGCGCCTGCGCCTGCCGCTGCTCCCGAAGCCGCGCCTGCCGCACCTGCACCTGCCGCCGCCGCACCTGCCGCTGCTGCGCCTGCACCTGTCGCTGCGCCAGCTCCGCAGCCTAAGCTCATGCTTGAACCCGATCATTAATGTTTGGGTTATGTTTTTGGGCATTTTCTGGTAAAAATAGCGAGTTCGGCTCGCTATTTTTTTTGGACTGCCGAGCGAGACTTTGGTCGGTGTTCCGCACAATTATTTTTATCGGAGGATACGCATGAAGATTATTCCATGCAATTCTGAGATCTCCCATTACAAAGTCGCTGAAAAGCTTCTCGAAGAAGGCGTGACCATGATCCATGTGATCAATGGCCGTGAGGGCGTGATCCTGCCCGAGGCATGCAGCAGCATGAAGATCGTGCACCTCAATTTCAGCTATCGATATGGCATAGATGATTTCTGTGTCGACAAACGCGGCATTCGGGCTAGCCTGTCTTTTCGCGGCGTGCCGCAGTTCTGCGATATCCCTTGGTCGGCGGTATGCGCGATTTCCTCGCAGAACACGGATCAGTATTTTATTTGGGTGACTGCGTTCGAGGCCAGCGAGATAGAGCAGTTCCTGCCCCCCGAAATCCGTGGTGAGTTTTCAGAAATTCGCGACCAGTCATTGCTCGATGAAATTCCTTACCTCAAGGAATTTGCCTTTGACGAAGTGCTCAAAAAGCTTGATGGAGAATCACCTGAGGAAGAGAGCTGGGAATCAGAGGAAGAAGAGGAGGACGATCCCGGGGAGTTTCCGCCGCTCAGGTTTGTGTAGAGCTTTTTGTGGGGGAAATCCTTTCTTTTGTGCCAAATGGTAGTGTCCATAAAAGTTCGCAAAAACTGGAAACCCAGCATCAGCAAACGTTACCTCGCGTAATTTTGGAGAGCACTTGCCTCAATGTAAGCTCTCCCCGTGTTTTGCCAATCGTCAGTATACTCGATAACGTAGGTC
>JAFUEE010000165.1 GCA_017464085.1 Pseudomonadota bacterium
AGCTGGATGTCGCTGAGCAACAGATCAGATCGCGACACTATATTGAGGGATTGTTGTTTGATGAGCCGACGGTTTCGGAGATCAAAGCGTATGCGCTGTGTTTCTGCAAGAAACGTTGCATGGTGAGGATGGTTGAGTAGCGGCGGAACTGCACGCCACCTGTGTTTGGCTGCTGTATGTTGCAGCGTTTGCGCTTCTTCGCGTGTGGATGTCATCGCTTCGCGTGTCGGGTATGCGCCCTGTTTTGGGTGGCTTGGCAGGGGCGGGCGTATCGGCAAGCGCAGCGCGGCCGATAGACCGACCCAAACGCGCCGTATTGCCAACGGCAATAGGCGCGGTCCAAAAGATATATCAGATATATTGATATATTAATGATAGGAACGAAGCGCTTTGGGCGCGGGGGTCATGCTGTCGTGTGGATAGAGAGTAAGGGAGCTGAGGTGATTTTAAGGTCGAAGCGCTGGAGGCGGCTGTTCATTTCGTCTAGCCAGGTCTGGTTGTCGTCGGTGTCGATCTGAGCGGAAGCCTGTCGGAGGAGGTTGCAGCATTTGCGTTTTTGGGCGACTGCGATTTTTTGAAGCGCGGCAAGTGTGTCGGCCGGGGTGTCGGGCATGGTCTGAACGACTTGATGAAGCTTGAGAAGCTCGATGAGTTCGGCTTGAATGCTGTCTGGATTTTGTATGTCGCGGCGAGCGAAATTTTCGGGCTGTTTGAGAAAATCGGCGATTTTTTGGCAGAGCTCGTGGTTTTCGCCGCAGAAAGGCGTTGCCCAAGCGAGTGCATTTTGCTGGAGATTTTGTGGGATTGCGGGCAGGGGCTGGCCTTTTTTCCGCGTGTCGAAGGTGTCTGAGAAGAAGTCGAACAGATCGCGTTCTTCGAGATCTGGATCTTCTGGAACCTCGACATCGGAGAGTGTGATTCCGATTTTGGAGAGTCCGAATTTGGCGACCTGGCGTGCAGTTTTGTTGATCTGTTTGAGAAAGCTCATGGGGTATCCGGTGAAAAGCGTTTTTTGATTTTGTTCTGCCGGAATTTTCTGATGCGGCTGAGGCAGAACATGAGGAATAGGACGAAGAGAGGGACGCCGATGACATTGGCCCAGATGATCTTTTTTTGAGTCTTGTCATCGGGGATATTGAGCATCTGGGGGAGCGCGCGGCTTCTGATCTGTATGAGCGCGTTGTCCTGAACGAGCCATTCGGTGGCGTTGACGAAGAGATGGATGCCGAATTTCGCGAACATGTCGGTGTATCCGATGATTTTGTTCGTGAAGAGGAATTCGCCGTTCGGGACGATGAGCATTCGGAATGCGTCGGTCTGCGGGCGGAATTGAGCAGGATCGGCATTTGTCGGGATATTATTTTTGAAAGCGGAAGACGCGGGTGTCTGTATTGCCGCGATGAGGGGGAATGGGCCTTGGGTTTCGTCCTGGCGAGTTTTTTGGAGCGAATCGACGGCAATGTCGCCGCCGGACGGGCGTGTGACGGCTTCGGGTGCGCTGGTCGCGAGAATTTTTAGATCGGCGTGATTGGACTGGATGGCGTTGTGGTCGATATGGAGCGTTCCGGAGAAAGGCAGGACGAGCGCGGAGAGATTTTGAGTGATCGGATGCGAGCGGTCGATCTGTGTGATGATGGGGAGCGCGGGCAGAGAGACGGGGATCTGGTTGTCTTCAGTGAACTGAGTGCCGACGAGGTTGTGCGTTCTGTCGAGGAGGAGGTCGTGCGCGAGCTGTATGCCTGTGCTTTTGAGGAGCGTGTTGAGGTTTGTTTCGACATTGATGCGCGGCTGGTCAGGCTGTCTGTAGTCGCCTTGCGTCGGGCTTTGGAGGATAGCGAGCGAGGTGCCGTTGAAGGCGGCCTGTTCGATGGCGTAGAGCGCGCAGTCGTCGAGTTTTTCCTGGATATTGAGGATGATCAGTTCATCCGGGGTAGGTTCGAGCGCGCAGGCGCTTGAAATTTTGGCTTCCGAGAGCTGGATGCGCTTTCCGAAAACTTCGGTGAAGACTTCAGCCATGCTTTCGCGGAGGATCGGGGATTCCGCGAGGCCGCCGAAGCCGGTAAGGATGCCGACATTTTTTTGCGAGGGCGCGGTGAGATTGACGATGGATTTGGCGATGAGGTATTCGAAGTTGTCGCTGCTCCGTAGCTCGGGGATGGTTTCGGCTGTATTATTATAGATGACCGTGAGCCCTTTGAAGACCATGCGCATGGCGCGCTGCTCGCTGTCTTTTTGTGAGACGGCGACGCGTCTGAGGCCGAATCCTTTTGCGACATCTTCATCCTGTTTGGATTCGGGTTCGATGATCTCGAAGGAGAGGGAGCCGTGTGAGGCGGCTTCAAATTCGGAGAGGAGGTCAGTGAGCGTCTGATAGAGCTGGTTGTCTGGCGCCGGGAGATTTTTGGAGAGAAAGACTTTGATGTTGATGTGTCCGTCAAGGCTGTCGAGCAGTTGCGCGGTCGCCGGGCTGAGCGTGAACTGCCCGTCCTGAGTGAGGTCCCATCTGGCGGTCGTGACCTGAGAGAATATGAGGTTGAGCGTGACGAGGCCTGCGAGGAGGAGAACGAGGAGTATCGCGGCTTGTCTGAGGTATTGCGAACGTGTCATGCAAATCAGTGTGGTGTTGTGCTGGGCGCAATGCGGACAGCAAGAGATCAGGTGATGGCGAATTTGTCGAGTTCAGCTTCGATGGCGCTGAGTTTTTCCTCTTCGGAAGTGATGATGCCTTTTTGAGTGAATTCGTCATATCTGACAGCGCTTTCGTTGAGATAGATGAGCCCGAGTGGGATCGGGTCGGTCTGTCGTGATATTTTCGTGGCCAGTGCGATGTCTGTGGGGTCGTGAGAGACTGTTTTGTAGGTCTGAGTGAGCGAGCCGGTTGCGACACCATTGGGATCAGTGAGCAGCTGAAGCTTGTCTGTATCGTTGATGAATGCGTCGAGGTGGCCTTTCATGAAGTGGGGGCATCGCTGCCTGATGCGTATGAATGAGAGGCCTGGATGAGACTGCGCGCGCAGGAGGGTGTTGTAGAGGTGTTCCGGGAGCCAGTCGACGCACTGGGCAACGAAGGAGGCGTTTGTCATGGAAATCGCGGTGGCGATGGGATTGACCGGATCGAGGGGGGCGCCGTTGGGGTGCGTATTTGTGCGCGTGTGCGCAGGGGTTGTGGGGGAGGTCTGCTTTTTAGTGAGGCCGTAGATGTTGTTGTCGAGCAGGAGCACGGTCATTTTCATGTTATATCGGAGGGCGTGCAGCCAATGTCCTGCGCCGATGGCGCAGCAGTCGCCGTCGCCTGTGACGACAAAGATGGAGAGATCAGGCCTTCGTGCGCGTATGCCGCAAGCGACGGGGAGCGCGCGTCCGTGCAGGCTGTGGAAGCCATAGGTGCCCATGTGGTGCGGCAGTCTTGAGGAACAGCCGATGCCGCTGACGACGACAGTCTTTTCTGGGGGCAGGTTGAGGTCTTTGCAGAGTTTTTGAAGGCATTTGAGGACGGTGTGGTTTCCGCAGGAGGGGCACCACCTCGGGGCGGCACCGATGTAGTCGCCGAGCTCAAATTCACGCATCCGGGGTTCGAGGGTCCAGTCAGTGATGTTTGTCATGGTAAGTCCTGAATCATTGCATGGAATGTCTGAAGTCGGGAAAACTCAGTCGCAGTGCCTGAGATCAGGCGTGCGCGAGGTGGTCGAGTATGGCCTGTTCGATGTCGTTTGGCGTGAGCGGTATGCCCGGCACGTGCGACCAGCAGTCGATGTCGCAGAGCGTGTGCGCGCGCAGTATCGTGCAGAGCTGTGAATAGCGCCTTGCGTCGCCGAAGGATGGGGGATCTGAGTAGTTGATCTCGATGCAGAGGACGCGCTTGTATTTGGCGAAAAGCTCTTTGAGCCCCGGTTCAAATGGGGATAGGAATTTGAGCGTGACGGAGGAGACGTTGATATTTTGGGCGCGGAGCGTGTCGACGGCTTCTTCGATGGCGCCCCTTGGGGAGCCCCAACCGACGACGAGCAGATCGCCGCCGTTTGGGTCGCCATGTACGACAGGTGGTTTGAGCGCATGCTGCAGGGTTGCGAGTTTTCGGCTTCTGGCGCGCATGGCATTTTCGTTGATGGAGGATTCGTAGGCGACGTGGCCGTATGTGTCGTGTGCGAGGCCAGTGACGACGTAATGACCGTTTTTCTGTCCTGGGATGGGGCGTTGTGAGAGGCCTGTTTCTGGATCCCAGGCAAAGGGCGGTACGGTTTCGTCCCAGTCGCTGAGGTCGATGGGTGGCTCGAACCATGAGGCGCGCGGTGTCGGCCTTGGGATGGGCTGCTGTCCGGTAGCGAGGTTTGCATCGGAGAGCAGGATGACCGGGGTGCGGAATGTTTCTGCGAGTTTTCTTGCGGTGATCACGAAGTGGAAGCATTCTTCGTGCGTGGATGGGGCGAGTACGATTTTGGGTGCATCGCCGGGCTGTGCATAGAGCGCGGAGAGGAGGTCGCCCTGTTCGACGCGCGTGGGCAGACCGGTAGAGGGGCCGCCGCGCTGTACGACGATGACGACGATGGGAAGTTCGGCCATGACCGCGAGCGCGAGAAATTCATTTTTGAGCGCGAGTCCGGGGCCTGAAGTGATGGTGACAGGCGTCTTGCCGGCAAAACTGGCCCCGATGGCAAACCCGATTGCGGAGATTTCGTCTTCGGACTGATGGACGATGCATCCCATTTTGGGGAAAGCTTCGGCGAGGTAATGCGAGATGGAGGTTGCCGGAGTGATCGGATACATCGAGCAGACTTCGATGCCGGCAGACATGATGCCGAGCGCGAGGGCGATATTGCCGTTGACGACGATTTTGGGGACATCGGAGGGTTCTGCAGGAATGCTGAAGCGGATGTCGGTATTTGCGAGCGCCCAGTCATAGCCGGCGTGCAGCAGGCGCAGGTTTGTGTCGACGATTTCCTGAGATTTTTTGGCGAATTTTTTAGCGATTTCTATTTCTGCGAGGGAGAGATCGCGGTCGTAGAGTGCGCAGACGAGGCCTAGGGCCCAGATATTTTTTCCGTGTCTCGGGTCTCGAATGATTTTTTTTGTCTCAGCTTCAATAGGGATGAAGCGCAGGTCTGCTTTTCGAGATTTGAAATCCTCGACAGCGTCGTGAAATTCATTTCGGATATGTTCGTCATCGCTTTCGGCCCATTTGTCGTCGAGCAGGATGAGCGTGCCTTCGCGTATGGCGCCGACATCGAAGCGGGAGTAGAGGACTTGTTCGTTGAACGCGATGACGAGGTCGGCCTGGTCGCCAGCGTTCGTGATGCGGCCTGAGCCGATGCGGACGCGGTTTCCGGAAGCGCCGGCGCGCGAGCGTCTGGGCGGTTCGACTTCAGCGGGGATGATTTCGACAGTCCAGATGCCGTTGCCCATTTTGGCGCTGATGGTGCCGAGGCATTGTCCTGCGGTCTGAGCGCCTTCGCCGGCGTCCGAGACGAATTCGATGATGTGTTGGGAAACGGTCTTCCGGCGGCAGTTTGTCTGTAGGCCGTCACAAAGGCTAACTGGCATGCTCAAGCCTCCATGGGTTCGGTTGAAGTTGACGGACACGAGAAGATGCATCGGCGCGCGGCAAGCGGCGTTTTGGTGGCACAGTCAGATGGTGTGAGCAGTTGAGCGCCTGAGTGAAAGCGAGGCGCCGGCAAGTGGGTGCCGCGCGTATCGCCCGAGCGGCGATAGCGCGGCAGGCCGAGGCGTATCGGCCGTAGGCCGATAGCCTGGCCGCAGCAGATCCAGGCGGCAGTGGGGTGCTGGTCTGGCGTGTCTGCCTGCGCCCGGTGCGTGATTGATCCGCGCGCGTGTCTGAAATCGGCGTTAAAAGATGGCCCCATAAGCGATTCCGGCTCCGTCAGACAGAATGAATGGTGCAGCGGAATGTGCGATATCCGGCCGGGTCTGTGTCGGGGAATGCAGGATCATCGTCTTGTCTTCATGGATGATGAGCGCGTGTATGACGCTTGCGACATAGCTGACCCCGAGGATCGCGAGGCCGGAAATCTGTACGTTTTGCCAGGTTTTTGCTTTTGAGTAATTTTCTGGGGTGAACATGAATTTGTCGCCCCTGTAATGTTCGACCATGCCGCCGCCGAGCACGGAGAGGGCGATGCCCGCGAGCTGGGTGGAGGCATAGACGGCGCCCCATCCTTTCTGGTTCATCTGGAAAGTTCCGGCGCCGAAGGGGAGGAAATTGATCCAGTAGTGGTGTTTTTCGGTTTCCGCGAGGACATAGAGCGATTCGATGACCGTGTTCGGAGCGGACTGCCGGCGCAGAGCTTCGAGCTCTTCGGCGTGCTGTTCGCGGAGCGTCTCGATGCGATGGGCGCTTGATTCGGGCAGAGTGATGGTGGAGCCGACGATATGTTCGGGATCGCTGCGCAGGACGTTCATGAAGAAGGTGTCCGCGAGCGTCAGGTTGTTCTGTTCAAAATAGGCGACGCCGAGGAGCAGGTTGACTTCGAGGACGGCATCAGGGTCATCAAAGCACTGAATCGTGTCGTAGAGCGGGCGGAGGATTTCGATGACGGTTTCGTATTTTCGGCGCACGTAAGCGTTTTCGGCGCGCATGAGTGCGTTTGCGTATGTGAACGATTCAAAGCAGGACTGTTTGTCCTGGCGCGCAGCGCGTTGTGATGCGGCCTGAGTGTCGGAGATAAAGGTCTCTTCAGGCGCGGCTTGAGTGTCTGTCTGGGCGCTGGGGGCAGGCATTGGCGCATTGTCGGTGGGGGCAGGTACAACGGCCACGTCTGCCGGCAGGGCGGCTTGGGCTTCCGGATCTGTCGGAGGATGGCTTGCTGCCGTATCCTGCGCGGAGGCCGTTGGCGCGAGCACGCATAATATTGCTGTGAATATGAGTGATTTCTTCAGCATCAGAATTCGTCCTCGGAGCCGATGTCTTCCGAAGGTTCCTCATCCGGGGCGTTGATTTGGCGCATCATCCAGTTCTGAGCGTCTGTTTCGTCGGGCATCGGGGCAGTCTGTACAGGCTGCGTGCCGTTCAAAAAGACTTCGTTTCGGACTTTTTGTGAGGAGACGGGCAGTAGCCCGGTGGCGTCATCGACATCGATTTGTACCACAGAATCAGGTTTTGTAAACGATGAGTCTGGGAATTCTTTCAGATAATCGCCCATGAACTTTGCGAATATGGGGAGGGCGGTAGTGGAGCCGCCTTCGCCTTTTCCGAGTGTTTTGGGGTCGTCATAGCCGACATAGACGCCGCAAGCGAGCTCGCTTGTGAAGCCGACGAACCAAGCGTCTTTCGTGGCATTGGTCGTGCCTGTTTTCCCCGCGACATCGCGCTTCCATTTGCCGAGGTATTTCCGGGCGGTGCCTTCGGTGGCGACGGATCTGAGCATGGAGCTGAGGACGAATGCGACATCAGAATCGATGGCCGTATGCTTTGCCTGCGGCTTGAGGGGGATTTCTTTGTTGTTTTTGACGATCTTGAGGATGAAAAGCGGTGATTTGTATTCGCCCCCTGCGGCGATAGTCGCGTATGCGTTCGTGACATCGAGGTCGGTCATGCTGGAGCTTCCGAGCGCGAGCGTGTAATTCTCGACGAGCGGCGTGTCGATGCCGAATTTCCGGACGAACCGTATGGTCTTGTCGATGCCAGTGCGTTCGAGGACATCGACGGCGACAGTGTTCCTGGACTGAGCGAGCGCGGTGCGGACAGTCATGGGGCCTTTGTATTTGTTGTCCGAATTTTTAGCAGACCAGGGCTGTTTCTGCCCGGGGATATGGAAGACTTTTGGGGCGTCGTCGATGATCGTGGTCGGCGTGATGATGCGCGCCTCGAGCGCGGCGCCATATACAAAGGTCTTGAAAGACGAGCCGGTCTGCCGCATGGCCTGGGTCGCGCGGTTGAACACGGATTCCTTATAGCTGTATCCGCCGACGAGCGCGCGTACTTCATGGGTTTTAGGTTCGATTGCGACGAGCGCGCCGTTTGCGCCCGAAGGGATGTAGATTTTGTCGGGCTTTCCGGCGCTGTCGAAGGATTCGATCTGCACGAACCAGGTCTGCCCGACTTTGAACACATCCTCAAGCGGCCCTTCCTTTCTCTGCCGTGCTGTTGGCGTGTATCCGAGCGTCGTGCCCGCGATGTCGAAAAAGACTTCCTCTCCATCGATTTTTGAGATTTTGGCTTCGTAATTTTTATTTTTTTCAAATTTCGAGGGCTGTTTCTTGGAGGGATTTTTGAGCGGCCTGTTCATGTAGTGGCGCTCATCGAAGTCGATGAGGCCTTTTCTGAAAGCGGCTTCCGCGGTGCGCTGCATGTCGAGGTCGAGGGTTGTCGTGACGGTCATTCCGGCGCTGTAGACATAGTCTTTTCCGTATTCTGCGATCAGCATCTGCCGCACATGTTCGGTAAAGTATGGGGCTGCGCCGATTGAATCTCTGTCCTGAAGTTTGAGCGTGACGGGTGTTTCAAGCGCCTGCTGGTAGACATCCTCGGTGATATGGCCTTTTTCGAACATCTGCCTGAGGACGTAGTTTCGTCGTTCGAGCGCGCGTTCGGGGTGTTTCTGAGGGGAGAGGCGTTCGGGGGACTGCACGAGCCCAGCGAGTGTCGCGGCCTGTGGCAGAGAGAGCTCGGAGGCCGGGATGCTGAAATAATACCTTGCAGCCTGTTCGATGCCGTAGTTCCTGTGCCCGAAATAGACGTGGTTGAGGTAGATCGCGAGTATTTCGTCTTTCGTGAGCGCCTGTTCGATCTGCCTTGCGAGGAGGACTTCCTGAATTTTTCGTGAAAGGTGTTTTTCCGGGGTGAGCAGGAGGTTTTTGACGACCTGCTGAGTGATTGTGGAAGAGCCCTGGCTGAAGCCGCCGCGCTTGATGTTGACGAAGACGGCGCGCACGATGCCGATGTAGTCGAGCCCTTTGTGCGTGTAAAACCCGGCGTCTTCGGCAGAGATCATGGCGTCTTTCATGTGCTGGGGGATTTCGCTGAACGGGATGACTGTTCTGCGTTCCTCATAGAGCTCGAGCAGGGGCAGTCCGTTTCTGTCAGTGATGACGGTCATCTGCCGAGGCTGATAGTCGTCGTAGGAAAAGATGCCGGGCAGGCTTCTCGAATAGTACCAGAATGCAAACGCGACGACAGAGCACCCGAGGATGCCGAGAATGACGATGCTGATTGCGCAGAACTTGAGGATGCGTTTAAAAAGCGGCGTCTGCTTGTTATTTTTTTTGCTTTTTTTGGATGCGGCGCTCTTGCCTGCCTTCTTAGCCAAGTCTGCAACTCCATGTCTGTGTATGGGCAAGTGGACGTGCGGCGCGGGCTGTGCAAGTGCCTCTCCGCAACGCCATAAAGAAAAGCAATGTGTCGTGCCGGCGTGCCAGGCGCGTCGAGCTTCAGCCCTTGCTGTCGAGAACAGGTCGTGCCTGTCATGTCCGGCGCGTGGCCGGCGCTCTGTGTCCGGCAATGGCAGGCAGATACATACAACAGATGGGATATTTTATCACCACTATTTAGAATCTGGGTTATCCCACCATGTGCGGTAATGCCTGAAGACGAGGATGCAGATGATGACGGAGACGACGGATCCGAGTGGCGTGACGGCGCCCATTTCATAGAGCGTTGCTGGAAAGAGGGTCGCCGCTAGCCAGGTGCCCGGTATCCTGACTGCGCATATCGAAACGGCGTTGTGGATGAACGACCATGCTGACCGGCTGTATGCGCAGAAGAAGCCGCTGAAGCAGAAATGCGCGCCTGCCGCCATGACGTCGAAGCTATATGTGCGCAGGTACTGCGCGCCGAGGCGTGCGACTTCCTGTTCGGACGTGAACAGCCCGACGAGCGCCGGGGAGAGCGGCTGGCAGAGGACTGCGGCGATGCCTCCGTACACGCAGCATGTGACTAGCCCGTATTTGAGCGCCAGCCTGGAACGCGCATGCTGTCCGGCACCTCTGTTTTGCGCGGAGACTGCGGATACGGTCGCGAGCATCGCGGAGGGGACGAGGAACAGGAAGCAGATGATCTTCTCGACAATGCCGACTGCGGCGGAAACATACAGCCCGCGCGTGTTTGCGATGGCTGTGATGACGAGGAAGCCGACCTGGACGAAACCGTCCTGGCTGAGTATGGGCAGGCCGACGCCGAGGATCGCGCGCATCATTGCCCTGTCCGGGCGCATGTTCGGACGGCGCATGGCTTTCATGCGTGCCAGGCAGAGCGCGCCGACAGCCACGCTTGCCCCTTGCGCGATGACCGTGGCCAGAGCCGCGCCAGTCGCGCCCATGCCGAGATGTCCGATGAAAAGCAGGTCAAGCGCGATGTTGAAACAGCCTCCGATCGCGACGAACAGCAGCGGGAAGCGCGTGTCGCCAAGTCCTCGGTAGATGCTGGCAATCAGATTGTAAGCCGCGATGAATGGGATGCCCAGAAAGCAGATGCGCGTGTAGTCGAGCGTCTCTTGCCAGGCTTCTTTCGGTGTCTGCAGCAGGCCGACGAGCTGTTCCGTGCACGGATAGGCCAGGGCTGTCAGCACTCCGGAAAGCACCATAAAGATTAAAATCGAATTCCCCGTTGCGCTTGCGATCGCCTCATCGTCGCCTTTCCCGAATGCTTTTCCGATATTGACGGTTGCGCCCATGGCGATTCCGGCAATCAGCATGACGATGAAATGCATGATCTGTCCGCCGATCGATATGGCGGATATCGTGGATGCGCCGTTATAGAGCCCGGCGATGAACAGGTCTGCAATGGGGTAGAAGGTCTGGAGGAAGCAGGCGAGCAGATATGGGCCGGCAAAAGCAGCCATATTCCTCGCGAGGTTTCCCGTGGTGAGGTCTCTGGGCATATCGTTGCACTTGAACGTGAGTGTGTTGGATTCTTTATTAAGGGGGGCGGCCCCCTTCGGCGCTATTGGCTTTGCCAATACGCGCCTACCCCCGATGCGGGGCTCTGCCCCGCAACGCCCCGATGCAGTCACCGGGAGGAGGGCGCGTTACCGCTGTTGCGAGGTATACGAAAGAGATTGCGGGGGAAACCCTTTCTTTTGTGCCAAAAGAAAGGGTTTCCCCCGCACCCCCTTCCCAATGAAAGGCAGCAATGGAAAGCTGGTCCAGACTGGAAAAGCGGGCATGGATGCTGACATGTCCTGGCAGGGCAGCATTTCTCACGAATACCATTATATCATGTGTCAGAGCTTGATGGGAAGCAGAGGCAGGATGTTATATCAATGCTGTCCGCCCAGTTCATGCGTCTGCCCTTGAGGGGAAGTGTCGTTGACCGGATGTTGTTGAGCGTGTTCAATATTGGAATTGCACAAAATAGTGAATTGCATTAGAGTAAAAATAGCGAACTTTTTGTTTGGCCATAGTGGCTGATGGAGTGAGGTAAATATATGGATAGCGGATCAACAAGCAAGCGTGAGTTTTATTGCCAGGATGTGTTATGGCAAACGTTTTCAGAACTCGCGCTTCAGCGAAGGACAACAGAGGATACACTGATCAATGAAGCGATGCGCAGCTTTCTTCAGATGAACGGTATTCCGCTTTCGCGTGCGCTTGGTGCTGAGAATCCAGGTCAGGTGATTATGGGGGGGAATCAGCCTGGCGGTGCAGGTATGGGAGCGCCAGCCAGGCAGATGGGGATGGGCGCACAGCCTCGTATGACGCAGCAAGGGATGCCTTCGATGGGACAGCCCGGCATGCAGCCGCCGATGGGGCAGCCCGGCATGCAGCCGCCGATGGGGCAGCCCGGCATGCAGCCGCCTCCTATTTCGGCGCATGTACCCATTCAGCCTCGCCAGCAGGTGCCTGTATTTGGGCGTCAGCCTGCCGCTCCGACGGCAGCTTCCGGCGGATATCGTGCGCCAGCTCCCGCCCCTGTGCAGGGGCAGGCTTTGCAGGGAGGGCGTGTGCCGCCGCCTTCTCCGAATTATCGCCGGCCGCCATCGGTCTTTGAAGATCCTGCCAGTGACAGGCTCAACGGTCAGCAGATGGCCTTGGCCTCCCTTGCAGAGCCACGCCAGCCTTATGGGCAAGGGCCGCAGGCCGTTGCACCGATCGGGCCGCAGGCTACCGCACAGTACGGACAGCCGCCCCTCTACATCATCTTTGCGAATCAGAAATATACTGTAGACAAGGACAAATATATTATCGGGCGTTCGTCTCAGCTCGCGGATCTCGTCATCCGGGATGCGAACATTTCCCGAAAACACTGCGCTGTGATTTATAAAAATGGCGCCTATTATATCAAAGATCTCGATTCTACGAATGGCATCGAGTTCAAGGGCAATCGAATCGATACGAAACGCATCGAGGAAGGGGATGTCTTCAATATCTGTGAATTCAGCTTCCAGTTTACTTACCGCTGATTCTGCAGTCTGATTTATGAAAGAGCCATGTTTCGACATGGCTTTTTTTTTTAGGCTCTGTTCTGCCAGCGTAGATATGAGACGTGATGAGTCAGGCACGAGAGGAGTGCCGATCATCGCCCTGAGAAGGGGTGATGGAATACAGCCCAGGGAGGCTCGAAAGGCGCGCTCCCCGGGTAACAGAATTGCATTCAAACACTGCATCTACAGTCGTTGAACACAGCCTTTTTAAATAGGAGAGGGCAATGGGCATGATATCGTTGAAAATGCTGGAAGCGCTGACAGCAGCGGAGGCGTTTGATTTGGTGCTTGATCAGGCGCTGAGACGTGAACAGGGGGGCTGCGCACTGCCTGAAGACGGCGGTTTTGAGTGCCGTGTGCTTGAAAAGTGTTTTAAGACGCTTCAGTTCAAGGACAGGATTGAAAGCTGTGAGGACCTGGTGGGATTCAGTGGCAATGTGCTCAGGCGTGTGCGTGCATTTTTTGTAAGTGGCGCTGCGGCTTCAGAAATGGCTGGCGCTGCGGGGGAAGTTTCCGCCTGCATTTCTGAAGTGTGCGAGCCTGTAGGCATGGAAGCCTTGACGATGATCTCGGTACAGATTACAGCCGCGCTTTACAGTTTGATGAAAAAGCATGCGCAATATGAGCGCATGATACATGTGCTTGACGGGCTGGAAGACTGCATGGGGGTTCGTGCGGAACAGTTCAGGCGTCTGCTTCTTTGCCTTGAGGACTGCGATGATCCGGAGCTTGATGCGCGACGTGCCGGCGTGGCTTTTTCTGTGTGCGGCCTTCGTTTCGTTCGCACATATCGCGAGGAATTTCTGGTTTCCGGTCGCGAAGTGCCGGAACTCTCGGCGTCATTAGATGTGTCCACTCCAGAAGCTATGGCAGAGCGTATGAATTCAGATCCTCATGCGCTTCCAGGATATGTGGGTGCGATTATGAAAGCTCCGCTTGCTTGGCTGATGCGGTTTTATGGCAGGCTGGAGGGCATTGCGCGTCGCGCGACAGGAATGGCGCTTGAACGGATCTACGGGAATATAGGGGGTCTGGATGGCGATGTCGCGCTGGCAGTCGACAGGGCTATGAAGGATCAGAATGCGTTCATGGACTGGCTTTTGGGACGTGAGGTGCTGAGGCCTGCCGGCCACAGGGGGATTGGTGTCCTGCTCGATGCGCTTCGCCGCCGTGAGGGGGAGGATGCTGAATGGTATGTCGGTGTGCTTCGGCACACATGGGAGGAGGATTTGTCCTCTGGGCTGTGGTCTGTTCCGGATGGCATGGAAGTGTTCTGGCGTATGGAAGCTTACCGCGAATGTGGAAATCCGGAGCGCGCTGTGGCGCTGTATTCGGAGCGGATGGCGCAGGGGCTGGAAACGCCAGTGTTATGGTGGCTGCTCGCTGAATGTCATTTGGATATGAAGCAGTTCGGACAAGCTGAGCATGATTTGGAGCAGGCGGCATGCCGAGGCACTGGCCGCGGCATGTGGGCGGAAGTGAGCGAGGCGCGATGGCAGTCGCTGCTCTCTGGTGTGCGTCAAAGGCTTGGCAGGCTCGCGTTGGACACTGCCAGGCAATCGAAAGTGTTGGAAAGTGCGCTTCTGGAACTTGCGATGACCTACGGTTCTGATGCTGTCGTGTCAGAGGCTGCATTGTGCGCTTTTGATGGCAATGCATGCGGCTTGGACGTGATTTGCGGAATGCTGGCCAGGCGTCCAGAGGCTCGCAATGCCTGGCTGGAAGCGCTGGTGCTGAGACATGATGAGGCACGTGCGGATGCACTCTACGGACTGAGCAAGTATCTGGAGGGGCAAGGCGATTGTTCTGGAGAGGCGCTGCTGTTGGAGGCGGCTAGCCAGATGTCCGATCCGTACTGCGCGGCGGTGACGCTGCGCCACGCACTCGAGATGCTTTCTCCGTCTGATGCCTTGTACTGGACCGCTGCAGATATGTGGATCGATATTGAGACACGGATGGGGGCCTTTGATGACGCGTTATTGGGGGTGGCGGATGCATTCGTTGTCGCTCATCCACGGGCGACGAAGGCGCTGATGTTTCTGATCGCGCGTTCTCCTAAGGAAGCCTTCGGCATGATTCGGGATCTTCTTGTAGAACGCATCGGTATGGATGCGGCGAAGGCGGCCTTTGAACGGATACGCCAGGGAAAGCATCGCGAAGTGCAGACTGTGCCGGAGGCGTCATGTGCAGTGGACGATATGTTTGAGATGCTTCTGCCGCTGTCCATGTCCGTTCTCTTCAGGAATGCGCGCTTGAATGGCATGAGCCGTGAGGCGCGGATGCGTGCCGAGCGCAAGGAATGTGTCCTGAGGGCGCGTGGCCTTATTGGGAGCAAATATGAGCATGCGCCTGAGCCTGCGGCGTGGGAGCATCATCAGCAGGTGCGGGCGAGTGATGCGTTTGATGTCTGAGGTGAATACGTGATATGTGTATGCATGATATGTATATTACGTATTCTTGTATGTATTGTAAATATTTTCCATGTGTGGGTGAGTGTGGTTGTTGTGTAAGTTGTTGAAATTGATTAAAATTTTTTAAATTCAGAGTTGGAATGAAGTTTTCTTATGTATGTTCGCTGTGAATGCCAAACTTGGTATTGGCAGCAAGAGACTGGAGAACCTCATGGAATATACAAGATTTGAAAAAGAAGCTCTGTGTCATCGCGATGCGCTGTATGCGCATGCGCTTCGTCTTACCCGCAATGAAAAAGACGCGGAAGATCTTTTGCAGGATACGCTTGAGCGCGCATATAAAAATTTCGACAAATTTGAGTCAGGGACTAATTGCCGGGCGTGGCTGTGCCGTGTGATGACGAATGAGTATATCAGTCAGTATCGCCATTCGCATCTTGAACGTGAAGCATTGGATCGTCGGGAAGAGCTTGATGAGAATCATCCTGACAGCCGTGATCAGTCCTATGAGGATGTCGAGTACAGCGAGCGCAGCAAGGATTTCGGGGATGAAGTGACCATGGCGCTCGGGCTTGTGCCGGAAGATTTCCGTGCAATCGTCGTGATGGCTGACTTGCAGGATCAGTCTTATCGCGAGATCTCCGAGAAGCTTTCGATACCGGTTGGCACTGTGATGAGCCGTCTTTTTAGAGGTCGCGAGATTCTGAGGCGGAAGCTTCATGATTATGCCGCGCAGCTTGGTATTGTCAGGGCGGAATAGGCTCTATTGAGGTGGTCATGACAGACAGCAGACGTTCATTTGAGAATGATGTGCTTCCGTATGTGCAGACGCTCAACGGGCTTGCGATGAAGTATACGCATAATGAGAGTGAGGCGGATGATTTGGTGCAGGAAGTGTTGTTGCGCGCCTATCGGAGTTATGGGTCGTACGAGCCCGGAACGAAATGTCTGGCATGGCTGAGCTGCATCATGAAAAACACTTTTATCAACCGATATCGCGCTCATCAGCGTGAAAAGGCGATGCTTGAGGGGGTGACGTATGAGAAGCAGGTCCATGTCGGGATGACCGGGTCTGCTGAAGATGCGCTTGAGGCAGATGATGTATCCAAACGCGGTTTCATCTATGCCTTTTCGGATGAGCTGATGCAGGCGTACAACAGCCTTTCTGAAGATTTCAGGTCTATCATCATGTTGGCGGACATGCTTGATTTTTCCTACCGTGAGATTTCGGAAAAGCTGAAAATTCCCATCGGCACAGTCATGAGCAGGCTGTGCCGGGCGCGTCAGATTTTGCGCCGCAACCTGGAAGCGTATGCGTTCGATTATGGATATGGCGCAAAGTGATTATCGGCGCTTTTGGGCTTCGGTGGCAGCTTTGAGAATTTTCTGAGCTTCCTGCTGTCCCGGCCTGAGCGCCAGAGCGAGCTTGGCCGACCGTATGGCATGCCCGTATTGCTTGATGTTCAGCGCATAACGCGCATCGCAGATGTGACCGCTGACGGCGTAGAGTGTGGATATTCCGGCATATTTTCGATAGGTGTGCTGGAGTTTTGGAATCTGAGTTTTGTACCATTCATCGCCGTTAAAAGTGCCGTAATAAACAGATGCATGAAGTCTTAATCGCCAGTATTCCGGATCGTTTTTGAGCTTAGGTTCTGCGTCTTCATAGAGCTTGAGAAGGTCGTGATACTGCTTGTTTTGGGTCAGGGTGGACGCTTTGAGCGTGAGCAGCTGTGTGGTGAGCGGCTGGTCATCCAGTGTTTCGATCATATCGTGGCAAGCTTCGTCCATATCGATGTGTCGTAGGAAGATGCACGAGAGAGCGGTATATTGTACCGGAGTGTCGGACAGCTTGTTTTTGAGCAGTAATGAATGCGCGGCTTCCACCCGGTTGCGCGAGAGCAGTGCGCCAAGGAGCGCGCGCATGGCGCTGAATGATTGTGGGGGGCGGATGTTTGCATCTGAGAGCGCGGACATTTCGTACATGGCAGTTGAAGTGAGTCTCGGATCTTCGGAGACTGCTTTGAGGAAAAGGTCTGCGGCGGCTTTTTGGTCATTGAGGGCCAGATTGCATTTTGCGAGTCTGAGTGCGAACTTGGCATGATGCGGGTCTATCTTGAGCGAGGATTCAAGCCAGCGTCTGGCAAGAGTCCAGGCTTCAGTGCGTTCTTCTGGGGTCGGTGCTGTCGTGCCTTTGCGTATATAGGCGCTGGCGACAGCAGATCGCACGGCTTGGTCTGTGGGATGATAGGTCAGCGGCTTTTCGAGAAGCTGCGGAAGCTCTTGCGGTGAGATATGATTGTTTGAGAGCACTTCGATGACTTTTGACTGTGCGCGCCCTGTCTGACTGTTAAATGCCGCAGGCAGGGCGGTAAGCGCGATGGCGAAGGAGAGTGTGTAGATTGCTGCGCCTGATAGATATTCGATTTTGGAGCATCTGGAGGGCGTGCTGTTGTCGTGTGTGATTTTGCCGTAACGCCAGCGGTTGCGTCGTGCTTCAAGTGTGCCGCAGGCGATGCAGAAGAGCAGCCCGACTGTCCAGTAGCGCAGATTGAAGTCGAACATGTTCTGCATGAGGAGCGCCAGGACAGCTGCGAGGAGACCGGTCATGCTCTCGCGTTCTTCTTGGGCGTGCGCGTAATCCCGAATAAATAAAAAAATCGCAGCCGCGCCAAGTATGAGGCAGACCGCGCCCCAGAACCAGCCGTATTCTAGCAGGATCTCCCAGTATTCGTTTTCAGCATGTCGAAAGGTTTTGGGAAAGGGAAAGCCTTGATAGGCTGGATAGATGTCGATGAACGCCGAACGGCCTGTGCCTGCACGGCCCCATTCCGAGCTCATTTTGAGGAAGTCTGCATACATCTGGGTCTTGGATAATGCAGACTTGGCGGAAGTGGAAGCTGGCGTGACAGGCTCTGTGTATTCGAAGGATATCGATGTGTTCTCGAACTCGGTGCGGATCTGGCTGACTGTCGATGCGGAGAGTGCGAGCACCGTGGCAAGTACAGCGACCGTGCCGATGCCCAAAAAGATGAGCTGTCCCTTTTTGAGCTGTTTTCTGATGGCAAAAGCGATTATCCCGAAGCAAGCCTGTCCGAGAAACCAAGCGAGGATTGCGCCACGGCTTTTGAGCATGAATACGAGCACGCCAAAGACGAGGTATAGCATGAACCAGAGCAGGCGTCTGGAAAACGTATCTTTGTGGCGTTTGGAAAGACAGTTGCCGAGCGCGGTGATGGAGAGGAATGTGAATACCCCGGCAGAGTGGTTGGAATTGAGGGGGAGGCCGATGTGAAAGAGCGCATTGGGGCCGGTTGGGCCAAAAGAGATGGGATGGCCTGCGAATTTGAAGGCAAACATTGCAGTGAGGACGAGTCCGGAGAGCGCAAGTGCATGCATGAGCTGCATCGAGTTGCGCCGGGTTGCGCCGAGCCTGAGCGCGGTGAGATAGATGCCCAGAAATCCGAGCAGGATCCAGAGTGAGAACGCGGTCGCTTCAGGTGAAGCAGTGAGGTAGCCCCAGTTGCGTTCGATGCCAGCCAGGGCCCATGTGTTCCGGTAAAGTTCTGATGCTTTGGGGGAGAGGAGGTCTAGAAGCCCGAGGGGGAGCGGGATGAGCGAGAGCGCCGCGAGCAGTGCCATAAGCACGAGCATCCAGCCGAATGGTCCGAAGCCATGGAATGGGGCGATATTTTTGAAAACAAATGTTTGAGCTGGGGCTGCGGATTTGTATCTATGGAGGCCGAGCAGAAAAACAGTAACCGCGAGTGCGATGCAGATGCCGGAAAGCGCGAGAGAGGCGTACAGATGGATGCCGGACGTGAGAGACCAGATGATTCCGGAGAGTATCAGAAGCGCACTTATGAAGATGGGCATATCATTCCCCCATGAGTGAGTCACATCCGGCTTGAAGCGGCCAGAGCTGGTTGACGATATTGAGGTATGCGACAGGTTCGCCGTCGAAAATGTCGCGGTCTGTGGATGGGTTTTGCCTGAGTTCGAGTTTTACGGTCGAGACAGATTCCGAGCTTGGGGATGCGGCTGCGGATAGAACTGTCTGTGGGGTGACCGTCTGCCCTTCAGAGACGAACGGGGGCATCAGGCTTGCGTAACGAGCCGTGAGGCCGTGCGAGTGCCGGACGAAGATTTGAAAACAGTCTGGGCTTGCCGGTTGTATGTGCTGGATTGTGCCGGGGAGGATTGGGTAGATTGGCGTGCCTGCCGGAATGAGAAAGTGGGTTTCGGATCGGTGTGTTGTGGATGCATAGAGATTGGTGTGGCTGACAGGCGGAACCGCGATTTCAGTATCCTGAGAGAGCAGCTGGGCGATCCAGAGCTGTGAGAGCATTTCCATCTGGATAATTGGTGGCGCGATGTAATCTTCTAGTCTTTTTTGCGGCTGATGCCGCATTGCCAGAAAGTCGTCGTGTTCGAGGCGGATGATGAAAGCGTTGTATGCATCGAATATATCGACGGATCTCGTGGAGGGATGAAGGATCAGCTTTGGCGGCCGCGCGCCGGGGTCTGCGAGGAGCCTGTGAAGGGAGGACGCGCACCAGGCGTTTCGGTGTGGCTGTGCGGGCATGGATGCAAGCGGCAGGAAGATGTCTTCTGAAAGCATGACATCCCCCCGTATTTGTGCGGCCAGCGCATTTGCCCAGGCAAGGAGCGAAGCGTCCGGCATCGAGCCTCCGATGCGTTCGGAATTTTCCCTTGTGAGGATGACTAACGTTTTTTTGTCGCACAGGATCGCGATATGCCTCCGTATGCGGACGCACTGAGACTTTGCTGCCTGTCTGGGGCCGATATCGTCCAGCGCGTGGCAGAGCGTGTCGATCTGTTCGCGCGTGAGAATCTTGAGGTCTGTGATTTCGCGGTTTGCGAAAAAGATGGATTCTGAAGCTTCCGAATAGAATGCGCTGTGTTCGTGTTTCGAGCTTTCGCTGTGCGCGTCTTCGCTGCGATTGTCCGCGAGCTTTGGAAAGAACAGTCGCGTTCCCGGACGGAGTGCTTCTGGATGCCGGATATGCGGGTTCTGTCTGAGCACGAAGCGGTAATCAGCCTGTCCCTTGTAGGCGCTGTCAGTGAGTGTTGTGAGGCGGTCTCCGGGGCATACGATATAGGCGTGTCCCGGGGAGGGGGCAGGGGTGATATTTTCGTCAGTGAACTGAAGAAGTGGAGTTTCCCAGGACTGTTCTTCAGCGTGCAGGCCGAGATACCTTGTCTCGTCATAGATTCGCCCGTCCACGGTGCCTGAGCCTTGGAAGACGGATTCCAGCCTGTTCTGCCAGTGTTCGGCGACATGCCCGTGCATTCTCGAGATGACAGCGTCCGCGAGCGAGAGGCATTTGTTCGCCTCAGGCGCGGAGGGGTCGATATGTGAGAGTATGTTGTCTGACGCGAGCGCGTGCAGGTCGAAGAGCATCGCGAAGCCGCGCAGTGAACGGATGCCTGAGCTGAGCGCGTGAGTCCGGGCGCTTGAGAAGCGCTTTCCGGCGAGCAGGCTGACCTGGGTGTCGCGCGCGGCGGGTTCAGCGGCCAGGTTCTGGAAATGCGCCAGAAAATTCTGCGGGAACGTGAAAGTCTTTCGTGATAGGATTGGGTCGTACCTGAGGATGAGTTGCGAGCGCAAGAAGGATTCCAGGCTGGCCTGCCCTTCTTGTATGGCGCGGATGAGCGGTTCAGCGTCGTCGCCGAACGTGCGCATCAGAAGGGCGTAGGGGGCGTTTGTGTCTTTCTGGATCAGGTCGGTGAAGAACTGCAGCAGCGAGCCGTCGTGGAGGGTCAGTCCGAGCCCGTACTGGATATTATCCTCCCTGTTCATGCTGAGTGTGCCGAACTGATCCGCGCCTGCGATACCGTCGAGGAATCTGTGCATTGCGAACAGGTTGTGCGCGAGTTTTTCAAATTTCGGGGAAGCGGAGGGAAGCTCTGGGGCGGCATATCTTCGCGAGATATCAGCCAGCCTTTTCGCGGTCTCGTCGCCGGTGAGGTCTGCTAGTGTTGAGAGCGGGTGTGAGAGCTGCGGTATGAGCGTGTCTCGTTCGTTCGGATTGATTTGCGCGGCGTGGCAGAGTGTCCGTATCGATTCAATGCAGTCGTGGATCTGCGTGTTCTCGCGCGCGAGCGCGTTCATGCGTTTTTCGAGCGCGTTGGCGATTTCCCAGAATCTGGCAGTGTCAGGCATTTGAAGCAATTGGTGTGTCCTGAAAATAAAGATCGGTGCGGTGGCTTTGAAAAAAAGCGCGCCGTATCATATCACAAAAAGCATATATTGTGAGTAGGTTAAAGGCATGTGTATGAGGTGCGCACGCGTGGGTCGCATTGTTCGGGAATGCGCGAGATAGTCTGAGAGTTCAGTATGGGGCGGCGCTGTGCTTTTGCACACGCGCCGCAAGGCCGTGCTATCGGCGTAGCCGATACGCCGGCCCGTTTCGTATGCTGGCGGCGTGCCGCAGGCAGCCGCCGTGTTCGCACGCGTATGGCGCGCAGCGCCATAGCGGCGGACGGCGCGCGTATCCGCTATGGCGGATAGCGCGCCCGGGAAGTATTTTCGATGGCGTGGGAGGGTGCGGGGATGCTTGTGCTAAAAGATGATTTTAGGCATAAAAAAAGCGAACGGAATGTGGTAGAGTAAAGTGGGGGAAGGAGAAAGATTATGAAGACAGCAGTAATTTTAAGTGGATGCGGTGTTCGCGACGGCAGCGAGATACATGAAGCTGTTCTTGCGGTGCTCAGTCTTTGCGAGGCGGGGCATGAGGTTTCATTTTTCGCGCCGGATAAGCCGCAGAGCGCGGTTATCAACGGTGTGACAGGCAAGGCGTGTGAGGAGTCGCGCAATGTGCTGGTTGAATCGGCGAGGATTGCGCGGGGCGATATACGTGCCCTGGCCGCGCTTGAGCAAGAGCTTGATGCGTTCGATGCAGTCGTGCTTCCCGGCGGCTTTGGGGCGGCGACTAACCTGTGTGATTTTGGCGTGCGCGGTGCTGCCTGCGAAGTGGATGCAGGCGTTGCGGATGTGCTGAAGAAGTGCCGGAATGCTGGGAAAATCATGGGGTTCATGTGCATCGCGCCTGTCATTGCAGCGCGTCTGTTCGGCAACGAAGGGGTCCATGTGACTGTCGGCGTGCCGTCTTCTGTGTCTGCTGCCTGCGAAAAAATGGGGGCTGTGCATGAGGCATGCCGGTATGACGAGGCGTGTATCGACAGAAGGCTCAGGATTGTCTCGGTGCCTGCCTATATGGATGCCGGAGATATCACCGCATGTTATGCGAGCGCCAAGGCGCTTGTACGTGGCATGGAGCAGCTCGTAATCCTGGATTGATTTGGAAAAATATCCGCAGTGTGCGGCATTTGTGAGATTTGGAGAGAGAATATGCCGGGGTATTTGATCAAGACGCCTTTTTTTACGGCATCGATCGAAAGTGACGAAGAGTTGATACAGCTTGCGCTGGTGGATACCGTCAAAAAGGACACGATGATCCGCGTGCTTCCGGGAAAGGCGTGGGTCGAAGCGTCAAAGCTGCCGCTGCTTCGGAAGATATGGGGGCTTGATTCTGATGTGACATTGCCACCAGTTCAGTTCGGGGAGCGGAACTCTATTCCTTCGATCAATACATTCTCGGTGACCAATCAGATCAAGTCGGAGGATGCGATGCCTAAGCCAGGCATCAAGCTTCCGCCGCGTCTGGAGACGACGATCGATATCAACCCGCTCTTTCGTGAGCTTTATGTCGAGTCGGAAGATGGGGTGTCAAACGACAGCGAGCTTGACGGACAGACGGTTGCGCGTGGCAGGGATGCTATGGTGGGATTGGAGCCCGTAAAGCAGGCTGAGGATGTTGCGGATCCCGCCAATTCAGGGGCTGCTGAAGCCGCCGCCAAGCCGGATGAAGCGTCAGAAGAAGCCGTCGCCAAGCCGGATGAAGCGTCAGAAGCCGCCGCCAAGCCAGAGGCCGAAGATGCGCCGGAAAACAAGGCGTCAGAAGAAGCCGCCGCCAAGCCAGAGGCCGAAGATGCGCCGGAAAACAAGGCGTCAGAAGAAGCCGCCGCCAAGCCGGAGGCCGAAGATGCGCCGGAAAACAAGGCGTCAGAAGAAGCCGCCGCCAAGCCAGAGGCCGAAGATGCGCCGGAAAACAAGGCGTTAGAAGAAGCCGCCGCCAAGCCGGAGGAAGCGGCTGAAGCCGAAGTCTTAAAGGCATCAGATGCTCAGGCTTCGGAAATGAATGACAAGTCTGCTCATGATGAACGCGGCATTGCGGAAAGTGCTTCAGATGATCATGAACTCGTCGAGGCACTCAGTTCGCCAGCGCTTTCACATGTTCGTGATCTTGAGCCGGTGAGTATTTCCAGCATTCTGGCATTTGGGTTTGAAAACGTTCAGTCTTCAGTTTCTCATACCTGGCAGCTGTTTGATGCGGGGAGTGATGAAGCAGAGAATGCCAAGAAGGAACTCGATGCATTTGAGAAGGAAATCAAGGCGCTGGATGTCGAGACATGCGAGAAACTTGAAGCAGACGAGGCGGACGATATCCGTGTCATCACGAATACGATGCTTCAGTCAGTGGATCGTTCCACGGATGTAGCTGAAGAGGATGATGTGTCGATCGACGTTGACGTGCAGTCAGAGGGGGATGAGGATGCGTGTGTGCCGCCTCCGCCACCTGTTCCAGAGCATGTGAAAGAAATGTCTGCAGAGACTGAGGATGTGCAAGCGTCCGATAGTTCAGAAGCTGCGGCTGAGGGGGGGGCTGAGATTGCGGATGTCAGGGATGAAGCGGCAGAAGCGGATGTACATGCTGTTGCTGATATATCGGAACGTTCGGGGGCGGCAGATGATCTGCTGGCCGAGACAGTGCCTGTCTCTGTCGGTGAATATATCGATGGCTCGCAAGTGCCGAATGCGTGCGCAGAAGCCGTGAATATGCATGAAGAAGGCGGGCGTGTCGATGAGAATGCAGCGACGCATGACCTCAGTATCGTGCGCTCGGTCAGTGACGTGAAGCCGCCTGATGAAGAAAGTGTGCTGAAGTCTCTCAAGGAAGTGGAAATCCGAGCGACGGAAGAGCTCAAGACGCACGACAGGCGCGCGCTTGCGCTTTTGGATGAGCTTGCTGCTGAAGAGCTTCGGACGCATGACTGCAATGCTGTCAAAGCGTCAGACAAAACGCCTGAGGCGCTGAGTAATCCGTCCGATCTGGAGGGTAAGAATAATTCTGATGCAGATTTCCGTACAAAGGAACGTTCTGGCGCAGTTCCGACAATCGGGGCAGATGAATATGTCGAGTCAATGCCTGAGGATATCACCTATGTGATCGCTTCTGAATCGATGGACAATAATGTTTCCGTCAGGCGTGCGGAGGGGATGCGGAATTCAGAAGTTCGCGAGGCAGTCAAGGCGGCTGTGTCAGCAGATGCCGGCAGAGAACAGTTTGGTTCAAGCGGGCGTGGGCGCAAGCGTCAGCGGACGATGCCCATAACTTCGCATGAAGAGGAAGCCAATTTTCTGGAAATGCCGCAGCCTCCGGATATATCTTCTGAACGGGTACAGATCGGGGATGATTCTGAACTTTTGTCCGGAAGACCTGTGGGGGACCGGGCGGTTGCAGTCGAAGCCTTGCCTGCGTCCGATAAGCCGATATGCGCGCTCAATCGCGAATGTGATGAAAATGCACTGACTCGTCCGATCATGCCCGAAGATCGCTTGCCAACACGCTCGCGCATCCGCGTCCGAAAGACTGGACATGGTCGTTATGGATATCCGCCTGAGGACGATGAAATCTCGCTGGCTGATGAGGTTGTAGAGTCGGACCTGACTCACAAGATGGATGACGATTTTGAGGATATGACGATGCCTCATGAGCAGCCGTTCGGAATCGGTGGCAAATCGTCCAAGAAGTCGAGTGACGACCATCTGTTCCAGGCAGAATCGCTTCTGAGTGCGCTCGAAAGATCGAGCGACGGAACTGAGGAAGTCGATGAGAATCCGTCTGATATATTCATGATCCGCAATCGCCAGGATATCAAGCTGAGGCTTGAAGATCATGAGGCGGAGCTTGAAGCGGAAGCGGGGGAAGTGAGTGCTTCTGATAAGCTCAGAGTGCGTGAAGGCAGCGAGCTGCGCAAGATGTTGTTCTCGAAATCAAAAGAAGAGGACACTGCTAAAAACGATACGGATATCACGGTCAAAGATTATGCGAACCTGCCAGAGGGGGAGCTTCGCCGTATCTTTGAAAAATCAGATGAGCTTCACCTGTATCTCGCTAATGAGATACGAGAGAAAGAATCTGAGGTCGAGCGCAGCCACGACCTGGAGGCTTTGGCCGACAATGAGAAGAAGGCGTCGAAGGCGGATAAGGAGCTTGAAGCAATGACCTCTGACATGCCTGTCGTCTCTCAGGCTGTTGTCGTTGCTAAGACAAATCATAGCGCGGAACCGACGCATCTGACCATGAAGGCGGTCAAAGAGGATGCGCTTACGGTTCAGGAAATTTTTATTGAAGAGCACCTGTTAGATGGTGAAGAGAAAATTGCAAGCTTTGATACGTTTTATCTGACGACGCATCGTGTGTGGGATATCGAAGTCAGCCATGGGCAGATTACAAACTATGGCTCTTACGATCTTGAACATATCAGCCTGCTTCGCATGTATAACCGCCATAATAAAGGTCTTCTGTTCGTAGCGGTAATCATTATGCTGGGCGCAGCGGGGGGCTGTGCGTATGTGTATTTTAACAACTCCAAGTTTAATTACCTGATACTTCTCGCGATTGCGATTTGGGCGTTTATCATGCTTCCGGTGTGTTATCTTGTTGGAAATCGCCGTGTTCTTCAGATTGGCACTGGCAACATGGTCATTGAAAACAGGCATGCGATTCCGAAAGAGCTTTCGGGAAAGGCCGTTGAATTTTTGGGACGAATCGATGCAGCGAGAGCGGAGCGTCGCCGTAAATTGGGGTTATGAGGCATGGGTGTCAATCATCTGAACGAATATGAACTTGAGCATGACAATCGGTGGCTGTTCGAGTCTGTGACCGCGAGTCTCGATATCGTCGCGCGCCTGCTGACCGAAAATGAAGCCTCTGTGCCGTGCGTGCCGCGTGTCGTGGCTGGGCGCGTCGTGCCTTACAGCTTCAGCGGGCGGATCCGCCTGCTCTATGAGTATGCGCTCGGCAGGAAAAAGCTGAGCAAAAGCCTGGTCGAGGAAGTCTCGCTCGATTTCTATCGCCTGATGACTTTGAACGTCATGCAGAGCCTCGCTGAAAAAGAAGAAGATGAAGACGACGATGTTGAGTGTTCTGAAGCCGATCCGATGAAAAAGGCGTTGGATGTGGCGGAAGCCCTGCTTCCGCATGCAATCGCAAAAATTATCATCGCCTCTCACGGGCGAGTCAAAGCAGAGCGAAACGAATGGCTCACCGCTGTTGAGATGCAGTGTTTGTGCGGTATTTCTGCAGATCGGGCTTCGGGCAATAATATTCGCTCGCAAGTACAGGATGGTATCGAGGTTTTTCACCCTGAGGATGTCATGCACGCAATGGGTGAATCGGAAGATGTGATGGAATAATATGGCCAAGGAAATCCTTCATAATGACTGGGCGCCGCTTTTGGCGCCTGCTTTTGAGACAGAGTCCTATCTGGAGCTCAGGCAGTTCCTGATTCATGAGTATCGCACCCAGAAGATTCATCCAGGGATGTATGACATTTTTAACGCCCTTCATCTGACCCCCTACGCGGATGTCAAGGTCGTGCTGCTCGGGCAGGATCCGTATCATGGGGACAATCAGGCGCATGGTCTGAGCTTTTCTGTACTCCGGCCGACCCCGCCGCCGCCCTCGCTGCTCAATATCTATAAAGAACTCCATTCTGACTTGGGTATTATGCCTCCCTCTCACGGTGACCTTACGAGCTGGGCGCGACAGGGCGTGCTTTTGCTCAACACTGTACTCACTGTTCGGCACGGGCAGGCAAATTCCCATCATGGAAAGGGCTGGGAGAATTTTACGGATCAGGTCATACGCCTCGTCAATGACAAGACCGATCCCGTCGTGTTCGTGCTCTGGGGACGGAATGCTCAGGCCAAGATCCCGCTCATCACGAATCGGCATCACCTCATTCTCAAAGCGCCGCATCCCTCCCCGCTCTCGGCTTCATACGGCTTCTTTGGGTCCCGGCCTTTCTCGCAGATCAATGCTTTCCTTGAGGCAAACGGGCGCTCCCCGATTGACTGGCGTATCCCCGAATAAGTCTGGTGCCGCTCCGTATGTATGTGTTCTGTATAGGAGATGACATGAAGAAAAACGTCCGTTTCGGGATGTGCCTCGTCGCGCTGTGTCTTTCGGCATGTGGCGAAAATGGTGAAAATAAAAAGCCGGATAATCCTGGTCCCGGGGATGTCGTCATCAAGACTTGTGACCCGAAAGATGATATATGCCTTTCCCAAAAAGAGGTCCTGCATTGCGTCGATGGCGTTCGGAAGAGCGAATATTGCGCTTCTGGAGAACTTTGTTATGACGGAAAATGTGGGGAAGTTGTCTGTACGGCGTACGAAATAGAATCTTGTCTGCCGGATGGCCGATATCATGGCTGCAATGCTCTTGGCACCGGCACGGGGGACTACGATTGCGAATATGGCACGACATGCGTCGAGAATGCCTGCGTGCCCAGGCTCTGTGAGGAAGGTTCAGGCGTTTGCATCGATGACGATACCATCGCGCTCTGCAATCAGGCTGGTACAGCTTATTCCGAGCAGAAGAAATGCAGTGATATTCAGGAAAAGACTGTCTGCGAAAAAGGCGCATGCATTCCGATCTGCGACCAGACGACAAAGGATGCGAGCTATATCGGCTGCGAGTATTGGGCGGTCGACCTCGACAACGCCATCGATGCCGGTGTCTATGATGCAGCTGGACAGCCGTTTGCTGTCGTCTTGAGCAACACGCATCCGGAACTGACTGCCGTGGTCAAGATTTTCACAAAGGAGGCGGGCAAAGTCGTCGAAGTCGTCTCTTTTGAGGTTCCGCCAAACGGGCTCAAATCGGTCATTCTCCCGAACAAATGTTATGACGGCGGACGCTCCTGCGGGCTCGCGTACAGCGTCAATGGCACGGTCATCACCGATACGTCTTTTTACATCAAGTCAGATTTGCCGATCACTGCCGCACAGTTCAATCCGCTCGATAATGTGGATGTCTTTTCTAATGACGCTTCGCTGCTGTTCCCGACGTCAGCGATGGGGCAGCGCTATATGGTCATGAGCCGGCAGCAGCATTATGACGTATTTCATGGCTTTTTGACGGTCGTGGCCACGCAGCCGGGGCAGACTGAGGTTGTCGTCGAGGCTTCCTGCAAGGTCATGGCTGGCATGGATAAGGCGGGCAAGCCGATCTATGCGATGAAAAAAGGCGATCTGCAGACATTCTATCTCAACCAGTACGATATCCTCAATCTGGAAACAGATGGCAAAGGGGAGGATTTCACAGGGAGCATGGTGACTTCGGATAAGCTCGTGGCCGTGTTTTCCGGCGTGGAGGCGACGAGCCTTCCTGAGACCGATCCTGTGACCTGCTGTGCGGATCATATCGAGCATCAGCTCTATCCGATGGGCGCCTGGGGGCGCAAATACAATGCGGTCAAGCTCAAGCCGCGTGGCAAGGAGCGCGATCTCTGGCGTATCTTGGCGCGTATGGACGATACCCGTGTCGTGACGACTCCGAATGTCTTTAAACAGGATGCCGTGACGCTCAATGCCGGGCAGTGGATAGATATCCTGACGACGCAGAGCTTTGTCATCGAAGCGTCTTCACCGGTTTTGGTCGGGCAATTCATGACCGGACAGAACGATCCGCTCGATCCCGAGACGCATACGCAGACGCCGGATTGGGCTGGCATTGGCGATCCAGCTTTCATCATCGGCGTGCCGGTCGAGCAATATCGATCGAATTATCAGTTCCTCGCGCCGAACAAGTATGAAAAAGATTATATCACGATCGTGGCACCGCTCGATGCCGAGGTCAGGCTTGATGGGCAGATCGTGGCTGAAGCGGACTATTTCAAGTTTGGCAATGGCGAATATAAAGCGGCTTATAAGCTTGTCAGCGATGGCAGGCACGAGATATCGGCATCTAAACCGATCGGCCTGTTTTCTTATGGCGTTGATAATTATGTCTCTTACGGTTATGCAGCCGGTCTGGATTTGAAAGAGCTTTTTGATGAATAATTTGGGGAAGCTCACGATTTGTCCGGCCACATCTGCGATGTGACCGGACTGCATTCGTTCGCTTTTTTGGCCTATCGCTTCGCGATACGGCCAAAATATATTTGGTGTGCGTATAGGCTTGAGAGAATACCGGAGGCATTCAGGCGACAGGGGGCAGATCATGAGCGTATCATCACAAAAGCGTTCGGAGGCAATGAAGCGGGCGCATGCTTTAGTGAGTTTTGTGGATGAATGCCGCGAACGATTATGTGAGGCATTTCCTGAACTTTTGGAAAATGGAGAACTTTCTCTGGCACAGTTTCTTGAGATGCTCGCGCTTGCGAAGAATATCGAAGCGCCAGAAGCGCGCTATGCGTTTGAGTGGTACGGAAAGCGTGATGCAGAACAGGAAGCGCTCTGCTCTCCAAAGGGGCGGCTGAAGCTTTGCCCGAAGCTTTCAAAAAATGGCAAGCACACACAGAATATCTATATCAAGGGGGATAACCTCGAAGCGCTCAAGCTGATGTATAAACAATATGCCGGAAAAATCAGGATGATATATATCGATCCGCCCTATAACAGCGGTTCGGTTCGTATATATAATGACAGTTTCCGGGATTCTGTCGCTTCCTATCTCAGGCAGACTGGCCAGGACTGCGACGCTGGCGCTTCATCAAGAGAAGTGGAGGGGCGGCTGCACAGCAGATGGCTCAGCATGATGTACCCTCGTTTGCGCGCAGCTTATGATTTGCTCTCAGAGGACGGTGCCATATTCATCAGCATTGATGATCATGAGCAGGCAAATCTGCGCAGGCTCTGCGATGAGATTTTTGGAAGTGATCAATTTATATGCTGTTTTGTATGGAACACGAAGAAAGCCGCACAGGGTATGGCGACGGCGCATCGCGTCGTCAGCAACCATGAATATGTCTATGTCTATGCAAAGTGTGCGTCGCGCTTTGCATTCAAAGGCGTGGCGCGTGACCCTAAAAATGGTTTCAGCAATCCGGATGACGATCCGCGCGGACCTTGGAAACGGCAATACCTGCAGCGTTTCGGACAGGGGTTGCCAGAACGCACTGTGACAGATCCTAAAACAGGTGTGTCATATACTTTTGAAACGCCGTATTCCCAGGAAAAGCTTGATCTCTGGGTAAGCGAAGGTCGAATTATTTTCCCGCGATCGAAATATAAATATCCGGTCAGAAAAGAATTTTTGAATGAATATGAACATCCGCAGCAGCTGACGACTGAACTGGGGTTATTTTCAACCAAATCAGCGACAGAGAAATTATATCAATTATTTGGCGGCACGAAGATTTTTGGAAATTCCAAACCGCTGGAGCTCATTAAGTTTTTGATCAGTCAGGCAACGCGCCCGGATTGTGACGATATCATTCTTGATTTCTTTTCGGGATCCGCGACGACAGCGCATGCCGTCATGCAGCTCAATGCAGAGGATGGCGGCAACCGTCACTTTATAATGATTCAGATACCTGAGGCGTGTCATGCAAAAAGCGAGGCATTTCGAGCCGGCTATAAAGATATTTTTGAAATCGGGCGAAAGCGCATCGCGCTTGCCGGCGAAGATATCCTCAAAACATATCCTGAACAGAAGGGCTCGCTGGATATCGGCATGAACGTGTATGAAATTGAGTGATGTGCAGATGATGATATGAATAATTTTATGTTATATAATTTGATGGTGTTTTTATATTTAAAATAAATGGTGAAATATATTTGTTGTAAAAATAAGTGTATTATGAATACGGAAATCGAGTTTATATGAATATCCTGTTTTACAAGGTATATAAAAGCCGGGCGTATCGCATCTGCGATAGCCCGGCTTCAAACACCGCGTATCGCCAAAGGCGATAGCGGTGTGAACTGATTATTTTACGAGCGAAATGCGGGCATACCCGTTACCCGTATGGCCAGTCTCTGTGCCGCCAGCGGGGGCAGGGATGGAGCCTGTGCCTGGTGTATTCTGAATAACTGACATATAGCTGACATTATTCAATAGATACTTATTGGCATCAGTCGCATTGCCTGCTTTCCAGTTGGTGTAGTTTGCTGCTGTATGGATCCAGCCGGAACCGCCACCTGCATTGCCGCCGCAATGAGCGCCGCCACCGCCGCCATACCAGCCGCCGCCTCCGCCGCCGCCATGACCGAAGCCTGTACCACCAAGGCCAAATGAACCCTTTTCATATCCGGAACCACCAGAGGATACAGTTCCGCCACCGCCAAATGTGCCTTCGGAGCCAGTTGCGCTTACGCCGGATGCTCCGCCGCCTGCACCGCCTGTACTTGTGCGATCTGACACACCGCCGCCGCCACCAGCAACGATGACGCGTGCATATAGTGAATCTGTTCCCAGACGCATATCAGTGGCACCACCGCCACCGCCAATAAAGTTCGAATAGCCGTCACCAGTTACTTGGTTACCACCGCCATTGAAGCCGCCATGTTTGTTATTTAGTTGGCCAGTATAGTTGGTTCCGGCACCGCCAACATAAACATAAACTGTTGTAGTATCTGCAATATCAACAGTTCCTGCGACATATCCTCCACGACCGCCTTTGTCTTGATAGTCACCGCCATTAGCACCCCAGACTTCAAGTTTATAGGTTCCGCGCGGTAAAGTCGTGGTTTGGACTTTGCCCGTATAGGCGAAATTTTGAACTTCATCAATCTTTACAAGATTGAGTACGACAGGCGTGCTTGTCACATTGTAGCCAGTACCTGTGGCTTTTGCTGTCAGCGTAGCTTTGGCTGATGCGGTCGCGATGGCATTGAAATCTACGTTGACCGTAACGGTCTGCTCTGTATTCCAGTTGGACGGCGTGAACGTCAGCTGCGATTTTGAGAATGAAATCGCTTTCAAGTCAGAGGTGAGTGATACCGTGACATTTGAGGAAGGCTGAATGCCGAGCACGATGGTCGCTGTCGTATTCGGGGCGGCCTGGGAAATCGTGCTATTCTTTGCAGTAAGGACGACGGATGGGGCATCATCATCTGTAATTGTATAGACGGCTGAATAGCCTTCGATCTTGTCAAAATTCGTATCGGTCGAAGCGGCCACGAATTTGATCTGCGCTGTCTGTGTGCCGTCCGCAATCTTGTCATCGACGACTTTGGCGCTCACTTCTTGCGGTGTCTTCCAGTTGGATGTCGTGAATGTCAGCGTCGTGGCACTAGATACCATGAGTTCGGAGGCGTCTGTGGAGGAAACAGTCACCTTGACGTCGGCAGTCGGCTGTGACTGGAGGCTGACTTTCATCGAGGTTGTGGAGCCGCTGCCCTCTGGGAAGGAGGCAGCATTCGAGTTGATCAGGAAGCCTGCGACATCGTTGTCGACTGTCGTGAATTCGACTTCTTTTGTCTTGTCGTTGAAGTTGGTGTCGCCGGAGCTCATCTTTATCACGACTTTGGATTTGATGTTGCCATCGACGATATCGTCATCCACTGAATTGACGAGGATATCTTGCGGAATATCCCAATGTTCCGGTTTGATGGTCAGCGACTTTTTGTTGATCTTGAGTTCGGTATCGTCTGTGATCGAGAGCGCGAGCGTGACCTCTTTGGTTGGCTTGGAGGTCAGCGAGACTGACATCGTCACGGAGTCATTGCTGCCTTCTTTGACAATCGGTGAATCGCCCATCGCGACAAGGACGTCAGCTGTATCCTCGTCTATGACTTTGCCATCGATCTGAAGCGGTTCAAGATTGTAATCCTCATCTTCTGAGGATGTCGTAAAGGTCAGTTTGATGGGCTGGTCGCCATCAATAAAGAAATCAGAGATGCCCGTCAGGTTGACTTCGACACCTGTTTTCCAGTTTTCAGCATTGAGCGTGACTTCTGAAACGTCGAATTTTGCTTCTGTATCATCGTCGACCGCGAGGGTAACTTTGACATCTTTTTTAGGCTGTGTATTGAGTTTGATGAGGACTGGGCGATTCTGGCCTTCATGAAGTTCAAAGTCTTCTGCGGGAATATTGACGTTGAGGCCGGCGTGATCGTTGTCGATGTTCGTCGCCTTGATCGGGTTGAGCATGGTCCCGTTGTAATCTTCGTCATTCGACTCGGATGGGGAGAAGAAAATCGTGTAGTTGATGTTGCCATCGCGGATTTCATCATCGACGCCCTGGACCGTTATTGTCTGCGGTTCGCCCCAGTTGTCTTTGGTAAAGATGACTGTGGTCGGGGAGACGGTGCCCTCTTTGTCATTGGATGTCGAGAGCGTGAGGCGGACATCGGACGCGGGAATTGACGAGAGCTGGATGGTGAATGTCGCTGCCGGGGATTCCTGGTCTTCGTATGTCGTGATGGCGGTTTCAGAGAAGATGAAGCCGGGCTTTGTCGTGTCGATGTTCGTCAGCTCGACGGATTCGGCCGAAAGCTCATTGAAATCAGGATCTTCCGAAACTGTCGTGACCTTGATCTGGTAAGTCTGGTCGCCATCTTTGAGATAATCATCTACGCCGGTCACGAGGATAGTCTGTTCGAGCTGCCAGTTTTCGGCATTGAAGAGGATATCGTCGCAAGCCGTCTCGACTTCTTTGTTCTGGCTCTCGGTAATGACTTCGCAGGTGATGTGAACATCTGCCGTAGGCGCGTTGTTGAGGCGGAGCTGGAGGGAAACGGTCTTGCCGCTTTCATCGCTTGCTTTGTCTTCCGGTTCGTCCAGCGCGATCGCGGGGGCTGTGATGAACTCGCAGTTGCCCTCGGCATTGCAGAACTTGCCGGTCGAGCACGGATCTTTGTCGAGGCAGATTTCGTAGGTGCAGTTGCCCTTGGAGCAGATCATGCCTTCGTCGCATGCCATGTCCAGGCACTCGTTGTCCACGCATTTGCCGCCTTTGCAGGTACGGCCTTCTTCGCAGAAATAGTCGATGCAGGCGGTCTCTTCGCAGAGCCCCTTGATGCACTGATAGCCTTCGTTGCAGGTCTTGTCCTGGCAGCCGTCATCGACACATTCGCCTTTGGAGCATGTCTTGCCTTCGCCGCAATCCTTTTCAGCGCCATCTTCGATACATGCGTCATCGATGCAGTGGGCTTTGATGCATGTCTGAGCATCGCCGCAGGTAATCCCTTCGCATGGATCGATATCGACGCATTCCCCGTCTTTTTCGCGGTCGCAGCGCGTGTTGTCGGGGCATGTCTTGTTTGCGCACGGGTCGATGTCCACGCAAGTCAGGTTTACGCATTCCTGTTTGTCTGTGCAAAGCGAGCACGGATCTTCAGGCGGATCTATACAGGTCTTGGTCGCAGGGTCGCAGACTTTGCCGTCGGTGCATTCAGGGCAAGGATTTTCAATCGGCTTGTCCTTGCAGACGCCGTCTTCGCATGTCTGATCAGTGCCGCATTTGGCACATGGGTCGTCGATTGGCTTGTCCTTGCAGACGCCGTCTTCGCATGTCTGGTCTGTGCCGCATTTGTCGCACGGATCGCCGACGTCTTTGGGCTCGCATTTGCCGTTGACGCATTCTTCCGCGTCTGTGCAAACGCTGTCGCCGCATTTGTTCTTTGAGCCCGATGCACCTGAGCTGTCATCGCCGCATCCTGCAAAGCCAAGCGCCAAGGCGGCACAGCAGGCGAATGCAAGCCTACGTTTTGAGTTCTCACTCATATCCACACTCCTTAAATAAAAATGCCTCATCAACGCGATAAGGCAACCAGTATGTCTAATATGATACGCTTATGATTGAAAGTCAACGAGTGATACAGATGCTTACACGCTTTAATGATTTTGATTAAATATCCTTTGGCATGTAATCGCCTTTGCTGGCATGTCGTGAGGGGCGCGGCCTATGCTGCGCATACGGCCTGCGTGCGGCGGATATTTCATCCGCCGCCGCGCCGCCCGCTATCGGCTGCGCGATACGCGGGCGATAACTTGACTATTTTCAACCAGGCGAGTTATGGGTAGTGTCCATAAAAGTTCGCAAAAACCAGAAATCCAGTCTCGGCGAACATCACCTAACATAATTTTGGAGAGAACTTGCATCAATGTATGCCCTCCCCGTGTTTTGCCAATTGTCAGTATACTCGATAATGTAGGCC
>JAFUEE010000166.1 GCA_017464085.1 Pseudomonadota bacterium
GGAAAATCGCACGATCGTCATGAACCAGATCAAATATCAGAGGCGTCTTATCCACATAAATCGCATTATCCCTGCGGAGGTTACCAAAATCCGATGTCGTAACCCGAATGTTCCGTGCTTTCATAGCGCCTCCCGATGATCGTGATCCTGTCGCGATGATCCCCAGACTGCCAACGAGACATCCCCCGCAGCCAATCATACACCTCACCATAACTCGCCCATTATCAAATGGCGAGTGTTTTCTGTTTTGTGTGCGGCTAACGGCTGCGCCGATACGCGGCACAACGGGCGCGCCTATGACTACGGAATACGGCGCGCCAATCCAGACCGCCGACCGCGTCCAATGCGCGTACCCCCAAAATACGACGGCCTCCAGCCGCCAAGTCCCCCCAAAATCGCGCAAACCCGCATGAATCCTAGGTTTTCGCGAAGCGGATTTTTTTTGATTTTTTTCGTAAAGAAAGGTTGACTTTTTTTTATGATGCGGGAAGTTTACGGCTCAAGAAAAGGCCTGTAAATCATGAACTGACACATATGGAGGCTAAAACGGATATCGAATCTAAAGTCACTTACCAGGTCTTCTAAAAGAAATCCAGAAAAAGCCCCCCAATTTTAATGACATTACCTATCGCTGAAGCGCAACTCCGAGCGATTTAACATATCATACTGATATTAAACCGCTCGGCTATATAATAATATAAACATATCATATATACTCATAAAATATTTCACAGAGACGTGCAGGCAAATCGGTATGGAATTCCGATTTGAGCACTGCTCTCTTTTCGTTACTCACCTTCCCGGAAAACCAAACCTCAACAGGCAGGATGCGCAGTGAGCTGTGCAACAATCACGCGATACTCGTCCCATTCGGATTCGGGGATTTTTAGCGCTTTCATGGCCTGTTCCATCGTCAATTTCATGCTTTCCATCAAATTAACCATTGCTTCGGCTTTTCCTTTTTTTATGCCTTTTTCCTCGCCTTCATTACGCGCGGTATCTACGCTATTTTGAACATCGCGATAAGCCATTATGCTCACGTCATAACCTCGGCGTTCCTGGGGCGTAAAGCGTGCGATTTCTGCTTGTTCCATAAATTGCACAAATATTGGTTCAAAAATAGTTTTGGGCTGTTCCATCAGATCGGATATATTTTTGAGTAAATACATCCATTTGTCGAGCTGCGTTTTAAGTTCGTCTTCTGTCTTATTGAATTTTTTAGTTTCCAAGAATAGCAGCGTCAATTTTTCAGAGAAAATGGTCTTCCGACGCGTATCCATCAGCATCACTCGCGTATGGTAATACTGCTCCAGGTCTCCTGTAGAGCCATCTTCCAAACCATCATTAGATTGGAGACAATCCGCGCCAAAAGAGAAATTCATAATTGACACGACATAGACCGCACTCAATTCATAGTTCCATGCGCCTTTCAGGCCCTGTTCGTGGATGGGAATCGATGCGTAATAAATAGATCTATCTTTATAGAACTGCTGATAGGAATTCTGCATCTCGACGATGATTTTTTTGCCCGCCTCGGTTTCGCAATAGACATCAAAAACCGCACGCCTGTCCATTTCGAGAATGCCAAGATGCTCGCCTGGAAGATAGGTCAAGTCCTTAATCACATGTTTATCGAAGTTCGACTCAGTCACCTGCTCAAACAGCGCATTCAAAAAAGCGATGAGTATCGCTTTGTTCGGTTCTGTCCCGAACAACCGTTTAAAACCAAAATCTGTATAGGGATTAATGTATCGCGGCATACTAACCTCCATCCGTCAAATACCTTATTAAGCGTAGCAGATAATCGTCACAATGGCGAGCATAGATTCACCCGGCGTATCGCAACGCGATAGGCGCACCGCACCGCGCGCCGTATGCCGCAGGCATAGGCGCGCCACACACAAAAACGCCCGGCGTATCGCAACGCGATAGCCGGGCGCAACGCGCGGCGTATCGCAGATAGCCGCGCCACATAAAGACGTTCCGTAGAACGTTTCTATCATTTCCCCCAATACTGCCCAGCAAACAGCACCGCGCCCGATGCTTTGTGGTACAGCACAAATTCGAACGGATGATCCGCTCGGAAATTGATGAAATCGTCCAGCGGCCTTGCGGCCGAATCTTTCGCCGCGACAACTGTGGCTGCGGCGGCCTTCGTGCCTTCTTCATCGACCTCGATCACAGCTTTATGAATGATCTTGCCGATATAGACAGCCCGATTGGTGAACATTTCCGAAAAATCCGCCGCGCCCGAGAACGCCAGCTTCATGCCGAGCGCCTCAAAAGTGGCTATATTGTCCTCCGAAGTGATTTCCGTCTCGATCTTGAACTTCGGCAGCTGGATATTGCCGTTGTGCGCCGCCTGGCCGTCGATAATCTTGCGAAGCTCCGCCGCATCCAGCGCGGCCGCCACATCTTTCAGGCCGTCCACTTCATCGGGAAGCACAATCAGCATCGCAAAGTCGCCGCCATTATAATCCATCGACGCCGTCTGATATTTATGTTCATCCGAGCGATAATATACAAATGAACTCGCCTGCAGGTTCATCATGCGCACATTCGTCTCCCCATCCGCCCCCTTGAACTTCGCATCGTATGTGTTCCCAAACTCAAATTTCCGCGCCCATTCTCCATCGAAATGGATCGCATTCACGAGCACCATGCGCGTGTCAGGCGAGAGATCACCATCTTTAAGAAGGTCTTTGATCATGCCGCCCGTGTTGTTGCTCACCCAAGCGTTGATCACGCCGACATATTTGCTGTACTCATGCTCAAAATCCACGGCCTTGAGCGGCGCTTTATAATAGTTGTCCATCGCCTCCGAAAACGCCGGCACAACCTCACTATTGCGATCCACCCAGATGCGGTTCGCTATCTCGAACAGGCTCTTCTCGTTCTGCCCGTCATAGCGCAATTTCAGGCGCATGCCACCGTTGAGCGCCGCCGCAGCCGGCTTGTCGCCCACCAGATGCAGCACCTTCGCCATCTCGTTATACGTCTCGCCTTTCGCGCCATAAGCCGTCATGCTCAACGCGCTGTGATACGAGAACGGCGAAAATACATAATTTCCATCCTTTCCATACGCATGCTCAAAATCCGAGCCAAATGCGTTCAGCGCGTCACCAAACTTCTTCATGTCTTCCGCGCTGATATCGGGCAGGTCCGCCGCCGTCAGCGCAGTCTCTTTGGCCGTCAATTCGCCAGAATCCGCCACGCCATTGTTCTGCTCGGTCTCCGAGCCGCCACACCCCATCATCGAAAGCGCAAGCGCAGACGCGCCAACAATCGTCCAAAACTTCCTATTCATAACCAGCTCCTTGAAGTCGAGTGTCCGTTAAAAAACAACACAAAGCAACATTTCTATATTAACAGACAGCGTTTGTTTTTCAAGACGCGCGAGCACCATGTCACGTTCGATTTCTATGTTTAAAGCGAGCCTATGCGCCTGCGGCGCATACGGCTCGCCGTGGCGGCTATCTGCGATACGCCGCCACAGCACATGTTTACGACATATCTCCAAATCCGAGCGAGCTCAGCCGCTTTGCGGCGCAACAAACCTCGCGTGATGTTTCTACAAGACTTGGGATGATTCTGCGCGGCTTCAGGGCTATTTTCGGGTAATGCGGCATGAAGCCGTGTGCCTTTTTCAATAAGGATAATGCGGCATGGGGCAATAGACGCGCCCCACACGAGCTGTATGCGCCCGCATCGGGGCGCCCCCTACCCAGTCACCCAGCGTTCAATTGTACGCAAGTCCTTGTCAAAACTCACGCCAATCTTAATAACCTTTTTATCATCAGCTTCGTAGGGAATGGCATAGCCCTTATCATCAATCTGCTTCAATGCTTCTTCCGCAGTCCCATTCAGTTTGAATTCAAATACAAAAACTGTATCA
>JAFUEE010000167.1 GCA_017464085.1 Pseudomonadota bacterium
GTTGTATCCCTACAACACTAAGGCACTTGATGACTCATAAATTTCTCAATTTATGCGACATTCTTTCTTTAGTATGTCTTGATCTCTAACGCTTTCTTATCTTCTGTTGTCAATCTGTCGTGGACTCAATTTTGAGCCCGTCAACGAGAAGCGGCTTATACGCGCCTACATCGGAACTGTCAAATTATTTTTTCAAAAAAAATTCGTCGGGCAATTTTTCGATGCGCGAAGCCTAGTGTTTTCAAGGGATTTTGAGGCAATTTTTTTTAAGCGCACCCCAAAAATCAAACGCGCCGCATCGCGGCGCAACCGCCTGCGCCCCGACGGGGCGCTTGATATCAGCCGTGGGTGAGCGAAGCGTAACCCACGGCTATCAACGCGCGACGTATGCCGACAGGCATAGGCGCGCCCCAACACAGAAACGCCCGGCGTATCGCGACGCGATAGCCGCGCCCAAGCGCCCCGACGGGGCGCTTGATATTAGCCGTGGGTGAGCGAAGCGAAACCCACGGTTATCAACGCGCGACGTATGCCGACAGGCATAGGCGAAACCCACGGTTATCAACGCGCGACGTATACCGACATGCATAGGCGCGCCAAACACAAAAAAACGCCCGGCGTATCGCGACGCGATAGCCGGGCGAAAAAAGCGGCGTATCGCAGATAGCCGCGCCCCCGATCATTTCCCCCAGAATTGACCGGCAAAAAGCACCGCGCCAGATGCCTTGTGGTACAGCACATATTCAAACGGATGATCCGCCACAAAGTGCTTCAAATCCATGTCGATTGAATTCGCAGCCGCGGCAACAGCCGTCGCGGCAGACGCCTTGGTGCCGTTTTCGTCCACCTCGATAATCGCCTTGTGAACAATCGCGCCAATCCTGATGTCCTCCCCGGCGAGCATCCCCGAAAAATCTGCGGTCTCACCAAACGCCGTCGGCATCCCAAGCGCGGTGAAAATCGCCTTATTACGATTGATATCCACTTCCGTCTCAATCTTGAACTTCGGAATGGAGACCTTGTAGGGCGTGGGCTTCAGACCATCCAAGATACCGCGAAGCCCCGCACCATCGAGCTTTGGCGCGAGCGTCTTCAGGCCCTCAATCTCATCCGGAAGCACGATGAGCATCGCGAACGTCTTGCCCTCATAATCCAGCGACACCGCAGTGTACAGCCCCTCGTCCGAGCGATAGAGATCGACCAAGCCGTCGTTAAGCGTCATCATGCGCACCGGCACCGTGCTTTCCGCCGACACATGAAAATCCGCGTCCTTAGTCTTGAACCGCTCGAACGGGTATTCCCATTTGCCGTCAAAACGAATCGCATTGACGAGCACCATGCGCGTCATATCCGTCAGGGCATCTTTGCCGAGCAAATTCTGGATCATATTGCTCGTGTTGTTGCTCACCCATGTATTGATCACGCCGAGATATTCGCTGTACTTCTGCTTGAAATCCGCAAGCTTGAGGGGAGCCTTGTAATAGCGCGCCATGCCTTCGTCGAAAGCCGGCACCACTTCGGCGGTCTGCTCCACCCAGATGCGGTTCGCGATCTCGAGCTTGCTCGCTTCATTCTGACCTTCAAAGCGTAATTTCAGCCGCATGCCGCCGTTGAGCGACGCCGCATCTTCAGCACTTCCGGCAAAATGCAGCACTTTCGCCATCTCGTCATACGTCGCGCCTTTGGCACCGAAAGCCGCCATGCTCAGCGCGCTGTGATACGAAAACGGCGAAAACACATAACTTGCCGCACCTGCATACTGCGCTTCAAATTCATGCGAAAACGCATTCAGCGCATCGCCATATTTCTTCATATCATCCGCGCTGACCTCAGGCACGTCAGCCGCCGTCAGAGCCGCCTCTTTCGCCGTCAGGTCATTCGCATCCGCCGTGCCAGCCGGCTCTGCTGCTTTCTCCACATCCGCCGTATCCGTCTTCACGGTAGAATCCTTGACCTCACCCGAACTCACCGAGCCGCTACACCCAAAACCGGCCAGCGCAAAAGCCAGCGCCGCCACATACAATCCAGATTTTTTCATCCCAAATCTCCGCAAATACGCTCCCAGGCGAGCTTAAAAGAATCGCGACATACCGAGTAGAACTTGACTTATACCACAGCGCCTTCGTGCCTGTCGATTACCTCTTTAGGTGCTCGCCTATGCGCCTCACGGCGCATACGGCTCACTGACGCGGCTATTTCATACGCCGCGATCAACACGCCGCGGGTCAAGCCACAAACTCAAATGCGCCGCATCGCGGCGCAACCACCACCATCATCCAAAATCGCGCAACCCCGCATGAATCCTATGTTTTCGCGAAGCGAAATTTTTAAAAATTTTTCGTAAAGAAAGGTTGACTTTTTTTTTTTTTTTATGATGCGGGAGGTTTGTACGGAAAATACAGACTGACATTCCGATTGTTAGAAAGGTGAGCTATGGCGTATAAAAGACACAACGTTGGACATCTGATTATAAGGGCGTTGCAGTTGTTGGGCGGCAATGCATCCAGAGATGCTATTAAAAAAGCAATCATCGAGGATGACGCAAACGACATCTCATACGAGGATGTATTTGTACCAGTCCCAACCAAGAGAAACGGTAAGTTGCACATCCCGTTCAATCTGGATTTTGGCTTCGGATTAACCAATCTTAGAACATGCGGATATATTGAAGATTATGTTCGACGCAAAGATATTACACTCACTGAGCTTGGACGTATAACGGATTATCAGAAGTTTCCATCAAACGAAGATCGAGAAGCTATTAAAAGGTATTGGAAAAAGAGAATACAAGAACACACTGACACCAGAGAACACAATCTGGATTCAGTCTGCAACGCCTCTTCGGATACCTTGGATGCCGCAGATGGTTCCAACGAACTGACAATGGATAACACAAGCGATTCGAGTGAAGACTGGAAAATTATGGCACTCGAACAAATTAAACGGTTCTCGCCCAAAAAATTCGAGGGGTTTTCAAGATCACTCCTATCTAAAATAGGCATCCATTTCGACAGTAAAAGAGGCATACCGATGGCTGGAGATCACGGAATCGATGGATTCGGGTATATCGAATCTGAGGATCTCCGAACATCAAAAGTGGTCATCCAGTGCAAACGTTACACAGATTGCCCCGTATCTGAGCCGGAGATTGATAAATTTAAAGGGGCAATGTCGAGTAACGCAGCTGATTATGGTATATTCATCACAACGAGTTCCTTCACCAAACAGGCAATCGATAAAGCTCTACAAGGCAGAGACATCATCACTTTGATCGATGGACAGCGGCTGGTCGAGATGATTGAAAAATATCAGCTTTATATCGAACCTGTACAGACATATGCTTTGACGGATTACTATTATCAGGAAGACTGACGACCAAGTGTATATTATTCATCCATCTGGATGCATCCTCCCCTCGGATGCACAAAACGTAAAACGAAATCAAACTTCGAATAGGGAGAATATGTCATGAACAAAGCTCAAGGCAATCAAAACAAAGCAGGTCTTAAAGATAAAGTGAGAGCAGTGGCTATAGTGATCGGGGTCATGACTTTTACATTTATCGTGGGCGTGATGACTTTAATGATTCTTTTTTATAGTGGTGAGGAAAGTATGAAAGGTGCTAGAGTAGCAAGTGCACATAGTCTCGCCACTATGGGAACAGACGCCGCACCTCAACCTGTTATTTTACATGGTCGTTGTAAAAAACAGATGAGCAATCTTTTAACATTTGAGCCTATTGAAGTAACAAAAAGTAGCAGAACTGTTAGCTGTGAAATAACGAATGATGGAAGAGTTAGAACAATTCAAAATGGTGATATGGTTACAATAAGTGGTTATGTTACTCATACTCCTTCTGGTAATATTCTTATTAAAAATTGTCAATTTCATGGAAAAGGAAACAGAGCGCTGGATGTGAAAGAAAGTGGGGAATATCTCCGCAAATAGAGGGCATTTGCAGACACACCCTGGGCTTAGAGAAACTATGGGGTAATCAGCATCCGATACTGGCTCCAGTTCAATTGCGACCGCACTGCGGACGCAATTGGATAGATACGATAGAACTGCCGTGCTCGTTCCAGCTGCCTCTTACCAAAACCCGAGCCGTATTCAGTCTCAAGCTTCTTGGACAAAAGATCAACCAGATACGCGCCGTAATCCGCGCGATCCTTGCCCTTCTGCTCCTCTTAAAAAATCGCCGCCCCAGTGCCCAATACATCTGCACACGGCAAAAATCGACGCTGCGGACTGCGTTTTGCCGAGCCTCCTCAATAATCTTGCGTGCCGCATGCGTAGCATAGGAGCGTCCCCTACCCAGTCACCCAGCGTTCAATCGTACGCAATTCCTTGTCAAAACTCACGCCAATCTTAATAACCTTTTTATCATCAGCTTCGTAGGGAATGGCATAGCCCTTATCATCAATCTGCTTCAATGCTTCTTCCGCAGTCCCATTCAGTTTGAATTCAAATACAAAAACTGTATCA
>JAFUEE010000017.1 GCA_017464085.1 Pseudomonadota bacterium
GGATTAAAATGAACCAGATTCTTGCTAAATTAAATAAGGCCAACGATCAAAAAAAGCAGACCGACGATCAAAAAAAGCAGACCGACGATCAAATAAAACAGACCGACGAACAAGCAAAGCAGACTAACGATCAATCATTATACAAAAAGATCTTATCAACCAATGATAATATCTTTGAAGATGTTTTAGGCAATAATAAATTTGAATTTACAGAATATTCCACAAGCCGTAATCCAGAAGAGGATTTGTGGTTTTATATTGAAGACTTTTCAAACCAGACCTATGCAAAACCACAAACCATCATACTTAATCATAATAGTTCAGAATTGCCAACTCTTAAAAGAGATGAATTCGACAAAATTGATTTTCTGGCAATCGATAACGATAAATGCATATTTTACCAGAGAATTACCAAAAGCAAACAGATTACTAAAAAAAGTATATTCTTCTTTTCCACTGAGTTCCAATATCAGACAGAATGCCCCATCCTGACATTCAATCAATATCCTGACGCAATTTTCGAAAAATCGAAAAATCGATTATATTTTCAGAAAATAAGCGCAATCAGCAACATTTTCGTCGGAATTAATGAATTGTACAAAGAAGCCAAAGATGAAGAGGTCAACAAGTTTCTAAAAAATGACTTCATTCAATGCGCAGACGGCTTTGAGAGTAAATCCGTCAATATCCCCAACCGAAAAAAAATCACTCAAGTCACAGAAAAGTTGCAAGAGCTCACACCAACACAGATCAATAAATTATTAGATTATACCAAAAAATATTGCCCAAACATCTGCATTAAAAATCGCTTATACAAGATCGGTAATGACAAAGAGCTCAAGCAGCTCTTGGATGGTATCTGCGAGAATTATTATACCAAGCCAATTACGAATGAAAAGACACTCGCACACTCTACTTCAAAACTTTAAAGCCCCAAATCCATAAGCGACTGCATACCCGTACCTTCCCCGCTCGAGAAAGACGGCGCGCAGTCCTTGCGGCGCGTATGCGCCGCAGGCGTATGCGCAAATCATGCGGCGTATTGCGAAGCAATAGCCGCCTCAAGCGTGCCGTATGCGCCAAAGGCGCATAGACCGCGACATAATCACTCGCTCACTTGCTGTCTCCCACACCGTATGCTATGAACCGTTTATGGCGGCCCTCATGGTCGCTACATACTACATTGGAGGGTGTTCCATGGATACAGCTACACAGCGCAGTCAAGCGCATGCATTGATTGATGCCTTGCCACAGGACAGTCTTGAAATCGTCGTCGCACTGATGCGCAAACTAACCAGCTTCTCGACACAGCCTGCGCATGATGAGCCTACACCGGTACTCTCGGAAGCCCAGGCTGCCTCATTAAGCAGAATCAGGGCGATTGCCGGCTGTTTTTCCATCTGTCAGACCAAAGACTGGAAAGAGGAAAAAGCTGCTTGTCTGCAGGAGAATTTTCCTCTATGAAAGTATTTATTGATACAAATATAATGATTGACTTTCTAGAGAATCGCCAACCATTCGCCGAAGATGCCATACGCATTTTTGAGTTATCGGCACTTACTCAGATTGAATTGTATGTTTCAGATTTAACCATAGCTAATGTGCGCTATATCACCCATAAGAAAATCTCACTAAATAAGTTTTATCAAGCCATGAAATCACTTCAACATTATATACATATCACCTCCGTTGGTGAAATGGCGGTTCACAGAGCAATCCAAATAGAGGCGAGAGATTTTGAAGATGCCCTGCAATATTTTTCTGCTGAGTACGCAGGCGTTGATGTCATTGTAACACGAAACATTTCTGATTATTATTTTGCAACGCTACCCATACTCACACCCTCAGAGTTTTTAAATCAATCGCCCGCATATCGAAGATAGCGGGCTAACGCGCAAGCCGTATGCCATCAGGCATAGGCCGCGCCAAATCACGCGGCGTATTGCGAAGCAATAGCCGCCTCAAGCGTGCCGTATGCGCCAAAGGCGCATAGACCGCGACACAGGCACATGTAAAATTCGCTTTGCATTGCAGAAATCGACAGGGTCATGGTTTATAGTGGAGGAATGCCCGACACGGAATTCTTGCACGGGTATATGAAAGCCGCGCCCAATATGGAGCCGTTCCAAACGTCTCGGGCACGGCGTATGCGCGAAGCCGCATAGCCGGGCCAAACGCGCGGCGTATCGGCAAAGCCGATAGCCGCACCCCAACATAAACACGGTTCAGAGAGACGCGAGACTCCAGAGCCTGACGGGCTTGACATGCGCAGGTGCCTGATAGGCAGACCGCATGAACGAGACGAGCAGCGCGCGCAGTGCATCGAATGGCACGATCAGATCGAGATCACCGCGGACCGCAGCCTGAATGGGCGCAGAAGCTTCCATCTGAGCCTGAACGAGCGCCTCGCGCGCCTCCAACAGCCGCTCGCGCGCCGCATCATCCAGCCGTGCATCCGCGAGCTTGCGGTCATAGAGCGTACCCGCGAGCGTTTCCGGCTGCATGACCGCGACTTGCGAAAGCGCGGTGCCGACAACGAGCGCAGGCCCGAACGGCGCGCCTTTCATTGCATAATAGCCAGCCCCAGAGCCCTTGCGCAGAACAAGCGTCAGATGCGGCGCAGACTGCGCATCCGAAAGCTCGCGAAGCAGCATCGCGCCATACCGCAGCAACCCCTCGCGCTCGGCTTCCTCCCCGATGTCAAAGCCGGACACATCCTGAAGCCAGATGACCGGCACACCGTCAGAGCGCGCGGCCTCCGCCACGCGGCGCATCTTCTCGATACCCTCGCGGTAGAGCACGCCACCGGCATGCACCACGCCAGAATCGGCCACATTTTCGGCACTGTTGGCAATCAAGACGACTGGCAGGCCGTCGATCAGAGACTGAACCGCCACAATCTCACGGCCGACATCGGCAAGCAGCATCCGTCCCTGCGAGGCATCGACCAAGCGCGCGATAATCTCAAGCATATCATAGCCAAGCGCGGGGTCAGCGGGCAGCATCGAATAGAGCTCAGCTGCAGGAAATGCAGGCTCGAACGGCTCCGCGATGCGATAAAAGGCGCATGCCGGCGTCGGCAGCAGCGACATCCAGCCGCGAAGCACCTCGAGCGCGTCCGCGTCCCCGGGCACGCGCTTTTCCGCGCACCCGGAAACATGCACATGCGTGGCCGCCTTGCCAAGCGCTGCCCCTGACTGCCCTTTTGACTGCGCATTCAGCGACGCGCCGCCGATACACAGCGAGGCCTGCTCGGTCATCACAATGCGATCACACATCAGCGGCATATAGCCGCCGCCAGCGATGCAGTCGCCAAATATCGCGCCGAGCTGCACGATCCCCGCTCTGCCGAGCTCCGCCTGACGCCTGAATATCGCCCCCGCACCGCGTTCTCCGGCAAACGTCTCCGACTGCTTCGGCAAAAACAGGCCGGCACACTCCACAAGATAGATCACTGGCACGCGCAGGCGCATCGCGACATCGAGCGCATGCACAATCTTTTCCGGCGATCCGGGCCACCACGAGCCCGCCGCGACCGTATTGTCGCTCGCGACAATCACGCACTGCCGCCCTGCGACTGTCCCGAGCGCGCATATCACCCCAAGCCTGTAAGGGCGCGCATGACCTTCCGCAGGGCACTCCAGCCCCATCAGCTCATTCAGGCGCCAGATCTGAGCCCCTGCATCGCGCAGCGCGCGAACTCTGGCATCAGCAGTCATCCTGCCGCGCTTCGCGATCCGCTCGAACGTCGCTTCCGAGCGGTCCTCAGCCGACTGGCGCTCACAAGCCGAGACCTGACGCTCGCGCGCGCGAATCTCCTCTGCATCGCCGCAACCCGGCGCGCACGGACGGCCAATATTTTCAAACAGCATCATCGAAGCCCCCGCATGTCGTACATTAAAATGTGCCCGATGCATACAAAAAAGCCGGCCCGAAGGCCGGCCTCTTCGAACGATTCTCCTGGGCAGGGGGAAGCCTCCCCCTGCGCGGCTATGTGCTCGACCGTCAGAGACGTGTCACGACACGCCTCTTCGGTCTGCGCGCATACGCCGCTACCCCCTCAAACCATCCTCACTTCATGCGATTTGAAGCGATTTCGGGCAAATCACACCTTGATGGATTTAATATCCCAGATGTCTTCCGCATACTGATGAATCGTGCGGTCTGACGAGAAGAAGCCCATATTGGCGATATTGAACACGGCCATGCGCGCCCAGCGACGTTTGTCGAGGAACACCTGCTCCGCCTCTTTCTGACGCGCGACATAGCTGTCGAAATCGGCACAGAGCATATAGGGATCGCTCGTGCGCAGCCAGTTGACGATGCCCTTGTAGCGCGAACGGTCATCGGGGCAGAAGAACCCGGAGTCGAGCATGTCAAGGACTGCTTTGAGATCTTCGCTTTCGTTGATATAGGCTTCAGGATCATAGCCTTCCTGTTTAAGCGTCTTGACTTCTGTTTCCGTGAGGCCGAAGAGGAAGAAGTTCTCCGCGCCGACGAGCTCGCGGATCTCGACGTTCGCGCCGTCAAGCGTGCCGATCGTCAGCGCGCCATTGAGCGCGAATTTCATGTTGCCCGTGCCTGACGCTTCTTTGCCAGCTGTCGAAATCTGTTCTGAAAGATCAGCGGCCGGAATGATGTCTTCCGCGAGGGAAACGCAATAGTTCGGGCACATGTAGACGCGGAGCTTGTTCTTGATTGTCGGATCATCGTTGATGATGCGCGCGATATCGTTGATCAGCTTGATGTGAAGCTTGGCAGCGGCATACCCCGGGGCAGCCTTGCCGCCGAAGAGCACGAGACGCGGCACGCGGTCGACGCTCGGATGCATCTTCAGTTCGCGATAGGTATGAATGACATGCAGCACATTGAGGAGCTGACGTTTGTACTCGTGGATACGCTTGACCTGAACGTCAAAGAGCATGTCCTCGGAGACTTCAAACGGCAGATAAGTCTTTGCAAAGTGCCGCTTGTTGTCCTGCTTGATCTCGATGATGCGATCGAGGAAAGCGTTGTCATCGGCAAAAGCTTCCAGCTTTTTGAGCTGCTCGCAGTCGGTGATCCATGCAGAGCCGATTTTCTCGGTGATGAGCGCAGAGAGCTCGGGGTTTGCAGAGAGCATCCAGCGGCGCGGCGTGACGCCATTCGTCTTGTTGTTGAAACGTTCCGGGAAGAGCTTGACAAAATCGGGGAAGAGATCGGTCTTGACGAGTTCCGAGTGAATCGCCGCCACACCGTTGATCGAATGCGACCCGATCACAGCGAGATTCGCCATGCGGACAAATTTTTCGCCTGTTTCATCGATAATCGACACGCGGCGCTGCATCTCATAATCGCCGGGATAAGCGATGTGTACGCGAAGCAGGAAGCGGCGATTGATCTCGTAGATAATTTCGAGATGGCGCGGCAGGAGTTTTTCGAACATCGGAAGCGGCCAGCGTTCAAGCGCTTCGGGCAGAAGCGTGTGATTCGTATAGCCGAACACGCGCTCGGTGATGCTCCAGGCTTCTTCCCATTTCATCTTCTCTACGTCGATGAACACGCGCATGAGCTCTGCGATTGCAATCGCGGGATGCGTATCATTGAGCTGAATCGCGACTTTGTCTGCGAACTGCTTGAAGTCCTTGTGCGTCTTCTTATAGCGGCGGACGATATCATAGATCGAGCAACAGACGAAGAAATACTGCTGTTTGAGGCGAAGTTCGCGCCCTTCCGGGTTATTGTCAGCGGGATAGAGCACCTTCGAGATCGTCTCGCTGATAACCTTGTCTTCCACGGCTTTGCGGAAATCGCCGGCATTGAAGATGCCGAGATTGAAATCATTTGTCGCCTGAGCCGACCAGAGGCGAAGCGAATTGACCGTATCCGTGCCATAACCGGCAATCGGCATATCATAAGGCACGCCGCGAACTTTCGTCGTATCGATCCAGTCGCATTGGAGGTTTCCATTCTCGTCCAGACGTTTTTCAACGTGACCGCCAAAATTCACGGTCGCAGCCTTGTCCGGGCGAGCGATTTCCCACGGATTGAGGCGCTCCAGCCAAGGATCGCGGCTCTCCACCTGCCAGCCATCCTTAAAGGACTGGCGGAAAATACCAAACTCATAGCGGATGCCATAGCCAACAGCAGGATAGCCGAGTGTCGCCAATGAATCGAGGAAACAAGCCGCGAGGCGCCCGAGACCGCCATTTCCGAGCCCCGGATCCGGCTCATGCGCTTCGATTTCCGACAAATCGAGATCATGCTCCGCGAGCAGGCGCTTGGCCGTATCATAAAGCCCCATATTCATCAGATTGTTCCGCATGGAACGACCAAGCAGATATTCTGCCGACAGGTAATACACGCGCTTGGCATCATTCTCATAATAGCGCTTCATCGTCTTCATCCAGCGATGAATGAGACGATCACGAATCGCAAGCGACATCGCGAGGTAGATATCATCCGCAGTCGCCGTCTTCTTATTCTTGGCAAATGAATAGCGAAGATGATCAATGACGGCCATCACAAGGGTATTATCAGACATGCCAGTGCGTTCGCACTGAGTTTCATCGCGGACTTCTGTTGTCATGCAACTCTCCTAAAAAACTCACCGATTGGTGAGATTAGTCAATCATACATACACATACACCCACATTGGAAGTGTCATGCGTAGCTTCTCTTTACGATTGCGCGCAATACAAATCAACTAAAAAGGCTGTGTTATACCTGCGAGGATATGAAATATGGTGTGTCGAAACCTGAAATGATTGCCTATGCATTGCCCGTCAAAGGCGAAAGCGTCCCTCCGCAGCAAGCGCGATGCGCGTCCCCCCCCCCCGGGCAACAGAATTGCCCTCAAAACCTCTGCACGCTAAGGGGTGCAATTCATATCCACGCTGAAGCCACTAAAAAGGCCGCTGAAAAGCGGCCTTTTTGTTCATTCAGATTATTCAGCGGCAGGTGTGTCAGAACCGCTATTCTCAGGCGTTTCAGAACTGCCTTCAGCATCGCCGTTGGCGGCAGCTTCCTGAGCTTCAAGCTCTTTCTGGAGGCGTTCCATCTCTTCCATCTTCTTCATCATGAGTGCAGCTTCGGCGTCAGCTTTTTCCTGAGCCTTCTTCATCTCATCAATCTGCTTGACGCGGTCCTGGGCTTCTTTGACGCGGCCAGGGATGACTTTATTCGCCATCGGATCAGCAATAAAGTCGACCCACATCTGGCGTGCTTCATCGATCTTCAGATAGTATTCCTGATAGAGGACGATGAGATTGAACTGAGCCTGCGGATAGTCCGGATGTTTCTTGATGATATCCCGATAAATCTGCTCCGCTTCAGCAAGCCTGTCATTCTCGGGCGTGCTCAAGCCACGGACTGCGACGCCTTTGGAGAGATAGGCTTCGACATTTTCGGGTTCAAGCTCAAGGACTTTGTTATAGAGATCATACGCCAGCTGATAATCCTGAACGTTGACCGCAATACCTGCGACATTCAGCATGGCCTGAACGTTCGTAGGATCAGCCTCGACAGCTTTCTTGAATTCAAGATTGCCTCTGGAGACTTCGCCCTCAGCCAGATAAATCAGGCCGGACGTGTTATAGATTGCGGAAAGATCCTTGGGAACATAAGCCTTCCGGTCATATTCTTCCTGCGTGATACGGTTCTCATCGAGTTTCTTTTTGAGTGCCTCGTTATACTCATTGTACTTGATCAGAGCCTGTTCGGAAACCAAGCGAGCGACGTCCAAGCTGTTCATCAGGTAATAAATCGCGCTGAGGTTTTCATAGCAGTAAATGTTATTGGAGTCGCCCGCAAGCGCCCTTCGGACATAGACGACCGATTTGGCGAACATATCGTAGGCTTCTTTATTTTTGATTTCGCCTTTATGTTCAGCGCCATCCATGCTGAACTTAGGCTCAACGCCGCCGCGTTCTGCTTCGAGGATCGCCTCCCCTTTGCGGCGATAGAGCATGCCGAGGTTGAGATTGCCTTCGACATTGAAAGGCGCGATGCCGTTCTGATCATCGACGACCTTGAGGAGAAGTTTTTCAGCTTCGTCCGTATTGCCTTCATCAATGAGCATCTTGGCCATATTGACGTATGACTCGGCCATATCGGGACGCATATCGATGGCTTTTTCATAAGCGTCTTTTGCTTCTTTGACATTGCCGCGCCCCTGCTCGAGCAGGCCGATATTATACCACGCCTCTGCAAAGTTATCCTCTTCCTTAGCCGCTCGCTTGAACGCGTCGATAGCGGCCTGCGGATTGGACTTCGCTTGTTTGGTTGCCTCTTCAAAAACGGCGATTGCCGATTCTTTCACGACTGCGCGATTGCCTTCGGCATCGACTGTTTTGGATACGCCTGTTGCGGACTTTGGTGCATTCTTGGATCCGTCAGAGCCAGTACCGCATCCTGCGGCCGTCAACAATCCAAGCGCCATGGCAACACATCCCAAACGAAGCATTGTGCGTCTAATATTCTTCATAGCTTCCTCTATTTATGAATCTGTTTTTTTTAAATGAATGGAATGCAGGCGGCAGGACCTGCCGCCCACTTGCCTGCATGGATTACTGAGCGGTATCTTCGCCCGCGGCGCGCGCCGCCTGATCCTCGCTCACTGCACCATCAAGAACGACCTGACGCTTTTCCTTCGTCGTATGACCACGGAGCTCGTCAAGATTCGTATAGAGGGCACCCGTATGATATGTCGCGACCATCTTGTTCGGCGTTGCCTTCACCTCGGAGGATGACTGATACTCCATCGGACGGAGGTCGAACAGACGGCGCTGCGCATCGCTCGTATACTGGCTGAACCAGCCTGTCTCGGCAGCCTTCTTCACGGCAGCCGTATAGAAACCGATCGCCTGATCTTCGAACTTGCTTGAGAAGTCGAGCAGAAGCTCGACATATGCAAGCTCAACATCTTCATGCAACCCAGGCGGCACAGGCGCCTTCTCGATCTGCTGCGCAACGTCATCATACATCATGCCGACGCGCGTCATTGCGGCAAGACCCCATTTCGGGGCATTGAACTTCGTGATGACGTCATTGTACACAGGCGCAGCCGCCTGAAGCTTCTCAGCTTTCTTCTGGAGCTGCTGCTGCAGGAACTGGTTGACCTTCTTGCCCGTCACGCTGCTGTCATTGAGCTTGACATCGATAACTTCCTTGAACAGCGTCTCCCCGCGCATGAATCTCGCTTCAGCCGCCGCATTGCGCGCCTGCTCGTTCTCTGCCGGATCAGCCGAGCCCAGCCAGCTCTGAACTTCCTTGCTGCCATAGAGGTCTTCCGCGTTCTGGAATGCCTTGAGCGCTTCCTTCTGGTTCTTCTTCGCCCAATAGCACTTGCCGATATACGTATATGCGGCAACCTTGCGGCCTGGCGTGCCGAATTTCGCATAGTTCTTCATGAAGTCGTTGAATCGGTCGAGCGCCGCATCATACTTCTTCTGGTCATAATAGATGCGTCCCGTGTTGAACTTGAGCATCGACATCTCGTTCTTGTCTTTCGGGAACATCTTGGCGAAAAGATCATAGTTCTCGACCGCCTTTTCATATTCGCCCAGACCGGAACGGAATGCTGCGGCGTTCTGCAACGCGTTCTTCGCGCACGGATCTTTCGAAGGCGCCGCGCCGATAGGCACGCAGGCTTCCCTGTCTTCGGGGAACTGCTTGACGAACATCTCATAGAAACGCGCGGCTTCCGAATAGACGGCAAGACTGTGGTAGTTCAATGCGATTGCATACATCGCGCGAGGCGCGAGCGCTTTCGTGTGCTCGTCGCTGTCGCCGCTCGTCAGCAGCGCGACGCGCGCTTCGATGGCACGGCCGACTTCGTTGCTCTGTTCCCACGCAATCGAGGCATTCCAACGCGCTTTCGCCGCATCCTCGCTGCCCTTGTGCTTGAGCGCATAATCCTCATAGCAACGCGCAGCCTCTTCCCAGCGCTTCTTGCTCTCCTTCTCCTCGCAGACCTTGTAATCCAGCGCCTCTTCATAGAGGTTGATCACGCGGATCATCTCGGGCATCATCGGCGTCGTGTTCGCCATAAAGGCCGAGTTCGACTTCAGGTCGTTGATCACGCCGCGCATCTCCTCATACTCCTTCTTCAGACGATAGGTCTCGAGAAGGTAGTTCGACGCGAACACCGCCGCTTCCGAATCAGGCGCATCGCGCGTGATGTCGAGGAACAGGGGGCGCGACTCGTCAAAATGACGATAGTTGAAATAAATCTGCGCTGCCTTGTACTTCGAGTTGATCGCGAAATCCGCCGACGTGTCGATCTTCGCATAACGCTTGCTGGCCTCGATGAACTTCAGACGGCATTCCGCGATCGGAAGCGGCGCCAGATCGTGCTCGATATCATCCGACGGCTCCGGAAGACCCGGAAGATCCGGACAAGCTTCCTTATCCGTATTGTTCTCACCCATCAGCTCGTCATACGCAAGCACCGCGCCGTGCGCCGCATCCTTGAGCATCTCATCATGCTCGGCCGTCTTCGCGACCGCGCCTTTGTCATTCAGGTCGAGCACGCGCTCATACCCCTTCGCAGCCTCTGCAAAGTTTTTGCGGAAATATGCCATATCCGCATAGTAGTACATGACTTCGAAGTTGTCGTCCGCGTTCGGGAAATTGTCCAGATACGTCTTGTAAATCTCGAATGCCAGCGAATAGTACAGCGGGTTCTTCGTGTTCTGATACGTCATGTGGTACCACTTGCCGGTATCGGACACATACGATTCCAGCTTGTCGTTCTCCGCCTTCACGGCCTCGGGCGTCGCGCCCTCGAACTTCTCGTCGCGAGCCTTCACGAACAGAAGAACTGTCCTCTGGATTTCTTCAGCCAGACGCGTCGGGTCGCTCATCGTCTCCACGTTGAGCATGATCTCGTGCTGATAGTTCACAATCTTGAACTTGCCGACGTTCGCGGCAATCAGCTGATTATAAATGTAGTTGGACTCTTCGATGCGGCCGTTCTCCTGATACAGGCGAGCGAGACGCTCGAGCATGGTGTCCACTTCATCGTCATTCGCCGCAAAGCTCTTGAAATACTTGCGCGCGTTCGCCGGCTTCGCCTCATCCCACATGCTGTATGCTTTCACGAGGTCTTTCAGCGCCTCTTTGCGCATGTCCGTCCGGCGCGCGCCGCCGGAATCAGCCTCGCGGATGACCTTCTCGAACTGCGCCAGCGCCTTCTTCGGCTCCCCGAGGTTGAAATAACACCACCCCATCTTATACATCGCGAACGATGCCGCAGAGCTCTTCGCGTCGATGCTCACGACCTTCTGATACTGCTGCAACGCAGTCGGCATGTCCTCCTCGATCGCAAACGTATATTCCGCCATCCCGAGAAAAGCCTCAGGCAGATATTTCGAATTCGAATGCTCGCGAACGATGCCGCTGTACTGCTCGTACGCCTCCCCGGCATACCCCATCTCCGCGAGGTTGAACGCCATATAATATCGAATCTTGTCGATCTGAGGATAATCCGCATGATACTTGATGATCTCGCGATAAAGCTTGAGCATCTCGTCTCGGGCCTCTCGCCCGGTCTTCTCATCGTCCGCTTTCTTGGCAAGCAGCTCCTGCTGTTTCGCCGTGTCGCCTCTCGCGCCCGCTTCGTTCGATGCGCTCAGAAAATCATACGCACGAAGCTCATAATAACGGGCTTTCTGCCAGAGCATATCGCCGAGACGTTCCATCAGTTCAGGCTTCGCAGGATCGTCCTCGTCCGTATTCTTGATACGGAGCTGGAGTTTCTTGATGGCCGCCTGCTGAAGCTCGATCTTCTCCGATGCCGCAGCGCCTGCCGCCATCTCGTCTGTCTCATAGCTGACCTTCGGACCAGCCCCCTCTTCCTGCTCAAGCGTCTTGCGCTCGACTTTCTTGTGCTCCGCACTCCCCTTGAGCTCCGCCTGTTTCTTCTCTTCAAACGACACGTTCTGCGCCACTGCGGCGGTCGATGTCATGAAAAAACCTGCCGCCAGGGCACTGATCATTAGACGAACAAATCTTCTGTTCATTTTCTTCTCCAGCTATTGATTACGCACACACCTATTTTTGGAGGCGCCATTTTGGCGGTGTCTTATATCATGACAATCCGTTTTGCGCAACTTTCACGCGGCCGTTCTCCGATTTTATGCGGATATCGCCTCTCAACCGCCTCTTGACGGCGGGCTGGACACCCCACGCCCGCCGCCGCACGCTATCTCCGATACGCGTGCAGGACACCTTCACGCCTGCTATGCCTGCGGCATACGCGGACGCCCGCGCGCCTATCGGCTCCGCCGATACGCCGCGCAGACCACAAAATAACAAACGCGCCCTCTCGGGCGCGCCCTTTACTTCATACCTCTCAATAAAGCATGTATCCGAGACCAAGCATGATCTCATGATACATATCCTTGCTCTCCGCGTTCTTCGGCACCAGACAGTGCTTGTCAAGACACCCGACGCCTCCGAAATCCGTATACATATAAGTCAGGGAATAACCGACCTGCGCATAGATGCCGCGCCAGATGTCATACAGCACATGCGCCGCGAAATTCAGACCCCAGCTCTTCTCTTTCAGACTCCCCCACTTCGACAGCTTGTTGATATCACCCTGGCCTGCATTGATATAGAAATTCAGGCCCGCGTCAAAACGAAGATTGTTCAGCCCCAGTGGCGTCGAGAATTTCAGGCCCAGCTTTGCGCCCGTATAATCATGACCGGTATAAATCGGGTTCGTGTCAATCGTGTATTTCGCAAGGTTGAAGCCGAGAATAAAGTCGAGCGCAAGGCCGTTCGGATTCAGACGCTCACCCTTCTTCTGAAGCAGCAGGCGATACACCAGATCGGCATTGAAACGGATATAGGACGAATTGCATGTCACTGTGGCCGACCCGTCCGTCGTATCGTTCACCGTGCACTCATGCTTGTCACCCACACCCACAACAAGCGTGCTGTCGAGGAAACCAAAACCCACGCCAAGCTGGATGCCAAGCCCCTGCAGGTAATCGCTCGTGCTCACAAGCCCGAACGGGAAAAACCCGACATCAAACGAAAATTCGGGAAACGCCTGTGTGCGGTAAGCAATCGGCGTCCCGTCATCCGCCGAAGAATCAAGCCTGCGAATCGTAGGGCTGACATTGAAGCCGATCGAAAAAATCGGACGCCCCGTACCGCCAGTCACCTTGCCGCGCGTGCCGTCGCTCGTCGGATTCGGAAGATCGTTCAAAACCACAGAATACTCCGCAGTCTTGTCCAGATTCACCAGCACCATCGAGGATTCTTTGCCCTCAAGCTCAAGCGTCCACTGCTCGCTCGCCCCCTTCACCTCTTCCATCTTCAGGACATAAGGCGTCGTGCCCACCTTCACGCCCTTGCGCACCACATTCGCCCCCTGAGGCGTGGAATCAACACGAATCTCAATCTCTTCAGGATATTCGATCGGCATGATCTCAGACACGATCATGTTCACGCCGCGCACAATCGCGGACTTGTCATCCTTCGTCAGCTTCTTCTTCTTCAGCCTGCGCTCCAGATCCTGCACCATCTCGCCGGTGTAGGCATTGTAAATATAAATCACGACCGAGGGCTTCTTCCCACTCTGATAGACAAAACGGACAACCGCATCATGCCGTATCTTCTTATTAATCTTTGCAATCTGATCACCGTTCAGCCAGTACTGGCCGCTCATGCCATTCGCGCGTGCCGCCGCACGCATCTCATCCTCTGTGAACACAATGTGTCCAGCATCCCCAAGCGCGCTGCGAAGCTCCTCTGTCAGCTTCATCTTGGGCGTGTCATTCTCCACATCCGGAACATCGATCAGACGACCGATCGAACCGTCCTGCGCATTCGCAAAAATCGGCGCGATGCACAGAAAAACGAAAAAAACGGCATAAGCCAGTGATTTGATTGTGTTCATGCTGTCTCTCCTAAAAATACAGACACGCTCGTATTATCTTACATCGCGCGGGAAATATCAATGCTAACCCACATGATTTGCCTCCACACACGAAAACTTATATCCTCAGCGCTTTTGCGCCTCTCTCCCGCATGCCGCTGAACAATTATTTTCTAAAAAATGCATTCAGCTCCGCAAACTGAAGGATTAGCCCCTGCGGCACTCGCGCAATCCCCTCGCGAGAATTCGACTCCAGAAGCCAGCGCCACTCCTCGACTGCCCACAGCGCAACCGCAAGCTCGACCGAACACGGAAGGCGAAATGGCGAAATGTCACCGCTGGCCAAAAATGATCTCACCCGTGCGCACAACCCGGACGGACGGCGGCTCTGGAGTCGCCAGGTCAGCACGTCATATATCGACGCACGCTCTCGCACATCCTCCCAGTCAATCAGGCGCACCGCTCCCTCACTTCCACGGGGCACGAGCACATTCCCAGGCTGAAAATCACCGTGCGTCATCCCGACCTCGACCGCGCGCGCTCGGGCGATCACTTGAGCGGCGCTCGCAAACATCTCATCCACACGCGATAGCTCAAGCCCCGGAAAACGCGCGTGCACGCGCGCCTTGAGCGCACCATATTCCTCTCGCATGACAGCAAGATAGTCCGCGCTCGACACCGTGTGCCGCTCGATCTCGTTCAGGCTCTCAACTGCGGATACCGCCGCTTCGAGCGCCGCTTCACGCTTCGCGTCACCAGGCACGCGATCCAGCGGCACTGCTTCCAAAAGCGGCTCCGCAAACATCGCGCCCTCTGAGGACAACAGCGGAAGCATCCAGTCTCTCTGGACACTTTTGCGAAACGCGATTTCCCGGCATATCCCCTCATCCGAAAAACCTGATTTCGGATACACATGCACCACGCCGCGCGAAAAATCAAAGCGACGCACGCGGTGATTCCCGATCATCCACATCTGATGCTCGGGCGCGTCTCCGTCCGGAAGACTCACGCCAGCACGCAGACTTCGATCAAATACTGGCCCTGCAGACATCAGACCAACTGTCGCAGCCTGCACGACGCGACGACGCCTGACCGGGGAATACATATACTGCGAACGCAGGTACCTGCGCCCCTCCTCACAAAATCCGCGCTTCACAAACACGCTGAAAAACGGATGCTCATACCACAGACCGGACACTTCTTCGCCTTTTCCTGATCCGTATCCTGCATCCATGCGGATACACGACAGAAGTGTCGCTTCAAGCCGGTCATCCAGCGCCTCACGTGCCCTGAGTTCAGACAGCTTCATACGGCTTCCCCTTTATGACTTGTCCACGCCCCATACAAAAAAGGCATCTGCCCGATTCGAGCAGATGCCCACCCTCATATCGATTTTAATGAAAGACATGCGAAGATTTTCCTTCGCTGCCGGGCAAACCGGCGCTTTCAAGTTCGCTTTATCGAGATTATTCGCCTTCGCTGATGGCGCCAGCCGGGCAGTTGTCAATGCATGCAAGGCATTCCACACAGGCATCCACATCGACAACGGCAACACCATCATCGCTCACTTTGATCGCCTCTGCAGGACATCCCGCTTCGCAGCTGCCACAACCCACACAAGAATCCGTATTCACAACAGGTTTCGCCATTTTCCTTCTCCTAAAATAGCTTTCGTTCAGTTTGTCATACACTTCTGGCAAAAGCACCAAAAGCGCCTTCTCATAATCCATTCGCATTCGAATTTCAATACTTTCCATGCCAGGGCTCATTGAACTTGAACACATCCACGCAATGCGCAAACCACATCGCCGAAGCAATTGAAACCGCGCCCCTCACCCGCAATACCTTCAAAATCACAACAACTCAACCCGCAATCCCTACGTTGCTCCTCTCGTTCATCTTCCAATGGCGTATCCGCCCAATCTTCCAATGGCGTATCCGCCCAATCTTCCAATGGCGTATCCGCCCAATTTATTATATTGATGCACTGGCATGGCGTCCCTTCAGCAACACAGCTCCTGGGAAACACCTACAGACCTCTCATCTCACTCAAGGCTCTCGCAATTTATGAAAAGATCCGCATTCCTCATTGCCGCACTTGCAATCCCCATGGCTCTCGGCTTCGCTCCCCAGGCAGCCGCCGAAACTCATGTTCTCGAAATACTTCCACCAGACAGCCATATCGTCACCGAACTCGGCGACTCACAGACATTCGCCGTCGCCCTCAGCTCGCGTCCAGCGTCAAAAGTCATCCTCAAAGTCCTCTCTGACGACACGTCCGAAGGCACCGTCGATAAAGACAGAATCGAATTCCTCCGCGAAAACTGGAACGAACCTCAGCTCATCACCGTAAAAGGCATGGACGACAAAGTGCCTGACGGCACGCGGAAATTCAACGTCCGCCTCATGCTCGACTACACGAAAGACGATAACTACAGAGCCCTTCCGACCGAAAGGCTTCAGTTCGAATGCCTCGATGACGAGACTGCACCGAACACTGACTACAAAGCGCTCGTCAAAGGCATTGTCGGCAAAAGCAATCCCAAGCGCGGACACAAAACACCTCAGACATCCAATACAGACGCCAAAAAATACCGCATTCGCATCATGACGGCAAACACGACTTCCGGGGAAGATCAGTCTTATGATGATGGCGAAGGCATCAGGATTTTTAAGGCAATGAAACCGGATATCGTCCTGATTCAGGAATTCAACTACAGCAAAAATTCAATCAAAAGCTTCGTCGCAAGCACTTTCGGCCCCGAATATTCCTACCACAGAGGTACTGGAAAAATTCCGAACGGCATCATATCCAGATACCCTATCAAAAGTTCCGGCGCTTGGAAATCCAACAGGGTCAGCGACAGGCAATGGGACTGGGCTGTCATTGATATTCCCGGAGAACGCGACCTGCTCGCTGTCAGCGTGCATCTGTACACCCAGGATAACGAAGCCGAAATGACACCGCTCATCAGCCAGATTAAAAATAAATTGAAAACGGACGCTTACAACTACTATGTCATTTTAGGAGGTGATTTCAACCAGCCCGACTGGAAACCAATCCAGAACCATCTCGGAGGCATGTTCGAAGTCGGTACCAAATACGCAGACTGGCCACAAGACCAGGAAGGCATGGTCAAGACGAACGCGACACGCCACAAACAGCTCGATTACCTGCTGTGCAGCCCAGATTTCTGCGCGCTCGAAACTGCAACGCTCGTCGGCAACCGCGCCTACCCGCGTGGACATGTCGTCGACTCGCGAGTCTATAAAAAACACAACGAACTCAGCGCGATATCCCCCGTCAAGGCTGAAGACTCTGCGGCACATAAGATGCAGCACATGGCAGTCATCAGGGATTTTGAAATCGTTGCGACCGAATGACCTGAAGACTCATCATACAGTCAGAAGACACAAACAAGGCCCTTGATATCAAACACTCAAAAGCCCTTTTCCAATAGAAAAGGGCTTTCCAAAGACCACAGGCTATCTGAACATCACAGCCTGAACAAACGTCATCAGCCTGCGAGCCGCGATCTGCTCCTCTGTTCCTTCGGGCACCCAGGTCGTGACCGCTACAATCCTGGTCTTGTCAGGGTGAACCAACATACAGGTGTAATACTCGAACTTCTTCTCCCCGAAAGATGCAGGCACTTTTGCACCATGCTCCCCCGCACAGAACACCGCGCCGCCAGCTGGCATCTCCGCCCCCACTGCCTTCTCTCCATCCGGCTTCCCAATGGGACGCACGCCGCCCCATCCGCCGATCACCGCCTCTGCATACAGGCGAGCAAGCGTGGAATAGTTCTGTCCTTCAAGACCGCCAACAATCCCCTCGGTGACGAGGACCGCAACCATCACTTCTTCCTCACCACGGGAGAACAGCCAGGCACGGGACGGAACTGTCCCAGAAAATGTCTGCATCTGCCCCATATCCCATCTGGGCGGGCTCATGATCTCCACATCGGCATAAGATTCCCCGGCAAATGCATGCGAAGGCAAAAGCCACAAAAGGAACAAAAGGATGCAGAAATATCTCATTTGGCGGTTTTCCTTAAATGATTGAATTATTGTTTGCGAACACCGCCCCCGTGGCGTATTAGTCGCATAGGGGCTGAATATGTTAGCCCTATTCGTTCATAAAAATACAGAGGGAATTCATGCTCGAAGCACTAAAAAAAACAAATGTTGTCCGTCCTCAGGGACCTGTTTTCATCATCGTTCTCGACGGTGTCGGCGAAGGCAGAAAAGATGAGAGCGATGCCGTGTTTCTCGCTCGCACGCCTGTCTTTGACATGCTCGACAAAGACGCACAAAAGACTTTCCTCTTCGCACACGGCACGCATGTCGGCATGCCGACCGATGCGGACATGGGCAACAGCGAAGTCGGCCACAACGCGCTCGGCGCCGGCCGTGTCTTCTCGCAGGGCGCGCGTCTCGTTGAAGAAGCCGTGCAGACCGAAAAACTTTACACGACAGACACTTGGAAGTGGCTGCTCGAAAAACCGCTCAATGATGGAAAGACACTGCATTTCATCGGCCTCCTAAGCGACGGCAATGTCCATTCGCACATCGACCACCTGCTCTCCATGATCCGTCATGCGGATGCTGCCGGCGTGCGCTCGCTGTGCGTCCACCCACTCCTCGACGGCCGCGATGTCGGCGCGACGACGTCTCTCATCTATGTCGACAAGCTCGAAGCCGCGCTCGCGGAAATCAATGCCAAGGGCAGCCGCGACTACCGAATCGCCTCTGGCGGCGGACGCATGATCACCACGATGGACAGATATGAAGCCGACTGGCGCATCGTCGAACGCGGCTGGAAAGCTCACGTCCTCGGGGATGCGCGCAAGTTCTCAAGTGCACGCGAAGCCATCGAGACTTTCCGCGCAGAAGAAGAAGGCATCTCCGACCAGAACCTCCCGCCCTTCGTCGTCGTCCGTGACGGCAAACCCGCTGGCACGATCGAAGACGGCGACTCCGTCATCATGTTCAACTTCCGAGGCGACCGCGCCATTGAAATCTCACGCGCTTTCGATGCCGACGACTTCACCAAGTTCGACCGCGTCCGCAGACCTGATGTCCGCTATGCCGGCATGATGGAATACGACGGCGATGCACACATCCCCGCGCACTATCTCGTCGCACCGCCCGCAATCGACCGCACCATGGGCGAATACCTCTGCGCCACGGGCCTGCGCACGCTCGCTGCCGCCGAAACTCAGAAATTCGGCCATGTCACCTACTTCTGGAACGGCAACCGCTCCGGCTACTTCGACGAAAAACTCGAGAAATACATCGAGGTCGAGAGCGATCGCGTCGAATTCTCGCAGCGTCCCTGGATGAAAGCCGCTGAAGTCACCGATGCTGTCATCGACGAACTCAACAAGAACCACTATGACCTCGTCCGCATCAACTATGCCAACGGCGACATGGTCGGGCATACAGGCGACCTCCACGCGACCATCGTCGCCATCGAAGCCGTCAATATCGCCCTCGGAAGGCTCCTCGAAAAAGTCCGCGCCATGGGCGGCGTCGCCATCATCACCGCTGACCACGGCAATGCCGACGAAATGTACCAGTACAACAAGAAAAAAGGCGACTTCACGCGCGATTCAGACGGCAACCCCGTGCCGCTCACAAGCCATACGCTCAACCGCGTCCCCTGCTGGCTCTATGATCCGACGAATACCCTCCCCTGGAAAATCGACGAATCCGTCGAGCCCAAACGGCTCTCGAACATCGCCGCGACCGCGATCAAGCTCCTCGGCTATGAACCGCCCGCAGACTACGACAAGGCCATCATCAAGTAACTGAAACTCATATCGCATCGCCCTTCGCGCATGGCGATGAACCTGTGCCGCGTATCGCAGCGCGATAGCGGCACCACAAAAGCCGCGTATCGCAGCGCGATAGCGGCTTGACAAAATAAAAAAGCCGCATATCGCAGCGCGATAGCGGCTTTCATAAAACGGCGTATCGGCCGCAGCCGATAGCCGTGCCATATATCAGCCTACTTAGCCACGCACTGGCCATCCTTGCAGGCACGCCCGACGCTCGCGCAATCCGCGAACGCAGTCAGCGCATTGTCCTTGCAGAACATGACCTTGTCCTTGTCGCAGGTATAGCTGTAATTGTCGCAGGCTTTAGCCTCGCAAGATGCCGAACTCTGATAGCCGCTTGTCTTCGCAACACATACCTTGCCATCGCCGCAAGCTGTTGCCGTCCATTTGTACGAATAGCCCGAACGCTTGCATTCTTCCACCGACTGCCCGTCAGTACTGCAACGCGTCTGACCTTCCTGCATCATATTGCACTGCGTCCCGCTGTTACCAGAGGCTTTCGCACAATACGCATAATTTCCGTTCATCATGCTCGATGATGTGGTACAGACCTGGCTCTTCGAACACACAGAACCCATCACATACCGCCTGTTCTCACATTTCAGGACTGTGGAAGGATCTAAGCAGACCGTTGATGTCAGATAAGTGTTATTGCCATATCCTGCGCTCTCAGAATCCGTGCAGCTTGGGTAGATGCATGCACCGCCATCGGCATTGCTGCAGTGCTGGCTGCGCGTGCATTCGGCAGAATCTATCCATTTTCCATTCTTGCATACCTGCTGCGTGTGATTGTCCGTGCAATTATAGGTGCCTTCCTCACAGACACAGGCGTTCATTTCCGCATTACATGTCAAGCCATCCTTGCATTCAGAAACCAGCGTCCAGGTAAAGTTCTGGCAATTATAAAGGCTGTTGCCATCGCATTTTGTCTCGTTGCCCTGGCAGGAGCATGAAGGCCCGTTCTTGCCGTTCTCGCACTTGCCGCCATCACAAGTCAGCGTCGTCTCCCAGCCTCCGCGATAACTGAATTTAGCCCCGTTCACTTCCACGGTCTTTGTCACGCACGAAACAATCGCCGAGTTATCGCCCGAACATGTCGTCACAGGCTTATTCTGACTGCCGCATTGGCAAGCCAGTATCGCGCCGTTCTGCTTCGAGCCCCAGCACTGCTTGCCGCCGCAATGCTCAAACGTCTGCCACTTGTGGTCGACACAGATCTGGAAATCGCCTTCCCCCGTGCACTGCACATCATTGTTCGCGCATTCAAAGCATACCGGCGCCTCAGAGGTCGGATCGCATCCCAGCGCGCATTTTTCAGCATTGTCTGTCAGCCACTTGCCATTCGAGCCGCAGGTCACGATGTTCCTGCCGTCGCATTTCTTCGCGCCTGCCTTGCACACGCACGCGCCGTTGCTGCATGTCTCGTTCGCAGGACAGGCTGCAGCATCGCCCCAAGCGCCGTTGCTGCATGTCTGCAGGCTCACATTGTCCGCACACTTCGTGTCGCCATTGATGCACGGATCGACACATGCGCCATTCTCGCAAATTTTGTCGCCGTCACACGAAGACACTTCCGTACCCCACTGACCGCCCACGCACGACACATATTTCTTGTGCGCCTTGTCTGTCGCATCGCACTGAAGCGCACCGTCCTCGCATACGCCCTGAGTCACTTTCTGGCAAGCCGATACCCCGTCTTTCTCCACACAGGCTTCATCTTGCGCACATTCATGCACCGCATCGTCCCAGGCATTGTCAATGCATTTCACATAGCCTTTGCCTGCACACTTGATATCACCCGCCGAGCAGATTTTGTCCACACAGCCGCCATTTACGCAGATCTGCGCTCCTTCGCAAAGCGAAATCTCTGTGCCCCATTCGCCATCCACGCACCTGAAAAATCCTTCGACATCATCAGAACACTTGACCTGATCACCCACACAGACTTTCGCATCCTCAGCTTTCACGCATTCATGCGTCGCATCGCACACATAATTTTCCCCAGCTTCGCTGCAATCCTTGCTCTTCTCAAACGAAAGTCCGTCTTTCGCGCATACAAGCACGGCAGCCCCGTCATCCGAGCAGCGCTTTTCATCTGCCTCACATACCTTCCCGGGTTCCGATGAGCCACACGCGCCCTCGAAACAGCCGCCCTCGCACGGCTCCACCACCCACCTGCCATTCAAGCATGATTTCAGCTTATCCCCATCGCAGACGCTCTCCCCAGATACACATTCATCGCCTTCAGAACACACGCCGTTCGCGCACGTCTCCCCTGCGTTACAAGACTTGCTCGACCATTTGCCCGACTCGCAGACCTTGTACCCATTCTCCCCTTCGCACGTTTTCTCCCCATCCACGCATTCCGCCGCCTCAGCAGCATCCTTGCACGTCAGCGAATTCGCGTCGCAGACCGTCCCCCCCGAACACGTCTCCTTGACCTGCCACTTGTTCTCCTTGCACTCATACACATTGCCGTCACGACAGCGCACATCCGCACCCACGCACTCGATGCACGAAGTCCCCAGGCAAGTGCTCCCCTCCGGGCAAGCCTCCGTCTCGATCTTACCGCTCTTGCATCTGTTGAGCGTCTTCTGATCTGCATCGCATATCGTCACATAACACTCTGGCGCATCCTGGCCTTCCGGAACCTTGCACATGCCGGTCGCATCGTCGCACCCCTGCGCGCCACATTCCATCGCAAGTATCCACTTCACGCCCGCACAGGCCTCCATGCGCGTCCCCACACACCGGTTAGTGCCCGGATCGCATATCATCTGGTCTGACACAATCTCGTCAATCTCGTTCTCCAGACGTGAGCTCAACGATGTCCCCACAGGATCGTCACACCCAGATGCTGCCACGCTCAGTCCAGCACACGCTAATAATAATAAAAATCTTCCCTTGCTCATCACATGCCTCCTTCTAATTGCTGCCGGCACTTCCATAGGAATCCCAACGCCTAGCTGGTTAATCATAACGAACAGTTTAATAAAATCAAATATCTTCCCGTAACAATATGTATTAATCTCGTAGTATATATCCTAATTCATTCTTTTCATCAGCTCGCTATCGGCTTGCGCCGATACGCGCCACTGCGCCGGCTATCGCCCTGCGGACGATACGCCGGCATATAAACTCTGGCTCGCTCCGCTATCGGCTTGCGCCGATACGCGCCACTGCGCCGGCTATCGCCCTGCGGACGATACGCCGGCACATATATTAATGATACGCTATGACTTCAGGCGACGCGCCGCTTCCGCCCGCTCCTCGCAGATCTTCTTCCAGCTCGGAAGCCCCGAAAGACGCTCCGAAAACTCCGCCATCAGCGCCGGAACATCGATATGCTGCGGACAAATCTGCGCACACGCCCCGCACCCAATACATGCTGTCGGAAGCTTCTCCGCCCCAAGCGCCTCCATACGCATCCCTGTCGTGATCGACGGCGAAAATCTCACGTCGTTCAAACTCGATAAAAGCATCGGAATGTCCAGACCCTGCGGACAGCCGTCACAGCAATACCGGCACCCAGTGCACGGAATCATAGCCTGAAGCTCCCCTGCAATCTCACGCAAAAGCCCCGCCTCCGACTCCGAAAGCTGACGCTCCGACTCAAAGGTCGCAAGGTTGTCACGCATCTGCGCCATGTCTGACATCCCGCTCAAAATGACCTTCACATTCTCTAGCCCCATCAGCCAGCGGAACGCCCATGATGCCGCCGATGCCTCAGGCCTGAACGCCGCCATCCGCGCCACCTGATCCTCCGAAAGCTTCGCCAAACGCCCGCCGCGCACTGGCTCCATCACCCACACCGGAATCCCCCTCTCCGTCAGCATCTCGTAACGCGCCTTCGCATTCTGCAACGTCCAGTCCAGATAATTCAGCTGGATCTGGCAAAATTCCATCTCCGCACCATACCTGTCCAAAAATCGCTTCAGCGTCTCATATTCCGCATGCGACGAAAACCCCAGATGCCTCACTCTCCCCAGACGCCTCTGCTCCAAAAAATAATCCACTATCCCCCAGCGCGCATCCTCATACACCCCGATCGACGACTCACACACATTGTGCAGCAGATAGAAATCAAAATATTCCACACCGCACTTCTTCAGCTGCGTCTCAAACACCTCCGCTGGATCATACACATCCGCATACTGATGCCCCGGATACTTCGACGCCAGCATGAACTTCTCACGCGCATGCCTGTTCAGCGCATGCCCTGCCACAATCTCCGACATCCCCCCGTGATACGGATACGCCGTGTCAAAATAATTCACCCCGCGCGCTAGCGCCAAATCCACCATCTCGCAGACCTGCGCCTCATCAATCGCGCCGTCCGCCCCCAACGGCAGCCGCATCATCCCAAAGCCCAGCTTCGAAATTTTTATGTCTTTAAAATCGCTGTATTTCATGAGTTTTTCCTTTTTTTATTTTTTCGTGGGGGAACCCTTTCTTTTTGCCAAAAGAAAGGGTTCCCCCACACCCCTTCCTAAAGAAAGGCAGTGTGGGGAAGCTGTTTTATTTTCCGCAGTGTGCCTGACCTTCATGATCAACTTTGCATGTCAAACCCACTTCCTTGCAATTTGCAAAGTCTTCGAGTTTACCATCTATACAGAATTGGACTTTTTCCTTATTATCGTTACATACATAAGAATATTCAGTGCATTCTTTACTATCATCTATTTTTTCAATGCACATAATGGTTTTATTTTTATATCCGCATTTATTTGTTTTACAATCCTTATCCATCTTCCACTGTTTACTAGCATTACATACTCTAACGCTATTACCATCAGTATTATCATTCGTTTGATCACATCGTTTATACTCTTTAAACTTATCATCACATGACCAGAGTCCATTACCGCTTTCTGGCTTAATCATATTCACACATTTAGCATCCTTGCCTTTTTGACCACACACATAATCATTACTAGGACAATTCTCAGTGACATTCCATCTCCCCTGCGAACAGGTCATCACTTCAGTCCTTGATTTACATATTGATTTATCTTTTTCGCACCTCGTTTTATTTTTAATACATGCGCCACCATCCAATTTGCTACAGATTTCCCCCTCCTTACATTTAAACTCTTTTCCATCAGAATCAGATACCCATTTACCCTTAACACATTTTTTTCTATCTGGGCTATCATCACTTGGGCATTGATATTCCCCCGTCACACAGTCATCACAGCTTTTTCTTTCGGCATTACAAGGACGATCCAGGCTACACGGGCTGGCAACTTTCCAATGATTATTCTCACATCTCATTAAATTTGTCCCAGTACATTTATACTCATCATTTTTACATCCTTCACACTTTCCACTGTTTGGATTACACAACTTATCATTACAATTTTCAACCATTTTCCATCCGTTTCCCTCACACTTCATTAAAACGCCACCATCACATTTATATTTCAAACTTTCACAAACACACCCACCATTCTTACAAATTAGACCATCCTCACAAGATTTAGGTTCCATCAATTCTCCATCATGACACTCTCTAATCATCCCTCCTTCACATACAGATGTACTACACTCATTATTAGGTTTACAAATTCCATTCTCGCATCTTTCTCCATCACCACAACACTTTTCACCACATTTCTCTGAGCCATTCAAACAAGCATTACCAGTCCCTGCCCCCATACACTCATTATTTTCACATATTCCTTCCTTACATCCTTTGCTCTCACCATAAAAATATGAAATTGTAATATCACCATCACTATACTCTTGAATATCTGTACAGACCACATTATTAAAATCTTTGCCTGTGCATACCACCTCTTCATCATTCTTACATTTACAAGCCATATATGCACCATTCTCAACTTTATCAGTCAAACACGTGCCTGAATTACAATCTACGACTATATTCCAATCATAACCTGTACAAACTTCAAACCTATTCTCATCACACCTAACCGTCCCTGGTTGGCAATCATAACACTTTGGATCATCAAGTGTTTTATCACACCCATGCGTACATTGTTCACTTGCGATTTTTCCCTCACTACATTCCATAATACTATTTTCTTCACATATCTTTCCCTCAGTAACACACTCACATTTTCCTTCTCTACATTCTGTTCCATTAATACAAGTTTCCACCAATATCAGTTTTCCACCCTCGCATTTCTTTACTGAATTACCTTCACATGTAATAATTTCATTACCCTCGCAGTCTTGCGCAGTCCTACACTCCCCATCCACACACACTTTCTCACCACAATCTTCATTTACCCATTCACCATCTACACATGTCTTCACCGAATTACCTTCGCAAACAGGCACTTCATCTTCTGAACACGCATCGCTACTAAATACTTCACACTTATACCCATTACATTTCCCCCCATTCCCACATTCAATAGCCTCTCCCCAGTGTCCATTCTCACATGTCTGCTCCAACTCACCAACACACTGAGTTTTTCCATCCTCGCATTCAGCTACCGGCTGTTTGTCTCCCCCCATCAGCACGATCATCCCATCTTCCTCGCAGCCAAGCACTGCCGCCGAAAGCCCAAAACATACCAACCATACCGACAATTGCCGTCTTTTCATCAACTCGCCCTCACGATAACGTTAAAATCAAAGTTCAAACAGAACTTTCCTGCTTAATTCTAAGTCAATTCAGGCGCAGATGCAAATTTTTGAAACCGCTTTTCAAAACAAAACATCACCACATACCAGTACTAATGTAATAATTGATAGGACACATGTTGTATGGTAAGAGCCATATATCATATTGTTACTTATCAGACCAAGATTTACAATAATATGCTCCATTTTCCTCTTTGCAGTGCGCATTAACACTTCCGCAATCAGCAAACTCTTTCCACCCATCTTCTTCACAATACATTATTTTATTCAATTTCTCATCACACTTATATTCAAACTCTTCACATATTCCTTTTTTTATACATGCAACCCCATCAACTGTATATGCGCAGATACTATTATCTTCACAGGATTTCCTATTCCATGTCGCACCATCACATTGAGTACGTTTATTTCTATTACCATCATTTTCAGAACACCTCATCAATCCATCTATCTCACATGAATTATAATCAACGCATTGCGCTTCAATTTTATTTAAATTCACATCTTTGAACATTGCACATTTACTTTTATTTGAATCGTTACATTCTTGTGAGATAACATATCTCCCATCTCTACACTTTAAAACTGCGTTTTTATTAAATGAATACTTATTATTTGACGCATGCATCATATTATTTTTACAAAATGTCGAATCCTCAGAAATTTCATTATTCTTAATATCCAACTCACAATTAGGTATAATATACGCAGCCGCATCAATCTCACTACATACCTGTCCAACTTTTTTTATCTGTTCTACCCAAACTTCACCATTACACATTTCTTGCACATCGCCATTACATCGATAGCGCCCTTCCATATTATTATTACACAACTCGCGGCATATCGCTGTCTTACCATCACTCGAAACAAAACACTTAGTATTATCTGGACACTTCTTAATTTCACATGCCCCCTGAGGCGATACATCACACTTATCTCCTGAACATGGTTCTACTTCCCCCTTCCCCTCACCACTGCCCATGAGCACAATCATATCAGGGTCTTCGCAACCATAGCCAAATACCCCAATAATACACCCAAACAATATCTCGGTACCTCTTAACATTCAATTTTCCTCTTTCAAATCTGCTTTATCCTCATCTTCCTCCCCCTACGCCTCAAATTTATAAACATCATTTACAATAACTCTCATAAACACCTATAGATAAAAAATACATATAACAAATTTCTTCCTTACTACACTGATCTTGTTTTTTCCATGTCATATTCCAATCATCCCCCTCACAAACAAATATATTTTTCCCATTCTTAGAACACCTAGTATTATTCTTCAAGAAACAGCGTGAGCCTTCTTCAACCGTATCCACACAATCCGCATCACCATTAGAATATATCAAACAATACTCATTATTTTCACACTTATTAAACTCATAATTTTCATTACCACAGTAATGATATCCATTATCTGTGCACTTATCTTCAATTATTTCCCATTTATTATTAATACATTTCTGAATCTCCCTCCCCTTACATCTATATTCATTTTTATGTTCATTGGAACATCTCTCTGGTTGATTTATACTTTCCTTTTCACACGATCCATCAGACTGACATTTTTTATCCCCCCGACATCCACAACTCAATTCATTACAATTATCATTTTCTCGACATTCATTAAGACACTTCCCATTCACACACACTTTACCACCCTCGCACGATCCATCAGGCTGACATTGCTCAAATGATGGCGGCGCACCAGTCGTAGGATCAGACACACAACTCTTCTTCGTCTCATTATATATTTGTCCCTCAGGACATCCCCCCACCACATCATCACCATTTTCCTCACATCTCCCATCTCTACACATTAGCCCCTCACGACATTCAGAGTCTTTATCACAATTATCTCCCACGCCCCCAATCACAGGCTTCTCAGGCTCTGGCGTCCCCGGGTCTGTCCCAGGCTGATCCGGCTTCGGTTTATCATTCTCCGGCTGCTCTGGATTAGAGGGAGTCTCTGGTGGCGTCGAAACAGTTGGATCATTCGGCGTGCCTGCCGCCTCCCCCGTCCCCTCACCCATCAGCACAAGCATGCCATTCTCCTCACACCCTGCTGCAAAAGCAGTCAAACAGATAACGGACATAACCAGCATGATCTTGCACATAACTTCTCGCTCCCACAAAACACTCAATGATCTGGGGTGCACAACACACCAGATCACCTAAAATCATAACGATTTGAACGGTTTAAATCAAGCACACAATCACTGCTCGTCAAGCCTACCAAAGCCAATTCAAAAGCACGGCTGATGTCGGCCACCACAACCAACAACAAAACAACC
>JAFUEE010000168.1 GCA_017464085.1 Pseudomonadota bacterium
CATTTGGGGCGGTAGTTGAGTTGGTTACAACAACGGCCTGTCACGCCGTAGGTCACGGGTTCGAGTCCCGTCCGCCTCGCTTGCTTTGTTTTCCGTCATTTGGGGCGGTAGTTGAGTTGGTTACAACAACGGCCTGTCACGCCGTAGGTCACGGGTTCGAGTCCCGTCCGCCTCGCTGAAAGCACCTGATGCGTCAGGTGCTTTTTTTTTGCGCCTGCGCCGGCGAGCGCAAGACCGCCCCGTTTTCGGCGGCGCATCTCAATGTTTCTGGGCTTGAATGTTTATGGCCTGAACAAAAGGTTCAGGCGTGGCTGTGGGCATAGTGTCTTTTTTTTGCCCGGCTATGGCGGCTTTGCCGCCATACACCGGGCGTCTGTGGCTATCTGCGATACGCCACAGACTCGCTTTTTCAGTCGCACGCCTTGAAATCTGCAGTACACGCATGGTTGCAGTGCTGAAGCTCGGATGTGACGAACACGAGCTTGCCGTCGAATTCTTCGCATTTGAGGATGGCTGTGATGTCCGTCAGGCCATAGTAAATGTTGTTCGCAGTCGAGCAATCACCCTCTGTGATGCCGCGCGTTTTGCAGGTGCGAAGGCAGGTGTATTCGTTCGGAGAATAACTCGGGACAAAGGACAGATAACCGGGACCATGGTCTTCGATGCACGCCGCGTCGTAATCCTTGCCCCCGTCGGTGCCGAGATAGGCATAGGTCGCGTCCTGGTGCTCAAATTCCATCAGGACATAGCCGTATTCTGAGTCTCCGCATGCGGTTGCGAAGAGCGAGGTGGCGAAAATCAAACTTGCGATGAGATACTTTTTCATGATGGTTTCCTTGTGATGATTTGTTGTCTGAAGATGCCCGAGCTACTGAGTTCAATGTAGCATGAAATGATACGCTCGCAAACATCGGAATTGTAGGCTCGCACATGGGGCGTAACTTAAGCCCATAGGCATTTGCTGAGGAATTCAGGCTTTTGCGAGCAGGCAGTAGGCAATAGGCAGTAGGCAGCAGTATGCGTGATAGAAGTCATGATTATCATGCGAAGAGTCTAGCGTAGCATGATGAACGAATGCTGCATTATGGAATTATCTGCGATTACGGGGTTTACCCCAGCTGAATAGTAACCATGAGGCTGGGCAAGGATGTGTGGCGTTTTTTGACGCGATGACAGACTCGTGACAAAGATGTGCGAGAAGGCATCATGACACAGCCGGTATTTGGGATTGAGGCTGTCATCATGGTTTTGCAAGTATTTTGGGAGCGCAACATGGTCTGGAATTCAGTAAAGCATATCCGTCACACCGTCACCAATGGCCTTTGTCTTATTCGCGGCGCGGTCGGCGCGACTTTTTTGATTTTGAAATCCCTTTGATTTCAGCGGTCATGCGCGGCGTATGCGCAGCATAGCCGCGCCCGATGTAAAGACGTTCCGTGGAATGTCTCTGAACAAGATTGCTAATAAAATTTTCTCACGTCCTAAAAAACGCGAAATATGTGCGCGAATGTGCTACTTACGCAAGATTTTGGTTTTTTGGGGAGCCTTTGAACGTGAGAAAACGAAGCATCACAAAGAAAGCCATTTTGGGGATCATGCTCGCAGGTGTGTCGGGGATGTCCGCACTGTGCATGGGGGCGCGCGTCGCGAGTGCGGATGGTGCCGGACTTGCGGGGGATACGTATTTTGATTTTGCGTTTCGCGATCGCGGAGGCGTTCTTTTTGGCGGCACGGTCGGCGGCGGCGAAGTGTTGGCGCAGGATGCGGAGGAAGCAGAGGAAGCGTCGGATGCAGGCGGGAACGGGCTTTCGCAGCCGATGGGTGCGTCTGGGATTGCGCCGGATGCGCTGTTCAGAGTGTCGGATCTGGAGCTGAAGTGCGATGCGCCGCGCTGCGACAATCGCGTGTTCGTGGATGCGGCGTTGAAGGTGACGGGGCTTGTGCTCGGGCATCAGGTATGCGGTGCGGATCTGGCGCTTTCGGTGGAACGTCTGCGAAAGACCGGGTATTTTTCGAACATCCATCAGACGCTGACTTTCAATGGGGAGCGCGTGAATGTTCGTTTTGATGCGGTGGTGCACACGACAATCCGGAAGGTCATCGTTGAGGACCATGGTTCGCTGTATGAGACTGAGGTCAAGAAGCGGATGATATTGCGTCCGGGCGGCGTGCTTTATCCGCGCACGGCGATATTGCGCGGCATGGACGTGGACGAGATACCGAAGGAAAAGCTGATGCAGATGGCGCTAGAGGATCAGGAGAAGAGCCTTGAGCGCGTGTATGTGAAAGAAGGCTATTTTGATGCGAAGGTGAAGATTGAGGCGGTGGAGGTCGAGCCTAATGTCGTCGATCTGCACGTGAACGTGAGCGACGCGGAGAGCTATGTGCTCGGGAAGGTTTATGTTCGCGGGCATAAGGTGAAGACGTATGCGGAGATCGAGGACACGTTCCGGTCGGGGTTCAGCATATTTGGCGGTGTGACGAAGGCGGAGATCGAGGATGCGGTTTCAGCAGTGCTGCACACGTACCGCAGCGAGGGATATTACCAGACGAAGATTGAGTTTGTGTCGCGTCTTGTGCCGGAGTCGAAGTCAGTAGATGTGTTTTTGGACATCACGGAAGCGTACCATTGGGATGTGGAGATCGAGGGGAACGATTCGCTTTCGACGAAAGAGCTGATGGGGGCGCTGACGTTTGAGAGTTCCGGTTTTGTGGACAATGGGGAGGTGGCGGCATCCGCAATGGCGCTTGAGCAGACGTATGTGTCTGCGGGGTATTACTGGGCGCGTGTGACGGGAGAGATGCACTGGGTGGGGGAGCATACGCACGTGATCACGTTCAAGGTGGAAGAAGGGGAGCGTGCGGAGATAGGGGAGATTGTGTTTTCGGGTGCGACGTCGCTCTCGCGTGACGAGCTGATGAAGGTGATCAGCAGCAAGGAGTATTCGGCGTTTGGTTCTGGCGCGTATCCTCAGCGTTCGATGATTGCGGATGATGCGGCTAAAATCGTGGACGTGTACAGGGAGCACGGGTATTTGAATGCAGACGTTCCGCTCTGGACGCTGGCGCAGATCGATCAGAGCGGGCGTTATCGCCTGACGTTTGTGGTGCATGAGGGGGAGCAGTCTCATTTCGCGCACCGGCAGATTCGCTATAAAGACCGCGAGGCGTATGATACGTTTGATGTGTGGATTGACAAGCCGGAGAGCAATGTGTTCAGCGACAGCGCATTCCGTGCGGAGCGAGCGGCGATTACGAAGCAGCTTCGCGCGCGCGGCCATGCGACGGTGTCTGACCGCGTGCGCTGCACGTCTTATGGTTCAGACGGGAGCGTCGCGAGCGAGGAGACGTGCGAGATAGCCGAGATGCCGACGGCGTGCTTGCCGGATGAGGTGGAGGATCTGTGCGAGGTTGTGGAGACGCGCGAGGGGCGTGTTGAGAAATGCCGCCGTCATTTTGATACGGAATATGGGCTTTCGAGTGGCGCGCCGTGTGTGGTGAAGAATGGCATCACGGGTTCTGAAGTGGATGTGGAATATGAGGTGACGCTTGGCCCGAAATATACGTTCGGCGATGTGTTCGTGCACGGGAATGTGAACACTCGCTTGTGGGTTGTCGGTCAGGATATTCCGTTTGAGACCGGGGACACGTTTGATTTTAACAAGGTGATTGATGCACGCAGTCTGTTGCGCCGCCGGACGATTTATAAATCGGCGACGTTGAACGCGATCGGCGTGGATGACGACCTTGGGCCGGCGATGGTGAACGGCGACTCGACGTCATCGACGGCGCGCGAGGTGCCGCTTGTCGTGAACCTTGAGGAAGGGGAGCGTCGCTGGTTCGATTTTGCGCTCGGCATTCAGTACACGGGCGGCGACTGGGTTCTGACCGGGGAGATGGAGTATGTGGAGGCGAATCTTCTGGGGACGGGGTGGGACCTGAGGCTTTTGGTGATGCCTGAGGCGCGATTTGTGAGCAACAACACGGAGTTCGTGTTCACGCAGAAGTTCAACCAGAATTTCTTTACGCTGCTGACGCTGTCAATTCCCGTGATTCCCGCGAGCGGTTTCAATATCGTGACGCAGCTGTTCTATGATTTGCGTTATATTCCGGATACGAACAAGGAGCAGTACGGCTGGCTGGTGGAACTTCAGTGGAACGTGAGCAAGGCTTGGTTTACGGCGCTTGCGTTTGAGCTGGAGTATTCGAGGACGGGGTCTGAAGTGGGGGACACGACAGGGCTTGATGGCTATCATGCGTGTTATCCGGTGTCATTTTTTATGGATTGTCCGTTTTCGAAAGACAGCGAGATGCTGACGGTATCGCTGACGCCGCGCATGCACTATGACGGCCGTGATAATCCGCTGACGCCGAAGTATGGATTTTATGCGGAGGGCAAGGTCAAGCTCGCGTATTCGAACGCGGTCGGATTTTATGTGAAGCCGGAGGCGCGCGTTTCCTATGTGTACACATTTTTGCAATATTTCACGCTTGCCTTTAATCTCCGCCTTGGTCTGAGTTTTCTCGGGGAGGATCAGACGCTTCCGCTGATTGACCGTTATTTTCTTGGCGGCTTGAATATGCGCGGGTATGACAATGAGGCGCTTGGGCCTCGACTTGTGAACGACCTCTTGCCGAGCCTTGCGACGCGAGAGGCCGGAGGCGGCGAAGCGCTTTTGAATTTTACGGCGGAGCTGAGATTTCCCGTATGGGAGAGCATGGGCATATATGGCGCATTGTTTGTGGATATGGGGTCATTGACGCAGTTCCAAGCGAGTCATTATGGCGGGGCGGAATTTGCGCGGGAACTATTTGTGGACCAGATGCGTTATACAGCAGGGTTGGGATTGCGCTGGCTGATCAGTGAGGCGATACCGCCGATCGTGATCGATTATGGATTTATATTGAATCGCCGTCGCGGTGATCCATTGGGTGGGTTCAGTCTGAATGTTGGTTACACGTTTTAAGAGAGAGGTGAAGCCTAAGTTTCATCGCGCCGGCATGACGCTGATCGAGATCATGATTGTGGTGGCGCTGATCGCGAGCCTGATGGCAGTGGCGACGATAGGTCTAGGCGCGCTCGGTGCAGCGGATGTGAGCGGGGAGGCGTTGAAACTGAGTTCGTCGATACGCTACACGTTCACGCTTGCGGCGACGTCGAACATGACGCTTCAGATGAAGCTGGATTTTGATGAGCGGCGATACTATGTGGAGGAGCTGGAGCTGTCCGGCGGTCTGAGCGATGATGAGCTTCGCGGGACGACGATGAAATCGTCGCAGACGGAGGCATTTCGACGCGGATCGGGGCTTGCGGATCGTTTGGATGCGGAGGATTCGAAGTTCGGTACGGTGACGCGCACGCCTGTGGATGCCCAATTCTTGTCGGGAGAGGATGCGCAGCTTGCGGATGGCGTGTATTTTGTGGGGATCATGACATCGCATCACGACGAGCTTCAGACTTCTGGCGTTGGGACGATGAATTTCTTTTCGAACGGTTTTGTTGAGCGCGCCGTGATTTATGTGGGGGATGAAGCGGCGGCAGAAGGGCGTGAAGATGGCGTGGTCTATACGATCACGGTGAATCCGCTGACGGGGCAGTCTTCTGTGGTTCCCGGTCGCGTGGAGATTTCGTCGACGTTTTTTGAAGTGGAGGAAGACGATTGAGGCGTTCGGGATTTACACTTCTGGAGCTGATGATTGCGATCTTCATCCTGGCGATGGGAATGGGCGTATTGCTCGGCACGCAATCGACATCGCAGCGATTGATGGGATATGCGAACAACACGTCAGTCGTGACGATGCTGACGCGCGCGAAGATGCAGGACATCGAGTATGAGGTTCAGCGTCAGATTGCGGACGAGGGGGTATCTGAAGAATATTCCGAGGAGATGCATGGTGATTTTGGGGAAGAGGGGTATGAGGATATCGAATGGGAAGCGCTGGTGCAGTCGATCGAGCTTTCGGATGATGCGGCGAATGATTTTGTCGAGAACGTGACGAATCAGCTTTACGGCAGCGGCGATGAGGGCGGGACGCTGAGCGGCAATACGACGATCACGCAGTTTTTGCCGTTGATGGTGAGTTTCATGCCGACGATCATCAATCAGCTGGGGCAGCGGATACGCAAGATCACGCTGACGACGCGCTGGGATTATCTGGGTGTGGAGCAGACGCTGACAGTGACGCAGTTCGTGGTGATTCTGGAGGTGGATGCGGCGTCAGGCGCGAGTGGTGCGGCGGTATCAGGCACGACCGGGGCGGACGGCACGGACAAGGAAGCGGCCGGAACCGTGCTGAATCAGCCGGGGACGGTGCATCAGAAGGTGTCAGGCTCGGGATCAGGGAGCAAGGCCGGGAGCAATTCAGGCAGCGGTTCTGGGCGCAGCGGCAGCGGCACTGGGCGCAGCGGCGGCAGCGGTTCTCGTCAGGGAAAGTCTGATTAATTGGCCCCTAACCCCCGACCCCTTTCCCCGATGGGGCAAGGGGAGCGGATTTGCGCGATATCATGATTGAAGATTATGCAATTGTTCAGAATTTCCTCAGTGAGCGTCAGATGTAGCATCATGTGCATGGTGGCAGAGATGGCAGGCATTTCGTCAGGAAAGATCATGGAGAGTCGGCGTGGCGCATGTGGTGCGTCGGGGGGAGCGGCGTATGGCCGTGAGGCCAAAGCCGCGCGGGGGGAATGCGCGTATGGCCGTGAGGCCAAAGCGGATCCCCCCGAAAAGCGTTATATTCGGCGCGGTATGACGCTGATCGAGATCATGATTGCGGTCGCGCTTTTGACGGGCGTGATGGCGATGGGGTGGGGATCGTATTCGATTGCGGTGAGCCATCAGCAGCGGATGCAGGACATCAACGAGCGTTTGCATGGCGTGGAGCAGGCGGTGAACCGCATTGTTCGCGACATGTCCACGGCGTTCATCACGAAGCACGGCGATGACGAAACGCAGACGGAGATACGGTATAAGACCGGTTTTGTGGGGGACGAAAAACGCGTGGATTTTACGAGCATGGGATATGTCCGCATGTTCCGGGACGAGAAGGTGGGGGATCAGAGCGAGATTTCGTATTATGTGCGGGATATGCGCAATGAGGACGGGGAGACAGTGCCGTATCTTGTGCGCCGTGAGCAGGCGCCGATTAACGATGATTTTACGAAGGGTGGGACGATATTGCCGCTGCTTGACAATGTGCTGAGTTTTCGGCTTCAGTACTGGGATGACAGCAAGGCGGAGCTGGCCGTTGGAAGTGACGGCTGGGTGGATTCGTGGGATACGGAGCATTCGGATTATAAGGGGCGTCTGCCGAGCCGTGTTCGGATTGAGATTGAGATTGACGATCCGATGATAGCCGGGGAGACGATGCTGATCACGACGCAGGCGCAGATACACCTGACGACAGCACTGGATTTTTGAGATGAACGCGAAAGTGAGAAAAACGGCGCAAGTGTGCGCAGGATTTTGGCGGAAGCTCAACGGTGACCTTGTGCCGATGGGTAAATCGAAGCGCCGGGGGATCGCATTGCTGCTAGTCCTGACATATATCGCGGTGATGAGTGCGACGGTATTGTCTGGGTTTACGAACAGCCAGGTGAGTTATTCGATTGCGGCGAACGTAAGGGACGACCTGAAGGCGTATTATAAGGCGAAGAGCGCGCTGAATCTTGGGCGTTTGATGCTGACGTATCAGTATGAGCTGGAGCAGGACGAGTTTTTTGGGATGCGCCTGAAGAAGTCGAATTTCCAGCTGTATCAGATCATGGATATATTGATGACGCCGTTCAAGACGGGGATTGTGAGCGTGGACGTGCCGAATGCGGACATGACGATTGCGAGCTATAACCTGCACAATGCCGGCGTGGAGGCGATGGGGGAGGATTCGGGTGATTTTACGGTGAAAGTGTCGCCTGAGGAAGGGCGCATCAACCTGAATAAATTTTCGACCGGCGTATCGGAAGCGGATCTTTACGAGGTGTGCATGATGCTAGCGAGTCCGGAGTATGACGAGCTTTTCAACACGCGCGGGAAGGATTTCCGTTTGAATCGGATGGATCAGATTGCGGCGATCATCGACTGGGTGGATGCGGACAGCGACAAGACGTATATCAATAACGAGTGCCGTCGAGAGGAATCGAACGGGGATGAGACGAGCCTCTATGTCGATCAGCGCAAGAAGTATGAAGTGAAGAATGCGAAGCTGACGACGCTTGACGAGCTGTATGAGGTGGCGGGTTTCGGGGATGACCTGATGGAGGCGTTCCGTGAGACGTTCACAGTGTATCCAGTGAACAAGGTGAATGTGAACCTTGCGTCAGCGAAAGTGCTTTATTCGGTGCTTTGCAATGCGGTGGATGTGGAGGATGCGCAGAAAGAGAACCGCATCTGGGCGTGTTCGGACCCGACGATCGGGACGCAGCTTTTTGCGCTTGCGATGGCGCTTGAGGGGTATCAGCAGTTCGTGTCGAACCCGATGAATCTTCTGTATTTGTATATCGTGATGGGGGAGACGTCGGTCATTCCGAATGTGGTGCCGAACGGCACGGTGGTGCCGTTTCGCCGTGAGTCGGAGTTCTATAAGGTGCTGAAGGCGATGGTGGAGGATTCGACTCAGGTGCCGAAGTTTTTGATGTACTCTCCGACGGCATATCTGATTTATCGCGGGGATCAGCTTGCGATGATGCAGACGTCAGTGGGGCTTTCGAATTTGACGTTTAACGCCAGTCGTCTATACAGCAATATCACGACGGACACGCCGCGAGTGTTCCGCGTTGTGGCTGTTGGGGAATATGGCGGAACTCGCCGGACGCTGACGACCGTGATTGATTTCAATACGACGGGTGGCAAGTATCTGTATTGGCGCGAGAATTAGGCAGTAGTCAGTTGGCAGTAGTCAGTTTGCAGTAGTCAGTTGGTGTGAGTTGGCAGGCAAGTGCCGGCAAGGGGGATGAGCATGGGGGAGAAAAATATGAGGAAAGTGACGGAAAGTGTGATAGAATTTTAAAATTTTTTCGTTTTGGAGACGGTTGCGCGTGTGATGCAGTGACCGGAAGAAGATCGGACATCAGGGGCAAAAAAACAGGGTGCGATGGCATATAAAACAGTAGGAATAGATATCGGCGCTCATGCGGTGCGTTTTGTGCTGTGTCAGACGGAGATGAAGGCATCGATCATTCAGTCGGGCGTGATTGAATCGGATGGTTCCCCCGAGGGGAATGACCGTGCGCTGGAACAGCTTGCGGAGCGACTTGTGAAGCTGAAGCGCGAGCAGATCGATGCGATCGGTATGTGCGTGGACCCGACGATCGTGCTGTCGACGCACCGGATGTTTGATTTCAGTGATCCGGCCCTGATTGACAAGATTTTGCCGACATCGGTGATGGATATCTGGAAGAACGACGGCTCTGCGCAGCTCGCATTTGAAGTGGGGGAGTATGTGGACGGCGGAGACGAAGGGGATGCGGATGGTGAGGAGCGCGAGAAGGGATATGACGTTCGCGTGATCAATTATCCCTATATGGCGCTTTGCGAAAAGCTGGCGCCGCTCAAGCGCGTTCAGATCGACCCGCATGTGGTGCTTCCAGCGACTGAGGCGTTGCCGTATGCGCTTCCCGGCATGTTGGATGTCGGCGACGATGAAGTCTATGTTATTCTGGACATCGGGGCGCGCAAGACGTTGCTTTCGGTATGCGAAGGTCGCAGTGTGAAGCTTTCGCGAGCCTTGAAAGTGGGCGGAGGCACGCTTGACAGCGCGATTGCTGAATATTTTCAGATTCCGTTGGATGATGCGCGTATTTTGAAGGAGTGCAGCGGCTTTGTGGCGGTTCCTGGTGCGGAGCGGGCAGTGTATGAGCGCAGCTTGCAGTCCGGGGAGATTTCGGCCACGGAAGGGGTGGATGAAATCGCGCTTGGCCAGGCGTGCGCGAGCGGTCTCGGTGTGCTTTTCCAGGGCATTCGCCAGACGCTGATGAATTATCTTTCGCAGCGTCATGCGGAGCCGACCCATGTCTATCTGACGGGCGGTTGCGCCCAGCTTGCCGGATTAGGCGACTGGATGTCTCAATATATGGGTGTGCCCTGCACCGTAGGCGTTCCGTTCGGCATCTGGACGGAGGCGAAGGATGGCGTGACGCTCGATGCCTGTGCGGCGGCGCTTGCAGCGGCAGCCAATATCGAGGGCAAATGCCCGCTGAATCTTCGCCGTGGGCGTTTGGCGCACAAGGGAAGCCTTGCCTATCTTCAGGAAAACAAGTGGGTGCTCCTGTCGTGTGCCGCGATTCTGATTGGCGCGATCATCTTCATGATGGTGACGCATGCCAAGACGGTCCGGGAGGAGCATGATCGCCTTGAGGCCGCGCTTGCGGAGACGACGCAGGCCGTGTTCGGCAAAAAGCTTCTGAAGTACAATCAGATTGACAAAGAGATACGGTCTAGCCAGAGCTATAACTTTATCCCCGAATATACGGCATTTTCACATTTCATGTGGCTGTCGAACAACATTAATGACAATCTTGCGGATGTCGAGATGGATTTGAATTCGCTTGAAATCGACATGCAGCGCAAGATCGTGAAGATACGCGGTGAAGTCGGCGGTGATGAGGGCCTGCCGCGCTTTATGCAGCTTCTCGAACAGTATGAGTGTTTCCCCGACGAGATTCCCGAGCCGAGGACATCAAAAGTCAAGGACCGTACATCGTTCACGCTGAGCGTGAATGCAAATCATTGCCCGACGGGAGGCGATAATGCCATCGATTGATATTGATGTGGGCGGGTTGCTCAGCACGATACGCGAGCACAAAGACATGCTTGCGGGCAATGCGGTGAGCGAGAAGTGGGGCGCGCTTGCGCCTCGCGAGCGATTCATGATCGTGGGTGCGGTGATCGTTGTCGCGTGCATGATCGTGTTCATGATTTTCAGTTCGATGTATAAGGACATCAAGAAGCTGGAAACTGAGACGGAAAACTATCGCCGGTCGCTGACTTATATTGCGGAAAATCAGGCGCAGTACAAGCTGGATCAGGCGAAGCAGGCGGCGATGCGCGAGCGCCTGGAGAATGCGGACAGCAAGATTTCGAACAAGCTTTCGAGCATGGCATCGAGCCTTGGCTTCAGCGATGTGAGCGTGACACCGAAAGATGCGCGCAAGGTGGATGATTCCGGCGTCGAAGAGACAGAGGTCGATGTGACGCTCAAGAATGTCGACTATACAAAATTTCTTGAATACCTTGTGGAGATACAGAAGCTTGACGCGCCGATTTATATGCGTCAGATCAACATGACACGAACGAGCAGTTCGAGCAGCTCGGATACCAAGATGTCCGTGACACTCACGCTGATGTCATACCGACTGAAGGAGCAGAATGCGACGTAAGATCCTGATCGTGGTCGTGGGTATTTTCGTGTTTCTGGTCGTTTTCGCAGTGGCCATATTTGTGACATTTCCCACGGATTCCATAAGACATTTTGCGGAAAAGCAGCTTGAGAAGGCTCTGAAGCAGGAGCAGACGGTGGAGATTGAAGAGATTTCGATCAGCCCGCTTCTGAATGTGACAGCGCGCGGTTTTAAGATGAATCCTCGCATTGTTTCCGATGAGGCGCCGCTGTCGACAGGCGGCGGCACCTATATGGATATCTATTATTGCGCGCCCTATGTGGAGCCGATGCCTTTCGTCGTGGACGAAGTGTTCGTGAAACCGAGCATCTTCAAGTCGCTCAACGGCAAGCCGAACGGTCACTTTGAGCTCAGGGTGCAGGACGGCTTGATCGAGGGCGATCTGCAGTCACGCGGGGAGGTGATGTCGCTCAACGCGGCAGGCTCGAACATTTCGCTCAACGAATTCGCGCTTCTTTCGAACATGACGAAGATGCAGATTTTTGGTGATCTCGCATTTTCAGTCGATGCCAAGCTTGCGAAATCGTCGCTCTCCGGCCTCGATCTCAAGCTGAATTCGCTGAATACTGCGCTTTGCCCGAAGCGCATCAAGCTCGATATGGCCGGTTTGCCCTATATCGAGATACCTTTTACGGTATTTGGCAAGGTGGAAGCGCATCTGGAGCTCAAGGACGATCTTCTTGTGATTCATTCGCTGACGACTGATGGGCCGGATATCCGGCTCGAAGTGAACGGCGATGTCTCGCTGAAGAAGACTGGCGGCGGTCAGGCGTTGAACATCGAGGCGGTGATTCTGCCGTCTCAGGAGTGGCTGACCGAGAACAACATGAAAGTGCTCTATCAGGTATGCGAAAAGCATGACGATGGTTCGGTGCATCTGTCGCTTCGCGGCACGACGAAGAAGATCCGTCACGACTGCGGCACGCCGATTCCCGAGCCTGTGGCAGATACGCCCGCAGAGCCCGAAAAGGAGGCGGCAGAGCCCGAAAAGAAAGCTGCTGAGCCTGTCAAGAAAGCCGCGCCTGTCAAGAAGGCCGAGCCTGCGACACCGCCCGAGCCAGTGCCTGCAAATCAGCCGGCGCCCGACAGCGTGATGCGCCCGCTCCACAAGCTTGACGGCGGGGAAATCGAGCCGAACCGCACCCGTCCGCGCAACCGCCCGTCCGCGGCCGGCCGCACGCGATCGGAGCGGCTTGACCGCAACGGGCAGGTCGGCGGGGAGCCGTTGATGCGGAACATGGATAGCGTCAATGAGAATATCGACAAGGAGATGCGGCGCCGCTCGCAAGGCAGAGGTGAATTTCAGCGCCGCCGTGGTGTAGATACGGAGGAGTAGAAAATGGAAAAGATCAGTTCGATTTTGGCGCGCAGAAGCGTCCGTTCGTTTACCGGAGAGGCCGTGACCCGTGAGGATCTGGAGACGATCCTTCGCGCAGGCATGGCTGCGCCGTCGGCAATGAACTCTCAGCCGTGGTGCTTTATCGCGGTCGATGACCGCGCGCTGATGGATTCGCTCGCGGATTCGCTGCCCTATGCGAAGATGCTCAAGACCGCTGGGGCCGCGATCGTCGTCTGCGGCGATATGTCCCGTGCGCTTCCCGGCGCGATGAAGGATTTCTGGGTTCAGGACTGCGCTGCGGCGACTGAAAATATCCTGCTCGCGGTTGAGGCTTTGGGCCTCGGCGCTGTGTGGACTGGCGTGATGCCGAATCCCTCCCCGATGAAAGTCGTGACGGACACGTTTGGCCTGGATGAATCGATCGTGCCTTTCTGCGTGATACCTATCGGGCATCCTGCGGGCACAGCGTCTGCCAAAGACAAGTTTGATGCCGCGAAAATCCATTGGAACAAGTGGTGATTTATATAAATATAAATTTGTTATTTATATAGATTTGGTACGGGCTATGGCTTCGCCATACGCCCGCTGTTGGCCGGCGCTATGGCTTTCGCCATACGCGCCGGTTTTTTCGTGATTTCGGCGTGCTAAAATATATCGCTCGCGCGTGCGCGCTCAGCCATGAGTGGGGGCATTCTGGCGGTGCTTTCGCGCGATTGATTGCTTGCGAAAAAAATGGACAAACTCTCGGTCAAGAAATATGCGGTCTGGGCACATGAGGCACTGGTGCGGCGCGTGCGTGAGCGCGCGATGCGCTATGTGGATGTTGAGGGGAACCGGTCTGTTCGCTTGATGTGTGATATTGCTTCGCTTCCGCAGGCTGAGGCGGATATGTGCCGCGCGTTTGTCGCGGATATCGGGCGCCAGGGGATGGAACATGTCGTCGAGGAGGCGGCATATATCTGGTTCATCCGCTTCTGCGCGCTTCGATATATGGAGGTGAACGGATATCTGCCGAGCGGCTGGCGCGTCTTTCGGGATTCTCGTGGCAAATTTGGGCCGCAGGTTGCCGGCGATATGCTTGAGTCCGGGATTGTCGGGGACGAAACTGCGAGATCGATGATGGCGCTTCAGGGGGCGGATGCGCTTTATCGACATATTTTGATCGCGCAATGCCAAAAGCTCGCGGATGTGCTGCCCTGTATATTTGCCGGGGCTGCGGCATATACGGACCTGCTGTTGCCGGATGACCTCTTGCAGCCCGGCAGTGTCTTGGATCGCCTGATCTCTGATATTCCTGAAGAATATTTTGATATCGAGCGCGAGCATGGGCAGATCGAGATCATCGGCTGGCTGTATCAATATTATATATCGGAAAAACATGATGCGGTTGTCGATCCGCTCTATGGCAAATCTATCGCCAAAAAAGATATTCCTGTGGCGACGCAGCTATTTACGACAGACTGGATTGTCCGATATATCGTTGATAATTCTGTCGGGCGATATTGGATCGAGCATCATCCGGAAAGCCAGTTATCAGCGAAGTTAAAATATGATGTGCCGCATGTCGAAAATATCCAAAAGGGGAGTGATATTGCGCCACAGGATATGACTGTGTTTGACCCATGCGTGGGCGCCGGGCATTTTTTAGTCTATACGATTGATATTTTGGTGCAGATCTATCGAGAGTGTGGCTATTCAGAAGCAGCTGCAGTCGTGGAGATTGCGCGGCATAACCTGTATGGCCTGGACATTGATGCGCGCGCTGTGCGCCTGGCGCATTTTGCAGTCACGATGAAATGCTGCCAGTATGATAGGCTTTTTTATACGCGCGGCGTTGCGCTGCAGATCTATGCATGTGTCGATAGCGTAGAATGCGAGGATGGATTTATAGAAAGCTTTTGCGGCACCGATCGCGAATTGCGTGCGGATGTATCGAGCGTTCTTGAGGCGATGTCCAATGCGGAAGAGTTCGGATCGATCTTGCAGGTGCCTGATGTATCGTTTGAAAAGCTCGAACAGAGAATTTCGGAACTTGAAGCTCAAAAAGCATATCCTTATGATTATTCGCTTCGGATGTTTCGCAATCACTTGAATGTGTTGCGCCTGCTTTCTTCGCATTATGTGGCGGTCATCACGAATCCGCCCTATATGAATAAATTTGATAAGGAATTAAAGAAATATATTAAAAAATATTATAAGAATTATTCAGGCGATCTGTTCAGCGTATTTATCTACCAATGCATTCAATTTTGTCGATCGGATGGCTATGCGGGATTGATGACGCCGAATGTTTGGATGTTTATTAAAAGTTATGAACCGCTGCGTCGTTATATCATCAAAGAGCATTCGATCACGACGCTTGTCCAGCTGGCAAAGGGTTCATTTTTTAGCGAAGCGACGGTCGATGTCTGCGCGTTTGTGGTACAGAAAAATATATCCCAGCGAGTCGGTGTATATTTTAGGCTTGAAGACTATACAGGTGATTTATCCAGTCAGAATGCGAAACTGCTGGAGGCGATTTCTGAAGCTGAATGTTCCTATAGATATAAGGTGTCGTCATCGCTGTTTGAAGCGCTTCCCGGGTGCGTGATTGGCTATTGGGTCAGTCCTTCCCTGCTCTCTGCATTTCGCGCCTCGCATACATTAAATGTGCATGCAACGCCTCGCCAGGGGATGGCGACGACAGATAATCATAAATATCTGCGTCATTGGTATGAGATACAGCTGTCGTCTATTGGTTTTGGTCTGGACCGGCAGACTGCGCTCGCGAGCGATATCAAATGGTTTCCCTATAACAAGGGCGGTGAATTTCGCAAATGGTATGGCAATCAGGATTATGTTGTCAATTATCAGCATGATGGCAGAGAGATTAAACATGATGTATTGACAAAATATCCCTATTTGAAAACGCCGGATTATGTAGTTAAAAATCCAGATACTTATTTTAGCCCATGTTTGAGCTGGTCAAAGATATCGAGTGGATGTGTTTCTTTTAGATATTTTCCGAAGGGGTTTTTGTATGATGTTTCTGGATGCAGTATATTTTTTAAGAATGCGGAAGATATGTATTATTACGCTGGATTTTTAAATTCGGTTGTTTGCTTGAAGATACTTGAGATTATATCGCCGACATTAAATTATGAAGCTGGTCATATTGGAATTTTGCCAATCATAGAATCAGAAAAGTATCGCGATCGCGTGGTGTCGCTTGTGCGTGAGAATATAGAAATATCGCGCGAGGATTGGGAAAAGCGCGAGACATCTTGGGGATTTGTGCGTCATCCGCTTGTGTGAGCTGAGGTGGAGACTCTGTGGAGAAAACCGTGGGGGAAACCCTTTCTTTTGTGCCAAAAGAAAGGGTTTCCCCCACAC